>DASWAE010000062.1:0-24607 GCA_036391275.1 Trebonia sp.
GGTGCGGGGTGCGGGGTGGGCGGCGCCGCGTTAGACGCTGAAGTAGCGGGCGGCGGGGTGGTGGATGACGATGGCGTCGGTGGACTGCTCGGGGTGCAACTGCATCTCCTCCGACAGCTGCACGCCGATGCGCTCGGGCTCGAGCAGCCGGGCGATCTTGGCGCGGTCGGCCAGGTCGGGGCAGGCCGGGTAGCCGATCGAGTAGCGCGCGCCCTGGTACTTGACGCTGAAGAAGCCGTCAAGGTCGGCCGGGTCCTCGCTGGCGATGCCTAGTTCCTTGCGCACCCGCGCGTGCCAGTACTCCGCCAGGGCCTCGGTGAGCTGGACCGACAGGCCGTGCAGTTCCAGGTACTCGCGGTAGGCGTTGCCCGCGAACAGCTCGGCGGTGGCGCCCGACACGGCGGAGCCCATGGTGGCGAGCTGGAAGGCCACCACGTCGGTCTCACCGGAGGAGGCGGGCCGGAAGAAGTCGGCCAGGCACAGCCGCTCGTCGCGCTCCTGGCGGGGGAAGGCGAACCGCTCGCGCTCGCTCCCGTCCTCGCCGAGGACAACAAGGTCGTCGCCCTCGCTCACGCAGCGGAAGTACCCGTAGACCACGGCGGCCTGGAGCAGCCCCTCGGTCTGCGCCCGCTCCAGCCACATCCGCAGCCGCGGCCGCCCCTCGGACTCGACGAGCTCCTCGTAGCTGGGGCCGCCGGCCTTGCGGGACGGCTTGAGGCCCCACTGGCCCATGAACGTCGCCCGCTCGTCCAGGTAGGCCGCGTACTCGGCGAGCGGTATGCCCTTGACGATGCGCGTTCCCCAGAACGGCGGCTCGGGAACGGGGTTGTCGGCTCGCACCGCCCGCCGCACGGGCGCGGCCGGCGCGGCCGCCTCCGGCTGGCCCGCGGGAGCCGCGGTGCCGGCCGCCGCTGTGCGCGGCTTGACGCGGCGCTGGCGCCGGGCGGGCAGCGCCGCCCCCGGGACGCCGCGCTTGACGGCGATCGCCGCGTCCATCAGCCGCAGGCCCTCGAAGGCGTCACGGGCGTAGCGGACCTCGCCGGCGAACAGCTCGGCCAGGTCCTGCTCGACGTAGGCGCGGGTGAGGGCGGCGCCGCCGAGCAGCACCGGCCAGCGGCCGGCCATGCCGCGGTCGTTCAGCTCGGCGAGGTTGTCGCGCATCACCACCGTCGACTTGACCAGCAGCCCCGACATGCCGATGACGTCGGCGCCGTGCTCTTCCGCGGCGGCGATGATCGCGGAGATCGGCTGCTTGATGCCAATGTTCACCACGTCGTAGCCGTTGTTGGACAAGATGATGTCGACCAGGTTCTTGCCGATGTCGTGCACGTCGCCCTTGACCGTCGCCAGCACGATCGTGCCGCGCCCGCCGTCGGCCGTCTTCTCCATGTGCGGTTCCAGGTAGCCGACCGCGGCCTTCATCACCTCGGCGGACTGGAGCACGAACGGCAGCTGCATCTGGCCGGAGCCGAACAGGTCGCCGACCGTCTTCATGCCGTCCAGCAGGATGTCGTTGACGATCTCCAGGGCGGCCCGTTCGGCCAGGGCGGCGTCGAGGTCGGGCTCGAGGCCGTTCCGCTCGCCGTCGATGATCCGCCGCTTGAGCCGCTCCTCCAACGGCAGCGCGGCGAGCTCGGCGGCCCGTGACGCCTTCGCGGAGACCGCGTCCACGCCCTCGAACAGCTCGAGCATCCGGGACAGCGGGTCGTAGCCGGGCCGCCGCCGGTCGTAGACGAGGTCCATGGCCACCTCCCGCTGCTCGTCGGGAATCCGCGCCAGCGGGACGATCTTCGACGGTGACACGATGGCCGAGTCCAGCCCGGCGCGCACGCACTCGGCGAGGAACACCGAGTTGAGCACCTGGCGGGCGGCGGGCTTAAGCCCGAACGACACGTTGGAGACCCCGAGGGTCGTCTGCACGCTGGGGTGCCGGCGCTTGAGCTCGGCGATCGCCTCGATGGTCTCGACCGCGTCCCGCCTTGTCTCCTCCTGGCCGGTCGCGATCGGGAAGGTGAGGCAGTCGACGATGATGTCCTGCTCCCTCATCCCCCAGGTGACCGTGAGGTCGCGGATCAGCCGCTCGGCGACCTCGACCTTCCACGGGGCGGTGCGCGCCTGGCCGCGCTCGTCGATGGTCAGCGCCACCACCGCCGCCCCGTGCTCGCGGACCAGCGGCATGAGCCGGGCGATCCGCGATCCCGGGCCGTCGCCGTCCTCGTAGTTGACCGAGTTGACGACCGACCGGCCGCCGATCAGCTCAAGGCCCGCCTCGATGACCGGGGGCTCGGTCGAGTCGAGGACGAGCGGCAGCGTCGCCGCGGTCGCCAGCCGCCCGGCGATCTCGCGCATGTCGGCGACGCCGTCCCGGCCGACGTAGTCGACGCAGATGTCGAGCAGGTGCGCGCCGTCGCGGGTCTGCGCGCGGGCGATGTCCACGCAGCCGGACCAGTCGCCGGCCAGCAGCGCCTCACGGAACGCCTTCGACCCGTTGGCGTTGGTCCGCTCCCCGATCGCGAGGAACGCGGTGTCCTGGCGGAACGGCACGTGGCTGTACAGCGACGCGACGCCCGGCTCCGGCCGCGGTGACCGCGCCGCCGGGGCGAGCCCGTGCGGCCGGTCCGGGGTAACGCCGAGCCGCTCGACGAGCAGCGCGACGTGCTCGGGCGTGGTGCCGCAGCACCCGCCGACCAGGGACAGGCCGAACTCGGTGGCGAACCGCTCATGCGCGTCGGCGAGCTCGGCCGGGGTGAGCGGGTAGTAAGCGCCGTCGGCGGTGAGCTGCGGCAGCCCGGCGTTCGGCTCGCACGAGATCGGGATCGGCGAGTTGGCGGACAGGTAGCGCAGGTGCTCGCTCATCAGGTCAGGGCCGGTAGCGCAGTTAAGGCCGATCACGTCGATGCCGAGCGGCGTGAGGGCGGTGAGCGCCGCGCCGATCTCGGTGCCGAGCAGCATGGTGCCGGTCGTCTCGATGGTCAGCGACGCGATGACGACCGCCTGCGGCGCCAGGTCCGCGGCCGCCCGCTTGGTCCCGATGATCGCCGCCTTCGCCTGGAGCAGGTCGGGGCAGGTCTCGATGATCAGCGCGTCGGCGCCGCCGCGCAGCAGGCCGGCCGCGTTCTCGTAGTAGGAGTCGCGCAGCTCGCGGAACGTGACGTGGCCGAGGGTGGGCAGCTTGGTGCCCGGCCCGATCGAGCCGAGCACCCAGCGGATCCGCCCGTCGGCGGCGGCGAACTCGTCCGCGACCTCGCGGGCGAGCGCCGCGCCCGCCTGCGACAGCTCGCCGATACGCTCGGGTATCCCGTACTCGCTGAGGTTGCCGAAGTTCGCGCCGAAGGTGTTGGTGGTAACGCAGTCCGCCCCTGTCGCCAGGTAGGCACGGTGGATGGCGCGCACCACGTCCGGCCGCGTCACGTTCAGCACCTCGTTGCAGCCGTCATGGCCGTCGAAGTCCCCGGCCGTCAGGTCGTACGCCTGCAGCATGGTGCCCATGGCGCCGTCGGCGATCACGATACGCTCGGCGAGCGCGCCCCGCAGGGCGGCAGAGCGCTCAGTTGCCTCATCGATTACAAGCCCGCTCATAGGCTTCCAGAGTCTAGACGTTTAGTGGCCGGAAAACAAAAGAGTCGACGCGAAACTGTGCCTGCCACAGGTCACATGCCCGGTCCGCGTGGAGACGTAGGCTGTAGTCGCGGGCGACAGCCCGTGGCAATAGCGGAGGTGAAGACATCAAGTTCAGCGACGTCGATGGCCCGCTCGTCAACCCAGTGGCGATCGCCGCGTTCGAGGGGTGGAACGACGCGGCGGAGGCCGCGAGCGGTGTCGTCAACCACCTGGGCATCGCGTGGGAGTCCACCCCGATCGCCGCGATCGACCCCGATGACTTTTACGACTTTCAGGTCAACCGGCCAGTGATCGAGGTAGTCGCGGGAAAGACCGAGCGGCTCGTCTGGCCGACCACGCGGCTGTCCCTGGCCCGCGCCGCGGACACCGGGCTTGCCCGCGACGTCGTGCTCGTGCACGGCGTGGAGCCGAACATGCGCTGGCGCGGCTTCACCGACGAGCTCATCGGCGGGCTGACCGAGCTCGGCGTTGAGATGGTCATCCTCATCGGTGCGCTGCTCGCCGACTCACCGCACACCCGGCCGGTGCCGGTCCAGGTCAGCGGGTCCGAGCCGACGCTGGTACGCGGCGTGAGCGGGGAGCCGAACGACTACAAGGGGTCCTCCGGCATCGTCGGGGTGCTCGCTTACACGTGCGCCACGGCGAACATCCCCACGATCTCGCTGTGGGCGTCCGTGCCGCACTATGTCGCGCAGTCGCCCTCCCCCAAGGTGACCCTGGCGCTGCTGCGGTCCGTGGAGGACGTGCTCGACGTCTCGCTGCCGCAGGCGGACCTGCCCGAGGAGGCCCGCGCCTGGGAGCGCGGCGTCGACGAGCTCGCCCAGCAGGACTCCGACGTGGCCGAGTACGTGCGGACCCTGGAAGAGGCCAAGGACGCCACCGACCTGCCCGAGGCGTCCGGTGACGCGATCGCCCGCGAGTTCGAGCGGTACCTGCGCCGCCGCGGCGACCAGGGTGACGGGGGCTTCTAGGCAGCGCTAGTACGGCGGCCAGGGGACGGCCGGCCAGTCTTCCGGCGGCAGGGGGTGCACGCGGCTGGCGGCCAGCAGGTCGATCCGGGTCCTGGTGGCCTTGATCTCCGCGCGCGTCAGGTGGGAGCTGAGCTCCTCGGCGAGCCAGCCGTCCGACAGGGCCGCCGACAGCCGCCGCAGCGTCTCGACGGCGCGCTCGGGCAGCGGCTCGCCGCGCCACTGCCACAGCACCGTGCGCAGCTTGTACTCCTCGGCGAAGCAGATCCCGTGGTCGCAGCCGTACAGGTGGCCGTCGGCGACGGGCAGCAGGTGGCCGATCTTCCTGTCGGCGTTGTTGATCACCGCGTCGAAGACCGCCATCTCCCGCAGCGGCTGGTAGTCCGTGCGGCGGGCAAGCGCGATCAGGTCCACGCTGTCGTCGGTGTCGATCCACAGCTGGCACATGCCCGGGCCGAACGGCCCGTCGCGCATGACCGTCGGCGGGACGAAGTTCCAGCCGGCCGCCCGGCTGATGAGGTAGGCGGCGACCTCGCGGCCGGCCAGGGTGCCACGCGGGAAGTCCCACAGCGGCCGTTCACCCGCGACCGGCTTGTATACGCAGTTCGCGACCGTGCCGTGGGACCTGACCGTGCAGAACAGGGTCGCGTTCGAGGCGTCGACCAGGCGGCCCTCCACGGTGAGCGCGCCCCGCGTCAGCAGTTCGAGCGCCTCACGTTCCCCTTCAGGCAGGTCAGAGTCCCAGGCAACGGCGTTGTCAGGCACGGGCGGCCCGGTGACCGTTTTGCCGCGGGCAGACGTGGCCGCTCGCGTCAAGCGGCAGGCCGCACAGCGGGCACGGGGGGCGGCCCGCCGCCACGAGGTTGAGCGCGCGCTGCGCGAACGCCCGGGCCGCGCTCGGGGTGATCCTGACCCGCAGCACGCCCGGGCCATCGGCGGGGATGTCGTCAGAGAGCGGCTCGACCGGGGCTTCGCTCTCCTCTTGCGCCTCGATGACCACCCGGTCGCCGTCGCTGTCCCAGGCGAGCGCGATGGCCCCGACCCGGAAGTCCTCGGTCAGCGGCAGGTCGAGCGGGCCGTCGTCGCGCAGGGCGGCCGGCGCCGTCTGCGGGATCTCGGTCGCGTCGCCGGTGCGCCGCAGCACCTCGTCAAGTAGCTCGTCGATGCGCTCAGCGAGCAGGCTCACCTGGAATTTCTCCAGGACGACGCTTGTCACCCGGCCGGCCGAGGTCGCCTGCAGGTAGAACGTCCGGTCACCCGGCTGCCCAACAGAGCCGGCCACGAACCTGTCCGGCGGGTCATAGTAAAAGACCGGCATGAGTCCTATCCTTCCGCGCCGTGGGCCGTTTCCGCGACCTGGCCCGGGTCCGCGGGGTCAGCTCCGGCGGAGGCAACTGACCCTGTATTACCCGCGCCACCGCCGATCACGGCATCGCTCTCGCTGCCCAGGGTCCCGCCGCCCGGCGCGGGCGCCGCCGCAGCGGGCTGTGCGTCAGCGGCTTGGGGCGGCAGCAGGTCGTCGACGCCGCCGCCCGTGTCGTTCAGCCGGAGCAGGAAGGGCCGCAGCGGCGTGTAGCGGATCACTGTCAGCGAGCAGGGGTCGGCGACGATGCGCTGGCACTGGTCCAGGTGCAGGCCCAGGCTGTCAGCGACGATCGCCTTGATCACGTCGCCGTGCGAGCAGATCAGGTACGTCGCGGTCTTGCCGAGCCGCTCGTTCCACTCCCTGACGGCGGACACGGCCCGGTGCTGCATGTCGAGCATGGTCTCGCCCGCGGCGCCGGGGAAGCGAACGGCGCTCGGGTGTGCCTGCACCACCGGCCAGAGCGGGTCCTTCACCAGGTCATCGAGGCGCTGGCCGGTCCAGTCGCCATACTTGCACTCCCCGACCCGCTCCTCGACGACGGGCGCGGCCGCCTGCCCGGCCCCGTGGTTAAGGGCGGAGCCGCCGCGCACGGCCACGATCTCCTCGACGGTCTGACGGCAGCGGTCAAGCGGGCTGGTGACGATGGCGTCGAGCGGCACGGAGGCAAGCCGCGCACCGAGCGCTTTCGCCTGGGCCCGGCCGCGCTCATCGAGCCCGACGCCCGGCGTCCAGCCCGTCAGCAGCTGCCCCGTCGTCGCGGTCAGGCCGTGGCGGACGAGCAGAACTGTGGTCACCCTAAGACTTTAGCGAATCGCCGGGCCAGCGAATCCCCGCGCCGACGGCCGTACCGCGCTACACGGGGGTTAGGCCGCCGCCGTGGCCGGACGGCGCCGACGGGTCGCTTCCCCGGAGCGGTGCGGGGTCATCACCCAGCCAGAAGACCGTCTCCAGGTTGCCGAAGCTCACCACGTCGCCGGCCCGGACCGGCACCTTGCCGCGCACCCGCCAGCCGTTCACCCGGGTGCCGTTGGTCGACTCCAGGTCGGCGATCAGCCAGCCGTCCCTGGTCCGTTCCAGCTGGGCGTGCCGGCGGGAGACGGTCATGTCGGGAATCGCCAGGTCGCAGCTCGCGTCCCGGCCGATGCTGAACTGATCGCCGCCGCCGCGCGGGAACTGCAGCGGGATCGGCTGCTGCCGGTCCGACGCGGCGCCCATGCTCGTGGTTGGCGCCCGGGACGGGGCGGCGGTCCGGGTGCCCGCCCGGCGACCTGGCGCGATCCCCGCGGCCCGCATGCCCAGCGCGGCTCCCCCGGTCACCCGGGACCACGCGCCGCGCAGCCGGCCGGCCAGGGAGCGCGGCGCGGGCTGGGCCGGAAGGTCGGCGAGCACAGGCGGCAGGTCCGCCTGGCGCCTGGACTCGAGCACCACGTGCATCCGGTGCAGGAACGTCTCGTGCGACAGGCGCCCCGCGACGAACTCGTCCCTGAGCCTGGAGACCACCCGTTCCCGCTCGGCGTCAGAGGCGCGCAGCCCGGCTACCGGCTGTTCGTCGGGCGAGGCAGGCGTCTCGGCCGCAGAACCTCCCATGAGATGCAGTATCGGGACCAACAGGCGGCTTCGCAAGGAAAACCCGCATGGCCGTCAGACACCGACCGCGTGCACGCCGCCGTCGACGTGCACGATCTCCCCGGTGGTGGCGGGGAACCAGTCGGAAAGCAGCGCCACGCAGGCGCGCGCCGCCGCCTCCGGATTGGCGTTGTCCCAGCCAAGCGGCGCGCGCTGCGACCACACATCCTCGAACTTCTCGAAGCCGGGTATGGACTTGGCCGCCATCGTCTTGAGCGGCCCGGCCGCGACCAGGTTGACCCGTACCCGCTGCGGGCCGAGGTCGCGGGCCAGGTAACGGGCGCAGGACTCGAGCCCCGCCTTGGCGACCCCCATCCAGTCATAGCCAGGCCAGGCGACGGAGGCGTCGAAGTCGAGGCCGACCACGCTGCCGCCCTCTGGCATCAGCGGGAGCGCCGCCATCGCGAGGGACTTGAGGCTGAACGTCGAGATCTGCACGGCTTTCGCGACGTCCTCCCACGGGGCGGCGAGGAAGTTGCCGCCGAGGGCACCCGGCGGGGCGTTCGCGATCGAGTGCACCACGCCGTCGAGGCCGTCCACGTGGTCCTTGACCCGGTCCTTGAGCGCGTCAAGGTGCTCGGTGTTCGTGACGTCGAGCTCGATCACCGGGGCGGGCTGCGGCAGCCGCTTGGCGATCCGCGCCGTCAGGGTCGGCCGGGGGAACGCGGTGAGCACCACGGTCGCGCCCTGCTCTTGCGCTACCCGCGCCACGTGGAAGGCGATCGAGCGGTCGTCGAGCACGCCGGTCACCAGGATCCGCTTGCCGTCGAGAATGCCCATGTTTTCCTCTCCCTAATGACCCATGCCGAGGCCGCCGTCGACCGGGATCACCGCGCCGGTGACGTATCCCGCGTCGGGGCCCGCGAGGAAGGCGACCGCGCCGGCCACCTCGTCCGCCGACGCGTACCGGCCGAGCGGCACCGCGCCGATGATCTGCGCCTTGCGCTCCTCCGACAGGACCGCGGTCATGTCGCTCTCCACGAAGCCGGGCGCCACCACGTTAGCGGTGATCCCGCGCGAGCCGAGCTCGCGGGCCAGCGACCGGGCGAGCCCGACCAGGCCGGACTTGGACGCGGCGTAGTTGGCCTGGCCGCCCGAGCCGTACAGCCCGACCACCGAGGAGATGAAGATCATCCGGCCGCGGCGCATCTTCATCATGCCGCGCACGGCACGCTTGGCCACCCGGAAGGCGCCGGTCAGGTTCGTGTCGAGGACGTCGGTGAAGGCTTCCTCCTTCATCAGCGCGAGCAGCTGGTCCTGGGTGATGCCCGCGTTGGCGACGAGCACCTCCACCGGCCCCTGGTCCTGCTCGACGGCGGTGAACGCGGCATCCACCGACGCGGCGTCGCGGACGTCGCACTCGACCACCGACAGCCCCTCGACCGGGGCGCCGGACCGCGACGTGACGGTGACGCTGTCCCCGTCGGCGGCAAGCCGCCGCGCGATCGCCAGCCCGATCCCCCGGTTTCCCCCGGTCACCAGCACGGAACGCCCCATGCTCACCCTCCAACCAGTCCGTCAGCTCGACAGCCGAGCGTACCGTCCCGCCGCCCGGCACTCACGAGCGCCACTTCACCCTCCCGCAACCCGTCGGCCGCTTCGATGCCGCCCGGCACGAAGATCACGACCGGGTGTTGTAGGAATCCGCTATAAGCGCGCGGCTTCTGGCCGTTGGGCCGCATGATCGTGCAGGCTTCATAGTGCCATCGCGCTAAAACCTTTCCCGGCAGCGCAACCGGCAGAGGGCTAACGCCAGGCGGCTGGTTGTGGCAACGGTCCGCCTATAGCCGGCCCGTTGCCACAACCATCCGGTCCGGCTGCCGCTACCGTCACGCTATTCGAGCCAGAGCCGCGAAATGCTGTGATAAGTGGGGCGAAATGGCACGCGTGGGTGGAAGGCGATCGGGATGAGGCTCGTCGGCGGGTGGGAGGCGGCGGCGGAGGAGTTGGGGGTTACCTGGGTGACCGGGCGAACACGGGTGGGATAGGTTCTGGAAGCGTGGGAGATCATGACGGGCGTATAGACGCCGAGTTCGCGGCGCTGCCGCTGCGGAACCTCGCCGATGCCGCGCTTGACGCCGCGCGGACGCTCGGCGCGGACCATGCCGACTTCCGGCTCGAGCGGGTGCGCGGGCAGCGGATCGCGCTGGCCGACGGGAAGCTCGAGTCGCTGTCCGACGCCGACGACAGCGGGCTCGCGATCCGGGTCATCGTCGACGGGACGTGGGGGTTCGCCGCCTCCGTCGACCTGACGCCGGAGGCGGCGCGCGACGCGGCGCGGCACGCGGTCGAGGTCGCCAAGGTGGCCGCGGCGATGAACACCGAGCGCATCGACCTCGCCCCCGAGCCCGCCTACGGCGACGTGACCTGGGTGTCGGAGTACGAGACCGACCCGTTCACCGTGTCGCCGCGGGAGAAGACCGAGCTGCTGGCCGGGTGGTCGGCCGGGCTGCTCGCGCATCCGGTGGTGAGCCACGCCGACGCGTCGGTGTACCAGGTCAAGGAGTGCAAGTTCTACACCGACGGGTCGACCACCACGACGCAGCAGCGGGTGCGGCTGCACCCCGAGCTGACCGCGACGGCGGTGACCGAGACCGGGTTCGACGACATGCGCACCCTCGCCCCGCCGGCCGGGCGGGGCTGGGAGTACCTCAACGGGACCGGGTGGGACTTCCCCGGCGAGCTCGCCGAGCTGCCCGAGCTGCTCGCCGCCAAGCTCAAGGCCCCGTCCGTGGCGGCGGGCCGCTACGACCTGGTGATCGACCCGTCCAACCTGTGGCTGACGATCCACGAGTCGATCGGGCACGCCACCGAGCTTGACCGCGCGCTCGGCTACGAGGCCGCCTACGCCGGCACCTCGTTCGCCACCATCGACAAGCTCGGCTCGCTGCAGTACGGGTCGCCGGTGATGAACGTGACCGCCGACCGCACGGCCGTCCACGGGCTCGCCACCGTCGGCTACGACGACGAGGGGGTGGCCGGCCAGTCCTGGCGGCTGATCTCCGGCGGCGTCCTGGTCGGCTACCAGCTTGACCGGCGGATGGCGCAGCTCAAGGGCTTCGGCCGGTCCAACGGCTGCGCGTTCGCCGACTCACCCGGGCACATGCCGCTGCAGCGGATGGCGAACGTGTCGCTGGAGGCGGCCGCGGGCGGGCCGGATACCGCGGAGCTCATCGCCGGCGTGGAGAGGGGGATCTACATCCTCGGCGACAAGTCGTGGTCGATCGACATGCAGCGGTACAACTTCCAGTTCACCGGCCAGCGGTTCTTCCGCATCAAGAACGGCCGCCTGGACGGCCAGCTGCGGGATGTCGCCTACCACGCGACGACGACGGACTTCTGGAACTCGATGGCGGCGGTCGGCGGCCCGCAGACCTACGTGCTCGGCGGCGCCTTCAACTGCGGCAAGGGCCAGCCCGGGCAGGTCGCCCCGGTGAGCCACGGCGCGCCGGCGGCACTGTTCCGGCAGGTCCGGATCCTCAACACGGCCGAGGAAGGAAAGTAAGTGAGCGCGAACCACCCTTGGCCCGGAACCGAGCGGGCCGGCACGACGCCGCAGGACACCGTCGAGCGGGCGCTGGCGGCGGCCAGCCGGGGCAGCGAGACCATCGTGATCGCCGACGAGTCGTCAACCGCCAACCTGCGCTGGGCGGGCAACACGCTCACCACCAACGGGGTCGCCGCGTCGCGCTCCCTCACGGTGATCTCGGTCGACCGGCGGGCCGGCGGGACCGCCGGGGTCGGCATGGTCGCCCGCTCCGGCGTCACCCCCGGGCAGGTGGAGGACATCGTGCGGGAGGCGGAGAAGGCGGCCGCCGAGGCGTCGGCCGCCGAGGACGCGGCGGACCTGGTGACGGGGGCAGCCGCCGCCCGTTCGGGCTCCTCGTCCTGGTCGGCGCCCGCCAGTGCCACCGACTTCGGTGTCTTCCGTTCCTTCGCGGCGCAACTCGGCGAGACGCTGCGCGGCGCGGAGGCCGCGGGGCGCAAGCTGTACGGGTTCGCCGAGCACGGGGTGAACGCGACCTTCCTTGGCACGTCCGCCGGGGTGCGGGCGCGCTACGACCAGCCGACCGGGCGGCTTGAGCTGAACGCCAAGTCCGCCGACCTCTCCCGCTCCGCCTGGGCCGGGGCGGCGACGCGGGACTTCGCCGACGTGGACGTGGCGGCGCTCGACGCCGGGCTCGCGGAGCGGCTCGGCTGGCAGTCCCGGCGGCTCGAACTGCCCGCCGGGCGCTACGAGACGCTGCTCCCGCCGACCGCCGTCTCCGACATGCTGACCTACCTGTACTGGTCGGCCGGGGCGCGGGACGCCGCCGAGGGACGGACGGTGTTCTCCAAGCCGGGCGGCGGCACCCGGGTCGGTGAGCGGCTGTCCACGATGCCGCTCGACCTGTTCAGCGACCCGGGGTACCCCGGCGCCGAGTGCGCGCCGTTCGTGGTGGCGCACGCCTCCGGCCGGGACTCGTCCGTCTTCGACAACGGCCTGCCGGCGCCGCGCGCGTCGTGGCTGTCGGGGGGCGTGCTCTCCGCGCTGCACAGCAGCCGCTACTCGGCGCGGCTGGCCGGCCTGCCCGTCGCGCCTTCCGTGGACAACCTGATCCTGTCCGCGCCCGGCGCTTCGGCATCGCTTGACCAGATGATCGGGTCGACCAAGCGCGGCCTGCTGCTCACCTGCCTGTGGTACATCAGGCTGGTCGACCCCCAGACGCTGCTCCTCACCGGCCTCACCCGGGACGGCGTGTACCTGGTTGAGGAAGGCGAGGTCGTCGGCGTGGTGAACAACTTCCGCTTCAACGAGTCCCCGGTCGGCATGCTCTCGCGCGTGCTCGAGGCGGGCGCCACGGAGCGGACCCTGCCGCGGGAGTGGGGCGACTACTTCAACCGCGCGGTCATGCCGCCGCTGCGGGTCGAGGCGTTCAACATGTCGTCGGTCAGCCAGGCGAGCTGAATTACCCCAGCTAAACTGGTGTGAGCCCCGGCCCGCGGGGCAGCAGGCGGCCACAAGAGGGAACCCCCGCGGCTCTCGTCCGCGCGGCGGGGCCTGATCGCAAAGAACGCGATCGTAGCAGCCCTCCCGCGCGGACATCGGGGGGTACGGGGGGTCGTCCCCCGGGGGATAGCTGTAGGCGGGTTTGCGGACCCGAGATAACGTTGAGGTATGCGAATGGGCCACGCACGCGGACAGCAGGTGCACCTGGTCACCCAGGCGCGCCGGCCGATGTCCGAGGACATCAGGTACCGGCAGCACCGGTACCTGATCATGATGGCCATCAGGACGCTGTGCTTCGCCGTCGCCGTCATCATGTTCGCCAACCACCTGGGCTGGCTGGTGCTCATCCCGGCGATCGGCGCGATTTTCATCCCCTACATCGCGGTGATCTTCGCCAACGGCGGCCGTGAGCCCAACAACGTGCGGGGCTTCATGGAGCACCGCGTCAACCTCCCCGCCCGGCGCGACCCGCCCGACGACGAGCGGTAGCGGACGGCGCGGACGGCGGGCTGGCCCGTGCTCCCCTAGCGGGGAACTCGCGGCGAAACCGCCGGTCAGGGGCGCTCGACTTGATGGCAAGGCAAGTGCAGCGCGGCGGTAGGCGTGTTGCAAGAATGGCGTTACGAGATTTGTTGTCATTAGGTCTTGACACATACAGGGGGCCGGCCGTGTACGATTCATATCGGTGCTCTGGTCCCCCGTCAGGGCACCGCTGCCGGCGCTCCGGGCCCCCGTCGGGGCGCCGATGATAGCGACGCCGGGTGGTTTGCCCCCGTAGCCACCCGGCGTCGCCCTTTTTATCTGGCGTCATCGCGTAGATACGCGAGAACGCTGCGTATCCGTCCTTACTCGGCGCGTTACAACTCCGCGATCGCCGCATCCCGGCGACAGCGCCGCGCTCGCGGCCGGCGAGATACCCAGGCGACGGCGGCGTTCGGCCCGGCTCACTCGGTGGCTTCTGGTGTGTCCTGCGGCTCCGCGTCGGTCGACGTGCCGGTCGACGTCTCCGTCGACGTGCCGGTCGACGTGTCGGTCGACGTGTCGGTGGCCGGCGCGTCCTCGGCGAGGATCAGGTAGAGCGACTTGCGCGCCTGCGCGAGCACCGCTCGCGCCTGGGCGACCTGGTCCGTGGAGCCCGCCCGCCGTACCTCCATGACCGCCATCATCACCTGGCGGATGAGGTTCCTGAACTCGATGGCGTCGTCGTCGGTCATCCCGGCGGCGGCGTCCCACGAGGAACGGAGCTCATCCGCGTGCGCCTCGGCGTAGCCGCGGCCCTTGTCGGTGAGCGTGTACACGCGCCGGCGGCCGGTGCCCTGCGGCACGATCAGGCCTTCATCCTCGAGCTGCTGCAGCGCCGGGTACACCGACCCCGCACTCGGCCGCCACGTGCCGTCCGTGCGCGCGGGGATCTCCTGGATCAGCTGGTAGCCGTTCCACGCCCGGCCCTCTTCCTCGGCGAACAGGTCGAGGATGGCCCCGCGGACGTCACCCTTGCGCGCCCGCATGCCCCGGCCGAATCCGGGCCGGCCGAACGGGCCGTCACCAGGGCCGAAGGGAGGACCGGGAGGGCCGAACGGGGGCATTCCCATGCCTTCCCTGCCCCAGCCACGGCCACCCGGGCCACCGGGACGTCCCGGGCCGCCGGGCCCCCAGCCGGGACCACCGCGCTCACCGCGGAACTCGCGCTCACCGCGCGGCCCGCGCTCACCGCCGAACCTGCCCGAGCCTCGCCCGGACCGCGGCCCCCACTCGGGACCGCCCGGCCGGGACGGCGGACCCCAGCCTTCGTCTCGCATACCGCGCCTGTGCTCTTCTCGCATGACGCGTCACCTCTTTCGATGTTCGTTGTATCGTCTTTGACATCTCAACGATATATCGCTGTGGAGCATTGACGCAAGTTTTGGGGGCAAAAAAGCAGAACCGCTCACGAGGTGGTGAGCGGTTCGCTTCGGGTGGGACGTGCCGGAGGCGGGCGAGCGGGGCAGCCGGGGCACGGCTGAGCGCCGGGCTGACGCCGGCGCCGCGGCTGGGCTAGCGCACCGGGAGGTCGTAGACGCGACGGACGCTTGACCGGACGCGGGCGATGTCCGTGCCGTAGACGTGCAGGGAGACCGCGACCGTGTCGCCGATGTTCCGCACCAGGTGGACGTCGCCGGGCGGCGCGAAGCCGCTCACCGTGCCGGCCGGGTTGGCGTTGCGGGCGATCACCTCGAGATGGTCGCCGCGTACCGCGTAGACCTCCTCGTACTCGGTGCCCCGCAGGACGGCGGTGCAGCACCAGGACAGGTGGTCGTGCACCGGGGTCGCCTGGCCGGGCAGCCAGACCATGACGACAACCGAGAACGACCCGTCGGGCTCGTCGTGCACCAGGTGCGTCTGGTAGCCGCTCGGGTCGCCGGCCAGCTGGGCGGCGCTCAGCAGGCCGGGGCTCAGCAGGCCGGGGCTCAGCAGGCCGGGCCCGGGCAGCTGGCCGCGGAGGGCGGCGACCACGCGGTCGGCGGTCTGCTGCCACGAGCCGCCGGAGCGGACCGCGCGGCGGACGGCGGCGGTTAGCGACTCCGGGCAGGTGCCGGTGACGGCCGGCAGTTCGGCGACTGAGCTGGTCATGGCTGACACCTCCTGAGCGGTTACCCTTCCTTCACGGTAACCACGGGTCCTTCACGGTAACCACTGGCCAGTCATAAGCACTAATGCCAGTATCGGCTGAATCCATAGGTCGGGTCTATGAAAGCCGAGGCGGCATCCCGGCAGCGGACGCCAATCGGTGCTGGCAGAGTCATTTTTGCGGAATGGTTTTGGAGTTAGGAAGGGTTTTTGGTGTCATCACACGTACAACTCTTCATGATCATGGCTTGGGCTGCGACGATGGGAAATCTGAGGTCGGTGGTACCAGGGATGTTCGTCGCATGCCGCCGGCGGGCGCCGCGTGCGGGCGGCGGCGATGGCGATGACGTGCTTGGGGCTGGTGATGATGCTGCGGCGCCTGCGGTCTGGCAGCGCCCGCGCGTTCAGGTCACCCGGGGCTAGTCGGTGAGGCCCGAGTAGGCGATGACGCCGCGGCGCAGCGCGGTGATCGCGGCGCGGGCGGTCGCCGCGACGTCCCGGTCCTTGGGCGTGCCCGGGCCGGGCGACCGGGGAGCGGCGTCTGACCGGGGAGCGGCGTCTGACCGGGGAGGGTCGGCTGGGCGGGAGGCGACCGCTATCTGGTCGAGCAGGTCGATGAGCTGCTTCATGGAACGGACGAAGTCGCCGGGGGTGAGGCCGGGTACCGAGTCGAGGACGTCCTCGAGCTTGGCACCGCGGGCCCAGCGGTAGGCCGCCCAGACGAAGCCGGAGTCGGGCTCGCGGAGGAACGACAGGCCGTGCCGCTGCTCTAGGTGGTCAAGCTCGCCCCAGGTCCGCGCCATGGCGGTGAGCACCTCGCGGACGGGGCCGTGCGGCAGCCGGGCGGGCCCGGCGTCCTCGAGCTGCCTGCGGGACTCGAACGACAGCACCGACACGCACGCGGCGAGCTCGGCCGGGTTAAGGCCGTCCCACAGGCCGCGGCGCAGGCACTCCGCGGCCAGCAGGTCGAGCTCGGCGTAGAGCCGGGTGAGCCGCTGGCCAGCCGGGGTGACCTTGTCGCCGTCCAGGTAGCCGAGCTCGTCGAGCACGGTGCATACCCGGTCGAAGGTCCGCGCGATCACGTGCTGCCGGCCACCCACCTGGCGCTCAAGGTCATCGACTTCCTTCTGCTGCCGGAAGTAGCGCTCGGCGTACCTGGCGTGCTGCTCCCGGTCGGGGCACTGGTGGCAGGGGTGACGGCGCAGCCTGCGGCGCAGCTCGGCGATGTCGCCCTGGCCGGCGACCTCGTCGCCGGCGGCGGCGCTCCCGCGCCGGCCGCGGCGTTCGTCCCCGTCCCGGTCCCGCCCGTCCCGGTACCCGCCGCCGTCCAGGCCGTCGCGGTCGCGGGCGTCCCGGTCCCAGTCATCGCCGTCGGAGTCGGCATAACGGGAGCGGCTGCCACCGACAGCGAGATCGTCTTCGTCGTAGGCGGGGCCACGCCCTCGTTCTGGATCGTCGTCGGCGGCCATGCGGCGGCGGCGCGGCGGCGCCTCCGTGTCGCGGCCCGCGATCTTGCTGCGCATCGCGGAGACCAGGTCGCGGCGGTGCTTGGGCGAGCGCTCGCTGAACGCCTGCGGGATGCGAAGCCGGTCGACGGGGCTCGCCGGCACCGGGAAGTCGGCCGCGGACAGCTGCTTGAGCTGGCCGTGCGCGGTGAGCACCAGGGGGCCGTCGGCGCGGTTGGGCGAGAACTCGGCGCCGGCCGGCGGCGGGTTGAGCACCACCGCGAGGCCGGCCCGGCGGCCGGACGGGACGTGGATGATGTCACCGCGGCGCAGCGTGGCGAGGACCCGCCTGGCCTCGGCCCGCTGGGCGGAGGCCCGGTTGCGCGACGCGCCGCGTTCGGCGCCGGTCAGCCGGCGGCGCATGGCGGCGTACTCCATGAAGTCGCCGCGGTCGCAGCTGACCTGGCGCGCGAGGTCGGCGGCCTGGTCCTTCAGGCGGCGCAGCCGCCGCGCCAGGCCGACGACGCCCCGGTCGGCCTGGAACTGGGCGAAGCTCGACTCGAGCAGCGCGGCGGCCCGCGTCCGGCCGACCTGGGCGGTGAGGTTGACCGCCATGTTGTAGGACGGGCGGAACGAGGAGTTGAGCGGGTAGGTACGGGTGCCCGCGAGGCCGGCCACCGAGCTAGGGTCGAGGCCGGGCTGCCAGAGCACCACCGCGTGGCCCTCGACGTCGATGCCGCGGCGCCCCGCCCGGCCGGTGAGCTGCGTGTACTCACCGGGGGTAAGCGCGACGTGCGCCTCGCCGTTCCACTTGTCGAGCTTCTCGAGCACCACGGTGCGGGCCGGCATGTTGATGCCGAGCGCGAGGGTCTCGGTGGCGAAGACCGCCTTGACCAGGCCCGCGGTGAACAGTTCCTCGACGACCTCCTTGAAGACGGGCAGCAGCCCGGCGTGATGGGCGGCGATGCCCCGGCGCAGGGCGAGCACCCAGTCGTGGTAGCCGAGGACGATCAGGTCCTCATCGGGTATGTCGGCGGTGCGCCGGGCCGCGACGTCCTCGATGACCCGCGCCTCGTCGGGCGTGGTCAGCCGCAGGCCCGCGGCCAGGCACTGCTGCACGGCGGCGTCGCAGCCCGCCCGGCTGAAGATGAAGGTGATCGCGGGCAGCAGGCCTTCCGCGTCCAGCCGGCTGATGATCTCGGGACGGTACGGCGGCGCGACGCGCCGGGGGCGGCGCTCGCCGCGGTGCGGCCGTCGGTTTGGCTGGCGGACGGACTCGCGCTGCGCCAACCGGAGCAGGTCGGGGTTGACCTCATGGTGCTCGTCGTCGGTGAAGAGGTCGTACATCCGCCGCCCGGCGAGCATGTGCTGCCACAGCGGGACCGGCCGGTGCTCGTCGACGATGACCTCGGTGCCGCCGCGCACCTGGGCGAGCCAGTCGCCGAACTCCTCCGCGTTGCTGACCGTCGCGGACAGCGCGACGACGCTCACCGACTCGGGCAGGTGGATGATCACCTCTTCCCAGACGGCGCCGCGCGAGCGGTCGGCGAGGTAGTGCACCTCGTCGAGCACGACGTAGCCGAGGTCCTTCAGGGTCCGCGAGCCGGCGTAGAGCATGTTCCGCAGCACCTCGGTGGTCATCACCACCACGGGCGCGTCGCCGTTGATCGCGTTGTCACCGGTGAGCAGGCCGACGGTGTCCGTGTCGTAGCGCCGGACCAGGTCGTTGTACTTCTGGTTGCTCAGTGCCTTGATCGGCGTGGTGTAGAAGCACTTCTTGCCCTGGCTGAGCGCGAGGTGGACCGCGTACTCGCCGACCACGGTCTTGCCGGATCCGGTGGGCGCCGCCACCAGCACGCCGTCGCCGCTGGTCAGCGCGGCGCAGGCGGCAACCTGGAACGGGTCGAAGTCGAAGTCGTAGAGCTCACGGAAGGACGTGAACTCGGAGGCGTGCACGGCCGGTACACTCGCGTTACTCATCGGCCGTGCCCCGGGGGGTACGGGGGGTCGTCCCCCCGGGAGGGCAGAGCCGCTGGCGGAACTTCGCGTACCTGTCGGCTGGGCTCACCGCCGGTGTGCTCATAGATCAAGCGTAGGTGACTTTGTCCGCCCCTGGTACGCGTGAGGCGCCCGGCGCTAGTTGGAAGAGTCGGCGTCGACCGGCTCGTGCTCCTCGAGCGGGGAAAGCTCGTCGGGGGACAGCCCCGCGTACGGGTCAGGGTGGTTGCGGGCGTAGCGCTTGTCGTTGAGGTAGATGAGCACCTCGGCCGCCTCGACGAGCACCACGACAACCCCGCCGAGCAGCAGCATCGTCATCGGGTCGGGGCTGGGCGAGGCGATGCCCGCGAACACGAAGACCAGGAAGATGATGAGCCTGCGCCACTTCTTGAACCGCTCGTGGGTGACGACCCGCGCCAGGTTCAGGATGACGAGGAACAGCGGCACCTCGAAGCAGAGCCCGAAGCCGATGATCATCGCGATCCAGTACCCGATGTAGGTGTCGGCGGTGAACAGGTTCGTCAGGCCGCCCGACATCGAGATGAAGAAAAGCAGGCCGCGGCTCATGGCGATGAAGGCGAAGAAGCAGCCGAGGGCGAACAGCGGGATCGCGGTGCCGAGGAACGCGTACGTCCAGCGCTTCTCCCGGCTGTAAAGCCCCGGAGCGACGAACGCCCAGATCTGGTACAGCCAGATCGGGCTGGTGAAGACCGCCCCGGCGATGATGGCGACCTTCATGTGCAGGTAGAAGCCGTCCATCACGCCGTTGAGTATGAGCGTGTGCCCGAACGTGTTCGGCTTGCAGTACCTGACGGCCTGGCAGTAGGGCCGCTGGATGAAGTCCCAGAGCGGCTGGTAGAACGCCCACGAGACGGCCGCGCCCACGACGATCGCCACGGCGATCTTGACCACCCGGTTGCGCAGCTCGCGCAGGTGGTCGAACAGGGGCATCCGCCCCTCCGGGTTTTCCCGCCGCTTGGCGCGCGCGTAGCGCTCGCCCACGATGCGGGCGCCCCTGATGGCGGAGGGCTTGTCGGCCATGGTCGCGTATCCCGGAGGGGTTCGGCGGTACGGTTCGGCGGCGGGCGGGCCTAGTTGGCCTGCGCGCTGTCCGACGTGTTCGCCGACCGCTGGAGGTCGGCCAGCTGCTTGTTCAGCGCGTCGATCTGCGCCTGGGTGTCGGGGGCGGCCCGGAGCTGGGCCGGAGGGGCCTGCACCTGGTTCGCCTGCACGGGCGTGCTCGAGTCAGGCTCGTCGTCGTGGAGGCCCTGCACCTCTTTCTTCAGGATGCGCATCGACTGGCCGAGCTGACGTGCCGCGTAAGGCAGCTTGCGTGCCCCGAACAGCACGATGATCAAGACCGCGATGATCAGGATCTTCCACGGGCTGTCAAACAGATCGGTCATTGCCGTCCTTAGAGTTACCGGGGATGAACCTCGTTAAGGCGAGGCTCGTCTCGTGGTTGAGTCTACACCGCGTCACTGAAACGGCCAGCAGCTCGCCAGGTACGGCGCTATATGCAACCCAAACTGCCACACACGGGTAACGACGGTCATTCGTACAGGGCCAGGGCCGCCGCGGCGGCGGCCCGCACCTCGTCGGCGAGCCCGGCGGGCGCGATGACCCGGACGTCCTCGCCGTGCTGCAGCGCCCGGCGGCGCACCCAGGTCGTGTCCGGGGTGCGCAGCGCGACGCGCAGCCACCCGTCGGGCAGTTCTGTCACCGAATCGCACAGGTAGTACTCGGCCAGCCAGCGCGCGCCCGGGCCGAGGTCGAGCTCGACGAGGACGTCCGACGGCGAGGCCGTGAACAGCCCCGCGTCCACGTCCTTCGGCTCGGCCTTGTCCGGCACCTCCGCGGGCACGTCGAGCACGTCGGCCGACAGCACGCGGTCGAGCCGGAACAGCCGCACGCCCTCGGCCCGGCGGCACCAGCCCTCGAGGTACGTCCGGCCCTCCACGACGAGGAGCCGCATCGGGTCCACGTCCCGCTCGGTCTCCTCGTCCCGGCCGGGGTTGTAGTAACGCAGGTGCACCCGCTTGCCCGCGGCCAGGGCGGCGTCGAGGGCGGCGGCCATCCCGCGCGCGTTCGGGTGCTCGATCTGCACGGCCACCTGGGCGCTCGCCGCGCCCGCCGCGCCCGCCGCGTCCTCGATCTTCGCGATCAGCCGCGCGACGGCGTCGCCGTCGCCGCCGGCCTCGGCGAGCATCCGCAGCGCGACGAGCAGCGCGCTCGCCTCGTCGGCGGCCAGCCGCAGCGGCCGGGCGATCGACTCGGCCTGGCTGATGGAGATCTCGCCGTCCTCGTACGACAGGTCGATCGGGCAGTACGGCTCGGGCGCCCGCAGCTCCACGCACCAGGCGAGGTTCAGGTCGTCGATCAGCTCGCGCTCGGTCATGCCGAAGGTCTGCGCCGTCTCCGCCAGGCCGACCACCCGCCGGGCGGAGACGTAGGGCACGAGCGCGAGCAGGCGGCGGAGCCGCTCGGCGGAGGTGACCATCCGCGGCTGCCCGCTCACGAGGACACCTCGCTGGCGCTCGGAGTCCGCATTCGCGGGCGCACTGTACTTACTGATTCGCTCGCACGCTCGCTCATGCCAGGGCTCCCTTGAGCTGCCTGATGACCGCCTCGCGGAGTTCGGGCGGGTCAAGGACGACGACGTCCTGGCCGAACCCCGCGAGGTAGCCCGCGTACCATTCCGGGTCGGAGTAGTCGATCGTGAGCCGGTCCCAGCCGGGATGCGTCGCGTCGGGCGCCGCCCGGCCCCAGCGGTGCAGCGCGTTGCCCGCGTCCGCGCGGACCCGCAGCGTCGCGGTGTACTCCCTGGCTTGCGGCTTGTCCCAGTCTCTGACCATCTCGCGGACGTCCACCCCGTCGGGGACCTTGACGCTGCCCGGCGGGCCGGCCGGCTTCACCGGCCCGGTGATCCGGCTGAGCCGGAAGACCCGCGGCGCGTCGCGGGCCCGGTCGTGGCCGGCGACGTACCAGCGGCCGCGCCGGTTCACCACGCCCCACGGCTCGAGGATGCGCTTGGTCACCTCGGACCGGCCGCTCTTGCGGTGGCCGAAGGTGACCGGCCGGCGGTCGCGGACCGCCTCCCACAGCGGGCCGAACGCGGGCTCCTGCGTGGTCAGCCGCGGCTGGATGCCGGGCGGCGGGCTGGCGGCGCCGTCGCCGTCGGCCTCCCGGCTCGCCGCGCGCAGCTTGAGCGCGGCGCCCGCGGCCGCGCCCGCCAGCTCGGCGGACTGCCAGACCCGCGACGCGATGCCGAGGACGGCCGCCTCGTCGGGTTCCAGGTGGATCTCGGGCAGCTCGTAGTCCTGGCGGCTGATCCGGTAGCCGAGGTCGTCGTCGAACGGGGTCGAGCGGCCGGTCTCCAGCGGGATGCCGAGGTCGCGGAGCTCCTCCTTGTCCCGCTCGAACATGCGCTTGAACGCCTCCTGCTCCTCGGGGTACCCGCTGACCGCGGCACGGATCTGCTCCGCGGTCAGGTACCTGCGCGAGGAGAGCAGGAGGACGACGATGGACAGGAGGCGTTCGGTCCTGCGCTTCGACAACGAGACCTCCCAAGTTGTCTGCCGCTAGTCTGCCGTAATGATCCGATGGCGGAGCGGAACTGTCACGGCGGTGCGACGAGAATGGTCCGGAGCAGCCGAACTCATGGTAACCGTGCACGGGGCCTCGATTCGCGCGCTTGCCTACCCCGCGCTCACCGGCAAGCCGCGCGTCGGCGACCGGGTGCTGCTGAACGTCACCGCGCTCGAGGCGGGCCTTGGCACGGGCGGGTACGCCCTGGTGGTCGCCATCCCCGACCGCCTGCCCGCCGACCCGGAGATCACCGGCCACATCGTCAAGTCCCGCTACACGCCGCTCCAGGTCATGACGCAAAGCGCCGACGAGCAGGGCTCCCCGCATCATGCGGTGCTCGAGTCGGCGGACTCACTCGACGGGATGCCGGTGGTGGTGGCCGACCTGCACTCGGCTCTCCCCGCGATCCTGGCCGGCCTTTACGCCACAGCCCGAACGGGGGCGGCCGGCTCCGTCCGCGCCGCCTACGTCATGACGGACGGCGGCGCGCTCCCCGCGTGGTTCTCCCGCACCATCGCCGCCCTGCGCGCGGCCGGCTGGCTAGCCGCCACGATCACCACCGGCCAGTCCTTCGGCGGCGACCTGGAAGCGGTCACCGTCCACTCCGGCCTGCTGGCCGCCAGGCACGTGGCCGACGCGGATATCGCCATCGTCGCCCAGGGCCCCGGCAACCTGGGTACCGGCACAAAATGGGGCTACTCAGGCGTCGCCGCCGGCGAGGCGGTCAACGCCGCCGCTGCCCTCGGCGGCCGCCCGGTGGCATCCCTGCGGGTGTCGTTCGCCGACCCGCGAGAACGCCACCAGGGCATCTCCCACCACAGCCTCACGGCCTACGCCCGCGTCGCCCTAGCCAAGGCCGACGTGGTAATCCCGCAGCTAAGGGGGCCCAAGGCGGCGCGGGTGGCGGCGGACGCCGCCCCCTTGGCCGAACGGCACACCCTGGTCACGGTCCCCGTAGACGACTTGGCGGAGGCGCTGCGCGCCTCCCCAGTCGGGCTGTCAACCATGGGCCGTTCGTTCGACGAGGACCCCGAGTACTTCCTGGCCGCGGCAGCGGCGGGAAGGCACGCGGGCCGGATGGTTGTGGCAACGGGCCGGTGATAGGCGGCTGGTTGTGGCAACGAGCCGGTGATAGGCGGCTGGTTGTGGCAACCATCCCCGGACCCTGGCCTAGGCAGCCGCGAGGATGTCGACCACGAACACGAGCGTGTCGGTGCCCTTGATGCCAGCGGTCGCGGCGCCGGCCGAGCCGTAGCCCTCGCCCGGCGGGACCACTAGCAGCACCCGGCTGCCCACGGTCTGCCCGACCAGCCCGGAGTCCCAGCCCTTGATGACCTGGCCCTGACCGATCACTGTGGTGAACGGCTGGTTGCGCGAATACGAGGAGTCGAAGACCTTGCCGGTCCGCCAGATCACCCCGGTGTACTGGACCGCCAGGTTCTGGCCGCTCTTCACCTTCGCCCCGGTCCCCGTGATCAGGGTCTTGACCTGAAGGCTCTTCGGCGCGGTGGTCTTCGCGGGGATGGTGATGGCCGGCCCGGCCGTGCTGCCCGTCTTCGGCGCGGTCACCGTCGGCAGCGGGCCGCCGCCGGAGGTGCTCTGCGTGCCCGGCACGGTCGAGGTCGGGAAGGTGGAGACCATGTCGATGACGAACACCAGCGTGTCCTTGGCGCCGATGCCCTCCTGCGAGTTGCCGGCCGTGCCGAAGGCGTCCTTGGGCGGGATCACCGCGAGCACCCGGCTGCCGAGCTTCTGCCCGATCAGCGCCGTCTCAAGGCCGGGCAGCAACTGGCCGACGAAGATCGACGGGTTTTTCGTGGTGTAGGACGAGCCGAGCAGCTTGCTCGTCTTGCCTGACCAGTCGTACGCGACGTAATTGCCGATCATGCCCTCGGAGGTGGTCAGCTTCGCGCCGCCGCCCTGGATGAGCGTCTTCGTGAGAAGGTTCCCGGTGCCCGTCACCTTGGGGATGGTCACCTTGGGCGCCTGGCCGAAGGAACCAGACACGGTCACCGACTTGTAGGTGTCCGTCGCCGCGGCCGGCGCTGACGAGGACGAGGAAGACGAGCTGCAGCCGGCTGCGGCGAGCACGGCGAGCACGGGGGTGATGACAAGCGCGGCGGCGCGTCGCATGAAAACCTCTCGGGTGTGGCTCGGTGACGGAGGTTGACCCAGGTCCGACACCGTTCTCCAGCTTCTAGGTCTTAGCTATGTCTGGGGCAAGCGCATTCAGGCTACCCGCCACCTGGACACGCTGAGCAACCATCGCTGCCGTATAGAGCAAATGTTCAGCCTTCGCCCGCCGTGCCGTAACGGCGGGCGAAAGGGATCACATGCCGGCGATGAGCTTCTCCACGCGCTCGTCCACCGAGCGGAACGGGTCCTTGCAGAGGACCGT
>DASWAE010000063.1:0-37953 GCA_036391275.1 Trebonia sp.
TGCACCTGCCCGTAATAGGTCACCTCGGTGGCCCGCCGGAACTCCTCCATGGAGGTTTCCCAGGCAAACGCCAGCGTCCCGGTGAACGCGACGTTCACCCACACGTCGATCTCGCCGAGACCGGACTCGACCGTCGCGGCGGCCCGCTTGACCGCCTCGTGGTCGGCGACGTCGGCCTGCACCGGGAGCGCCTGCCGGCCCTCCTTGCGCACGTCCGCGGCGGCGCCCTCCAGGCCCGCCGCTCCCCTGGCCAGGATCGCGACATCGTACCCGCGCCGGGCGAATTCCAGCACGGTGGCCCGTCCGACCCCGGCGGTGCCGCCAGTGACCACCGCGACCCGCCGTCCTCCTGTCATGACCATCTTCTCTCTCCTTCTCCTTTCCGCCAGGTTCGCCATCAGGCACTCCCGGCGGGTGCCGCGGCATCCGCGCTTGCGAGCTCGCAGGCCGCCATCAGCAGCGCCAGGTGCGACAGCGCCTGCGGCACGTTGCCAAGCAGTTCCCCGCTCGCCGGATCGACTTCCTCCGACAGCAGCCCGAGGTCGCTGGCGCGGGCCGCGGTTTCCGTGAAGACGCGCCGCGCCTCGCCGGGCCGCCCGGCCAGGGCGAGCGCGTCGGCTAGCCAGAAGGAGCACGCGAGGAACGCGCCTTCCTGCTGGCGGGAGCCCGTGTAGCGGTACAGCAGCGCGCCGTCGGCGAGCTCGCCGCGGATGGCGTCGATCGTCTGGCCGAACCGGGGGTCGTCCGGGGGCAGGTAGCCCATCCGCCCGGCGAGCAGCACGGCCGCGTCGAGGTCGTCAGACCCGGCGTAGAAGCTGTAGCTCCGCCTGGCCTGCGACCAGCAGCCGGCCTCGATCCAGTCGCGCAGCGCCGCCGCCTCCGCCCGCCACCGGCCGGCGTCGCCGGCGGGCAGCTGGCCGTTCTCGGCCAGGCAGGCGGCCCGGTCGAGCGCCACCCAGCACGACATCTTGGAGATCGTGTAGTGACGCCGGGTGCCGAGCTCCCAGATACCGGAATCGGGCTTATCCCATACGTCGCACACCCGGTCGGCCACCCGCTCCAGCATCCGGGCGGTCTCCGGGTCGAGCACCACCAGGCCGCGGCTGGCAGCGAGCCACACCACCTGGAACAGGTCGCCGAAGTTGCCCCACTGCGGCTGGCTGACCGCCTGGTTGCCGTCATGCGCGGGCCGGGAATCGCGGTAGCCGGGCACGGGCAGCTCCCCGCCTTCATCCGGAATGCCGCCGCGCATCCCGTAGCAGGGCCTGATGTCCGGGGCCGTGCCGGAAACCGCGTGCAGCAGCCAGGTCAGGGTGCCGTGGGCGTCGTGCTGCAGCCCCAGCCGGATCAGCGTGTCAAGCGCGAACGAGGTATCGCGGACCCAGCCGTAGCGGTAGTCGTAGTTCCGCTCCCCGCCGATCCGCTCCGGCAGCGAGGTGGTCGTGGCGGCGAGCAGTCCCCTGGTTGGCGCGTAGGTGAGCAGCTTCAGTACCAGCGCGCTGCGCACCACCAGGTCGCGGCCGGGGCCGCGGTACTCCACCGTCTGCGACCAGCGCCGCCAGGACGCCTCGGTGGCGCGCAGCCGGACCCGCACCCGGTCCGGGCGCGGCAGCGGCACCGGCCCCCGGTCGGCGGCCGTCAGCGCGAGCAGCGCGTCCGCTCCCGGACGGGCGGTGAACTCGCCGCACACTTCCGCCCGGCCCACCCGCGGCTCCCCGGCCTGGTCGGTCACCACCGCGATTTCCTGGTCCTCGAGCCGGAGCAGGGGCCAGCCGTCACGCCGCCACGCCCACGGCCGGGCGCGGCCGAAGCGGCTGCCGGGCGCCGCCCGCCAGCGCATCGGCACCTCGCCGGCCGTGCCGCGGACCTCACGGGCCAGTTCCGTCCACGGCAGGGGGCCGTCCACGTCCCGGTTCAGCGCGTCAACCACGCGCACCTCCCCGCCGCTGGTGCGGAACGTCGTCTCCAGCACGTTCGTCCCCGGCAGGTACCGCCGTTCCGCCTGGTAGGGAACGGCGGGCTCCAGGGCGAAGGTGCCGCCGCCCGCAGGGTCGAGGATGGCCGCGAAGACCGGCGGGGCGTCCATCGAGGGAACCGCCCACCAGTCCACGCGGCCGTCGGCCGCCACCAGTGCGGCCGACCGGCCGTCGCCGATAACCCCGTACTCGCCGATCGGGGCGAAGCCGTCCCGCCTCATGATCCGCGGCGGGAGTCACGCAGCCGCGCCGCGAAGTCACGGACCCGGTCGGCGGGGCCGAACACCGGCATGGCCAGCTTGTTCCTGAGTTCCCCGGTCACCCGCGGATGCGGCCGGGTCGGCGCCAGTTCCCTGGCCAGGTAGACCTCCGCGGCGAGGAACCTGCGCTTGGCCGGGCCAAGGCCGTCAAGGACGGGGAACTCCTCGCGCTCCTCGCGGGCGGCGTGCCTGAGCACCTGCCAGCCGAGCAACCCGAGCAGCGGCAGGTAGCCCCGGCCGTGCGGGCCGCCCTGCCATAGCCGGGCAAGCAGCCGCATGGCGCGCTCCTCCTCGCCGATCCTGGCGGCCGCGACGCGGCCTCGGCCCACCCGCCGCACGGTCGGGTGCACGTGCGCTTCCTCAGCCGCCTCATGCTCGGCGAGCATCCGCACCAGACGGCGGAACTGCCCGGCCCGGTTCGGACCGGGCAGCGCGGCCCGGACAAACGCGCGCCTGATCCCGGCATGCTGCTCCCTGAGTACGGTGGTTACGTCTTCCATGCCGTCGAGCTACCTCGCAGTACGACTAAGAAACGGCGAGCGGAAGAAAATATCGCGGCACGATACGATTTTACTCTCGGGTGGGGCGCTCGTCGCTTTCCGCGGGCTGCTTCCCCGGCTGGCCGTTGCCGCTGCCGTCCTTGTACGGCGGCTCAAGCGCGGACACCAGGTAGAGGTGGTTGAGCCGGGCGCGGACCTGCGCGGCGATCCGCCCCGGGGTCGGCAGCGGCACCAGGTGCCTGGGGACGGGCCGGATGAGGTCGTCCGGGCGGTGCGCGGTCAGCCGCTCGCGCTCCTGCTCCGTCAGCGGGTGGTTCACGGTGGCGTAGCTCAGCTCCGGCTGCGGGGTGACCGCGTGGCCGTTGGGCTGGCGCGGGGCGAGCGCGGCAGGCCCGGGCCGGGTGACCGCGCCGTCCGGTGCCTGGCCGTCGGCGGCCGCCTTGCCGTCGGCGGCCGCGCCGTCCAGCGACTGGGGGGCAATGCCGTAACGGTGCCCCGTCCGGAGCCTGCGCCGGTCGGCGCGCTGCAGCGCGACGCAGACACGGCGGGTCACGAAGAAGGCCGCCGTCGGCAGCACGAAGAAGCAGCCGCGCAGCACCCACACGAGGTCCTCCACGGCGATGCCCAGGTGGAGGGAGATGACGTCGTCCCCGCCGGCCACCTGCACCACGATCGCGAGGGTGATCACCGCGACCCCGATGCCGGTTCGCGTCGGGTTGTACCGCGGCCGGTCGAGCACGTTGTGCGGCCTGGCGTCGCCGGTCACCCACCGTTCGAAGAACGGATAGGTGTACATGAAGGTGAACCACAGGATGGGCAGCAGGACGGCGGGGATGAAGATGTTCCACATGATCGTGTGCCCGCCGGTCACGGGGTTGCCGAAGTCGGTTTCCACGCCGGGCATGAGCCGCAGCGTGCCCTCGAGGAAGCCGATGTACCAGTCGGGCTGCGAGCCGTTGCTGACGTTGAGCGGGTTATACGGGCCGAACAGCCAGATCGGGTTGATCTGGGCGGCGGTGGCGAGCACCACCAGGATCGCGAAGACGAACAGGAACAGCGACGTGGTCTTCATGATGAAGAGCGGGAACAGCGGGGCGCCGACCTCGACGTGTTCCTTCTCCTTCTTGCCCGGCCACTGGGTATGGCCCTGGTGCCAGAGGATCATCACGTGCGCGGTGACGAGCGCCAGGAGCAGGCCCGGCAGCAGCAGGACGTGCACGATGTAGAGGCGGGGGACGAAGTCCTCGCCGGGGTACTGGCCGCCGAAGACGAAGAAGACCACGTAGGTGCCGATAACCGGGATGGACTGCATGATGCCCTCGGCGATCCGGACGCCGGTGCCGGACAGCATGTCGTCGGGCAGCGAGTAGCCGGCGAACCCCTCGACGCAGGCGAGGACGAACATCGTGGTGCCGATGACCCAGTTGACCTCGCGCGGCTTGCGGAACGCGCCGGTGAAGAAGATGCGCAGCGCGTGGATGGCGATGGCGCCGACGAAGACCAGCGCGGCCCAGTGGTGGATCTGCCGGACGAGCAGGCCGCCGCGGACGTCGAAGGAGATGTTCAGCCCCGACGCGTAGGCCTCGGACATCCTGAGCCCGTCGAGCTTGGCGTACGAGCCGTGGTAGATGATCGAGTGCTCGCTGGGGTGGAAGAAGAACGTCAGGTACACCCCGGTGACGATCAGGATGATGAACGAGTACAGCGCCAGTTCGCCGAGGAAGAACGACCACTGGTCGGGGAACGCCTTCTTCAGCGCCTTCTTCGCCCACTTGGCCGCGTGGAAGCGGTCGTCGACGGCTCCGCCCGCCTTTTCCACGACGGGTTCAAGGTCCACCTGTGCCCCCCTTTGCTCAACGGGTGGCCATGCGGTTTCCCGCGCGGAGCGCTTTCTAACATGTCGCGTTCCGATGTTTCCTTCGCTCACGGATGTTTGGCGCCTGCTGCCCGAGGTAGCCAGCCGCGCATCCACGTGAGCCGAGCCAGGGGGGAACGTGCCCTTCCAGAGTGCCTTTTCCCAGTTGTTCACCCAGGACACGATCATCGCCTGGGTGGTCTTCGGGCTGGTCATCCTCGTCATGACCGGCGCCATGGGCTACAGCTGGTACCGCGGCAGGAAAGGCCGGGGGCCGCTCAAGCTGACCGAGGCGAACCGGCTCGAGCTCGGCTACGTGGGCGCGCTCGCCGGGATGGTCGTGTTCCTGGTGATCTCCAGCTTCTCGGCGAACGCGAAGGACTACCCCAGCCCGCCCAAGCCCGCGGCCACCGTGACGGTGACCGGCTACCAGTGGTGCTGGCGCTTCCACTACAACGGCACGCGGGTGACGGCGACCGGGCAGTGCCAGGGGCTGCGGAGCCTGCCGGTGCTCGTGGTCCCGGCCGGCGAGCCGGTCCGGCTGGACCTGACGTCCACCGATGTCATCCACGCCGTCTGGCTGCCGCAGTGGGACTTCAAGCTGTACGCCTACCCGGGCCACGTCGCCAGCGCCACGCTGACCATTCCCCGCGCCGGGACATGGATGAACCGCTGCGCCCAGCTGTGCGGCCTGTACCACTACGAGATGGACTTCTACCTCCGGGCGGTGCCGCCGGCCACCTTCCAGTCCTACCTGCGGACGGGGCGGCTATGACCGCGCCGGCGAAGGTGATCCCCTACCCCTCCCCCGCCGACGAGGAGCGCGACGGGCTCCCGCAGTGGCTGCTGACCACCGACCACAAGCGGATCGGGATCTTGACGATCGGCACGGCGCTGGTGCTGTTCCTGGTCAACGGGGCGCTGGCGCTGACCATGCGGGCCCAGCTCGCGCAGCCGGACCAGCACATCCTCAGCCCGCAGCAGTACCTGCAGTTCATGACGCAGCACGGCACGGGGATGATCGCGCTCACGATCACGCCGTTCGCCATCGGCCTTGGCGTGTACCTGGTCCCGCTCCAGGTAGGGGCGCCGCGGATCGCCGCGCCGCGGGCGACGCTGCTCGGCTACTGGCTGTACGTCTTCGGGTCGCTCAGCCTGATCTGGGGCTTCGTGACGCCGACGGGCGGGGCGAACGACGGCTGGTGGGGATACACGCCGCTGTCTTACAGCAGCTACGCGCAGGGATACGGGATGCCGCTGTGGATCGCCGGGGTGTTCCTCGCCGCCTGCGGGATGATCCTGATGAGCGCCACCGTGCTGTGGACGGCGCTGCGGATGCGGGCGCCGCACGTGGACCTGCTCCGGCTGCCGGTGTTCACCTGGACCGAGATCGTTTCGTGCCTGATGGTGCTGTCCGGGTTCCCGTCGCTGCTGCTGGCCCAGCTGCTCAACGCCGCCGGCCAGATAGACCCGGGCGCGTTCAGCGGCAACGGCTGGAACATCTTGTACGAGAACCTGTTCTGGTTCTACGGCCACCCGGTCGTCTACGTGATGTTCTTCCCGTTCGTCGGGTGCGTGGCGGAGTCCCTGTCGACGTTCACCGGACGGCGCTTCTTCGGCTACAAGGGCACGGTGCTGTCGCTGCTGGTGTTCGCGGCCGGGTCGATGGCGGTCTGGGGTCACCACCTGTTCGCCAGCGGGCAGGAGGTCAACGACTACTTCTCGCTCACCTCGATCTTCCTGGCGCTCCCGGCGGGGGTGGAGTACTTCGGCTTCCTCGGCACGCTGTGGGGCGGCCGGTTCAGGTACACCACGTCGATGCTGTTCGCGCTGATGTTCATCCCGCAGTTCCTCATCGGCGGCCTGACCGGCATCCTGGTCGCCAACCCGGCGATCGACTACCAGGTCAACAACAGCTACTTCATCCTCGGCCACTTCCACTACACGCTGTTCGCCGGCAGCGTCTTCGGTTTCTTCGCGGGCTTCTACCTGTGGTTCCCCAAGGCCACCGGGATCATGCTGAACGAGCGCCTGGGCAAGCTGCACTGGCTGCTCATGGTGATCGGGGCCAACACCACGTTCATCCCGTGGTTCATCCTCGGCTACGACGGCATGCCGCGCTGGATGGCCACCTACCCGGCCGGCTCGGGCTTCACCACGCTCAGCCTGATCTCGTCCATCGGCGCGGGCATCATCGGCCTCTCGATCTGCGTGTTCATCCTGAACCTGTACGAGTCGGCCCGGGCCAGGGTACCGGCGGGACCGAACCCGTGGCTGGCGCACACGCTGGAGTGGGCGACCTCCTCGCCGCCGCCCCGGTTCAACTTCAACCTGACGTACCCGGTGCCCCGCGTGCACAGCTACGCGCCGCTGCTCGACGCGCGCGAAGCGGCCGAGGCGCGGAAGCAGGCCGAGGCACGGAAGCAAGCCGAGGAACCGCAGCAGGCCGAGGCACGGGAGCGCGGACACGCCGGGCGGGAGGGATAACCGTGGAGCGGCTGCTTTCCTCGGCGACCAGGGTCGTCCTCATCTGGGGCGGTTTCAACGCCATCCTCGCCGCCGTCCTGGCCGGCTTCACCGCCTCGGGCACGGTGGGCGGCGCGGGCCCGGCGGGGGCGCTCCCGTTCGTCATCTACGCCGCCTCGGCCACGCTCGTGTTCCTCATCGCGCTGGGGATCTGGGCCGGCCGGCACCGGCGGCGGGGACTGAACGAGCCGCCGCGGGCCGCGGCGGCGCTGCTGCTCGCCACCGGCGTGGCCATGGCCTGGGCCGGCCTCGGGGTCGGCGAATGGGCGGCTTACCTGGGGGCAGCCGTCCTCGTCGCCGCCGTCATCTACGAGTTCTGGCCCCGGATGCAGCCGTGACGTAAAGGTTTGCAGGCGGGGCCATCGGGTAGCGGCGCATCGCGTCACGACGTATTCGGGCAAACGGGAGGTGCGGTGCCGACCAGGGAGCAAGTTCGGCGGCTGCTTGACGACGGCCTCGACTATCAGGCGGCCGCCGCGAAGCTGGGGATCCCGCCGGGGCAGGCGTACATGATCGTCACGGGCGTGCCCGCGGACGGCAGCGGCACCATCACCGATGAGGAGGCGGGGCGGCCGGGCTTCCTGCCGAGCAGCCAGCACCTGGCGAACCCGCCGCACGAGACCCCGACCACCAAGGACTCGGTCGCCGCCTGGCTGAAGGCGCGGGTCGCGTCGGACGCGCAGATGCGGACCGCGCTGCGGTCGCGGACGGCGGAGCCGCCCGAGCCCGAGACGGAAAGCGAGAACGCGATCGACGCCCTCGACAAGATGCGCGACGCCGCCGGCGACCGGCCGGCCGAGCGCACGGGGCAGCCGGGCGAGCAGGCCGTAAGCGAGCAGGGACAGCAGGAGCCGGCGGGATCCGCTGAATCCGAAGGAGGAGCCAGCTGATGGGCGTCAAGACCTGGATCGACGGGTGGCCGGCGTACCGGCAGCTGAAGACCATGGACCCGCTCGGCCGCGGTGCCGCGGCCAGGAGCCGGGTCAGCTCCGGGCTCGCGCCGCGGACCAAGACCGCCGACAAGGTGGTCAAGTCGATCTGCCCGTACTGCGCGGTCGGCTGCGGCCAGAACGTGTACGTGAAGGGGGTGGAGGGCGGGGAGGTTGGCAGAGAGAGGGTCGTCCAGATCGAGGGTGACCCCGACTCCCCAGTCTCCCGCGGCCGGCTGTGCCCCAAGGGATCGGCCAGCCTGCAGCTCACCACCGGCAGCGCGCGGCGCTACGAGGTGCTCTACCGGCGCCCGCACGGCACCGACTGGGAAGTGCTGCCGCTGGAGACGGCCATGGACATGATCGCCGACCGGGTCATCGCCGCGCGGCGGGCCGGCTGGCAGTGGGAGGTCGACGACAAGCGGGTCAGGCGGACCCTCGGCTTCGCCTCGCTGGGCGGGGCGACGCTCGACAACGAGGAGAACTACCTCATCAAGAAGCTCTTCACCGCGCTCGGCGCCGTGCAGATCGAGAACCAGGCCCGTATTTGACACTCCGCCACCGTCCCCAGTCTGGGGACCACGTTCGGGCGCGGCGGCGCCACCACGATGCAGCAGGACCTGCAGAACTCCGACTGCATCGTCATCGAGGGCTCCAACATGGCCGAGTGCCACCCGGTCGGCTTCCAGTGGGTGATGGAGGCCAAGGCCCGCGGGGCCACGGTCATCCACGTCGACCCGCGGTACACCCGCACCAGCGCGCTGGCGGACCTGCACGTGCCGCTGCGCGCCGGATCGGACATCGCGTTCCTCGGCGGGATCATCAACTACACCCTGTCCAACGACAAGGACTTCCGGGAGTACGTCGCCAGCTACACCAACGCGGCCACCCTGATCAACGAGGACTTCGCGGACACGGAGGACCTGGACGGCCTGTTCTCCGGGTTCAACCCGGAGGAGCGGAGCTACGACCCGCACACGTGGCAGTACCGGGGCACCGAGATCCAGGCCGCGTCCGGGCAGCGCGATGAGCTGTACGAGGACCGGCAGCAGATGTCGTCGGTGCGCCATTCCGGTCGCGGCGAGGCGCACGGGTCCGGCGGCGCGCACGTCGGCACCCCCGAGCTTGACCCGACCCTGCAGCACCCGCGCTGCGTGTTCCAGATACTCAAGCGGCACTACGCGCGCTATACCCCGGAGCTGGTGGAACAGGTCTGCGGCGTGCCGCGGGACACCTTCCGCCGGGTCTGCGAGCTGATCACGTCGAACTCGGGACGGGACCGGACCACCGCGTTCGTGTACAGCGTCGGCTGGACGCAGCACACCGTGGGCGTGCAGTACATCCGCACCGCGGCGGTGCTGCAGGCGCTGCTCGGCAACATCGGCCGGCCCGGCGGCGGCATCATGGCGCTGCGCGGGCACGCCTCGATCCAGGGCTCGACCGACATCCCGACGCTGTTCAACCTGCTGCCCGGCTACATCCCGATGCCGCACGCGCACGCGAACGAGGACCTGGACGCGTTCGTCGCCGCGGAGGGCACCGACAAGGGCTACTGGGGCGACATGCGGGCCTACCTGGTGAGCCTGCTCAAGGCCTACTGGGGCCCCGCCGCGACGCCGGAGAACGACTTCTGCTTCGACTACCTGCCCCGGCTGACCGGCAGCCACTCCACCTACGAGACCGTGATGGCGCAGCTCGCCGGGGACTGCAAGGGCTACTTCCTGCTGGGCGAGAACCCGGCCGTCGGCTCGGCGAACGGCAAGCTGCAGCGGCTCGGCCTGGCCGCCCTTGACTGGCTGGTGGTGCGGGACTTCTCGCTGATCGAGTCGGCGACGTTCTGGCAGGACGGCCCCGAGATCGACAGCGGCGAGCTGCGGACGGAGGACATCGGGACCGAGGTGTTCTTCATGCCCGCCGCCGCGCACACCGAGAAGAGCGGCAGCTTCACCAACACCCAGCGGCTGCTGCAATGGCACCACATGGCGGTCGAGCCGGCCGGGGACGCGCGCAGCGAGCTGTGGTTCATGTACCACCTCGGCCGCAAGCTGCGGGAGAAGCTGGCCGGTTCCGCCGACCCGATGGACCGCCCGCTGCTTGACCTGACGTGGGACTACCCCACGTTCGGCGAGACCGCCGAGCCGGAAGCGGAGGCGGTGCTCGCCGAGATCAACGGCTTCGACGGCAACGGCGACCCGCTGGCGTCCTACGAGCAGCTGAACGAGGACGGGTCAACCGCCTGCGGCTGCTGGATCTACTGCGGCGTGTACGCCGACGGGACCAACCAGGCGTCACGGCGCAAGCCCGCCAAGGAGCAGAACTGGATCGCGAACGAGTGGGGCTGGGCGTGGCCGGCTAACCGGCGCATCCTGTACAACCGGGCCTCGGCCGACCCGGACGGCAAGCCGTGGAGCGAGCGCAAGGCCCTGGTCTGGTGGGACGAGCAGCAGGCCCTGTGGACGGGGCACGACATCGCCGACTTCACCGCCGACAAGTCCCCGCACTACCGGCCGCCGGACGGAGCGACCAAGGCCGAGGCGCTCTCCGGCATCGACCCGTTCGTCATGCAGGCCGACGGCAAGGCGTGGCTGTACGTGCCGTCCGGGCTGCTCGACGGGCCGCTGCCGACGCACTACGAGCCGCAGGACTCCCCGTTCCCCAACCTGCTGTACAAGCAGCAGCGCAACCCGGTCCGCCAGGTGGACCCGTTCAAGCACCCGAACAACCGGATGCACCCGAGCCCCGGCCAGCCGGGCTCGGACGTGTTCCCGTACGTGGCGACCACCTACCGGCTGACCGAGCACCACACGGCGGGCGGCATGTCCCGGTGGGTGCCCTACCTGGCCGAGCTCCAGCCCGACTTCTTCTGCGAGGTGTCGCCGGAGCTGGCCGCCGAGCGGGGCCTGGACCACCTGGGCTGGGCGACGATCGCCACCGCGCGGAACGTCATCGAGGCCCGGGTGCTCGTCACCAGCCGGATCACCCCGCTGACGGTGCAGGGCAGGACGCTGCACCAGGTCGGCATCCCGTACCACTGGGGGTGGACCGGCTACAGCACCGGCGACCCGGCCAACGACCTGGCCGGAATCAGCCTCGACCCGAACTCGCACATCCAGGAGACCAAGGCGTTCGCGTGCGACATCAGGCCGGGACGGCGCCCGACCGGCCCGGACCGCCCCGCGCTCGTGCTTGAGTACCAGCGCCGGGCGGGGATCACCGAGCAGACAGGAACGGAAATATGAGCGCGAACGGAGAGCGGGCGGTGACCTGGCTGCCGGAGATCCGCACCCGCGGGCTCAGGAGCGCGCTGTCCGGCCCTGCACTATCCGGTGGGGCCGACCCCGCGGACCTGAGCGGCTACCCGGATCACCCGCCGCGGATGGGCTTCTTCACCGACACGTCGGTCTGCATCGGCTGCAAGGCCTGCGAGGTGGCGTGCAAGGAGTGGAACCACGTTCCCGAGGACGGGCTCAACCTGCTCGGCATGTCCTACGACAACACCGGCGGGCTCGGCGCGGATACCTGGCGGCACGTGGCGTTCATCGAGCAGCGCAAGCCGGTGGCCATGCAGGACGCCGGCGTCAGCCATGCGGGTGTTGCCCTGCCCCCCGACGGCTCCGGCACGCCGCCGGAGCAGGCCGCGATGACCCCGACGACACCGGGGGGGCCCGCCGACCAGCTCCGCTGGCTGATGGCGTCGGACGTGTGCAAGCACTGCACGCACGCCGCCTGCCTGGACGTCTGCCCGACCGGGGCACTGATCCGGACCGAGTTCGGCACCGTGGTGGTGCAGGAGGACGTCTGCAACGGCTGCGGCTACTGCATCCCCGCCTGCCCCTACGGCGTGATCGACCAGCGCAAGGGCGACGGCCGGGCCTGGAAGTGCACGCTGTGCTACGACCGGATCAGCGACGGCATGGAGCCCGCCTGCGCCAAGGCGTGCCCGACCAACTCGATCCAGTTCGGTCCGCTCGATGAGCTGCGCGAGCGGGCCGACCGCCGGGTCACCGAACTGCTCGCGGCCGGCGTGGCCGACGCCCAGCTGTACGGGCGTGACCCAGGCGACGGGGTCGGCGGCGACGGCGCGTTCTTCCTGCTGCTGGATGAGCCCGAGGTGTACGGGCTGCCGCCGGACCCGGTGGTGACAACGCGGGACCTGCCGTCGATGTGGCGGCACGTCGGGGCCGCGGCGGCGGTGATGGCCGGCGGGGCCGTCGCCGCGTTCGCGGCCACGATCTTCGGGGGCCGGCGATGAGCCAGAGCGACGTCACCAGGGAAGGGCTGCGCGGCAAGCGGCCGGACCGGGATGCGACCACCGGCGTCAACCTGCCGCGGCGCTGGCGCGGTAAGCACCGGGCCGAGCGGCCGGTGGTGCCCCCGGCCGAGTTCACCTCCTACTACGGCAAGCCGATCATCAACTCGCCGGTCTGGGAGTCACCCGACATTCCCGGCTACCTGTTCCTTGGCGGCCTGGCCGGCGGCTGCTCGCTGCTCGCGGCCGGATCCGACCTCACCGGCCGGGGCGTGCTCGCCCGGGTCACCAAGTCGGGCGCGTTCGCCGCCGGGGCCCTGTCCGTCGTCGCGCTCGTCCACGACCTCGGCCGCCCCGGCCGGTTCCTCAACATGATGCGGGTGTTCAAGGTGACCTCCCCGATGAGCGTCGGCTCCTGGCTGCTCGGCGGGTACGTGCCGGCCGCGGGGGTCGCGGCCGCCAGCGCGCTGACCGGCCGCGCGCGCTGGGCGGGGGCCGCCGCGACAGCCGGGGCGGCACTGCTCGCCCCGGGGGTCGCCAGCTACACCGCCGCGCTGATCAGCGACACCGCCGTGCCCGCCTGGCACGACGCCTACCCGGAGATGCCCTTCAAGTTCACCGGCTCGGGCATGATGGCGGCCGGCGGCCTTGGCCTGCTGACCCGCCTGCTCCCCGGTGCCGGCCCCGGCGAGACCGAGCCCGCGCGCAACCTCGCGCTGATCGGCTGGGCCATGGAGTCGGCGGCGATGGAGCGGATGCAGCACCGCATCGGCCTGAGCGCCGAGCCCTACTCCGAGGGCCGCGGCGGCCGGTACGTGAAGGCAGGGAAGGTGCTGGGCGCGCTCGGCGCCGCCGGGGCCGCGCTGAGCGGGCGGAGCCGTATCGCCGCCGCCGCGGGCGGCGCCGCGCTGCTCGCCGCCTCCGCCGCCACCCGCTGGGGCATCTTCCACGCCGGCCTCGCGTCCGCCGGCGACCCCAAATACACCGTGGTCCCGCAGCGGCAGCGGCTGAACGAGCGGGCGCGGGCCAACGGCGCGGCGGACGGACAGGACAGAGCCTGACGTGAGCGACGTGTTCACCGTGCTCGCCGGCGACCACAGGCGGATCCTCGCGCTGTCGGGCCGGCTGACCGGCGGCAAGGCCGATCCCCCGGACAGCCCCAAGAAACGCAAGGCGATCGCCGACGAACTGGTGATGGAGCTATCCAGGCACGAGGTGGCTGCTGAACTCAGGGCAGTGTGGTGTTAAAGAGGTTCGCCGGGCTCGCTGCTCGCGGCCGGGATCGTCGCAGGCTTGGCGGCGGGAGCGATCGTCGCCTTCCCGGCATTGGCTCGCGTTGGCGCTTCTGGTAGTGTATCGTGGTACGATACTCTGCATGGTTTCTGCCGAGGGCGTTTCGCTCAGCCAGCCGACCGACGAGGACTTCAGGCACAGCCTGCGCTTCCGCGTCACCTTGCGGCGGTTCCTGCGGTGGAGCGAGGAACAGGCGGCGCAGGTCGGCCTGACGCCTGCGCAGCATCAGCTCCTGGTGGCGATCAAGGGTCATCCGGGTCCCCGCCCGCCCGCCATCCGGGAGATCGCGGAGTACCTGCTGCTGCAGAGCCACAGCGCGGTCGGCCTGGTGGACCGCGCGGAAGCGGCCGGGGTGGTCCGCCGGGCGCCCGACCCTGACGACGCCCGCGTGGCCCGCGTGGAGCTCACCGCGAAAGGCGACGAGCTCGTCATCAAGCTCACCGCGGCGCACCTGGCGCGCCTGTTCGACCTCGCCGCCGCGCTGAACGAGCTGGTGCCGCCCGGGCACCCCGGAAGCGCCGAGCCGGCAAACTGATGCCCTGCCGCACGACTACCGGCTAACGAGCGGGTAGCTGCCCGGCGAGCACGAGATGCCGGGAGGTCGTGACATGCCGGCCGAGAGCTGGGTACGCGCCGCGGACATGGACCGCGAGGAGATCATCGAGATCCTGCAACGGGCCTACGTTGAGGGCCGACTGGACCAGGTGCAGCTTGAAGCGCGCACGGACGAGGTGTTCTTCGCGCAGACGATCGGCGAGCTGCGCGCGCTGATCGCCGATGTCCCGCCGCGCGGCGCGGCCGCGATCCTTCCGTCGGACCAGCCGTCGCAGGCCGCGGACCTCTACCCGCGCCTGGGGCTGGCCACGCGCAGGCGGGTGAGCCTGCTCGTGGTTATCGCCGCGCTCGCGTGCCTGGTGATCGGTGCCGCCACGCGAGACACGACGGTCATCGCCCTGGCCGTGTGCGCGGGCGTGGTGCTAGCGGTGCTGCGCCGTTGGTACTGGCGAAGCTAGGTAGAAATCTCACCGTGAGACCCCGCCGGATGGCACCTTTCGTGTTAATATCGTAGTGCGACATAAATCTAGAGCTGGTCAGCCGCGGCCGCGCGGGCCGCGGGCTTCACCGGGGGAATCGGAGGCGGACCATTGCCAGCCGCTTCAGGCACACCGCAGCTAACCGTGCGGGCGCGCGCGCACCAGGGCACGGCCACCGTCGTCATCAGCGGGGAACTTGACATCTTTACCGCGCCTGGGCTCGAGGGACTGCTGCGCGGCGTGCTCGCGCGGCGACCGGAAAGGCTGGTCCTCGATCTCGCCGGGGTCCGCTTCATGGACTGCTGCTCGGCCCGGGTGCTCGCCGCCGCGAGCCGCGCCCTGCCGGGAACCGGCCGGGCGGTCATCCGGCGGGTCAGCTGGCCCGCCGCCCGGCTGCTGCGGCTGGCGGGCCTGTGGCCTGACTTCACGTTCGAGGGCTCATCCGGCCGCCGCCGGCCGCCCCTGCCCCGGTGCAGCCGTGAGAACCGGGCGGGGCGGATCGCGAGTCAGGCGGTGCGGTAGGGAGCGGCGTTGGACTCCTTGAGCGCCAGGCCGAGGCCGACGCGGGAGGTGTCCGGGCGGAGCGTGCCGCCGGCCGGGTCGAGGGTGCCGTCGAAGAACATCTGCTCGATGCGCACGTGATCGTGGAAGTACTCCAGGTGGCGCAGGTTCGGTACCGCGGCGCAGACGTGAGCGTGCAGGTTCGGCGCGCAGTGCCCGGAGACCTGCACGCCGCTGGCCGCCGCCACGGCGGCGGCGCGCAGGAACTCGCTGATGCCGCCGCAGCGGGTCACGTCCACCTGGAGGCAGTCGACCGCCTGCGCGCCGACCATGCGCGCGAAATAGGGCAGGTCGTAGCCGTACTCCCCCGCGGTGACGTCGGGGTCGACCTGGTCGCGCACCTCGCGCAGGCCGTCCAGGTCATCGGAGCTGACCGGCTCCTCGAACCAGGTCACCCCGTGCTCGGCCATGGCGCGGGCCATCCGCACCGCCTGCTTGCGGGTGTAACCGCCGTTGGCGTCCACGTACAGCTCGGTGCCCGGGCCGATGACCGAGCGGGCGAAGGCGATCCTGGCCAGGTCACGGGACGGGTTAGTCCCCCAGGACTCGCCGATCTTGATCTTCACCCGGGGGATGCGCAGGTCCCCGGTCCACCGCTCAAGCTGGGCGCGCGCCGCGGGCTCGTCGTAGGTGGTGAACCCGCCGCTGCCGTAGACCGGGACCTCCTCCCAGACCAGGCCGAGCAGCCGGGACAGCGGCAGGTCGAGCAGGGTCGCCTTCAGGTCCCACAGCGCGGCGTCAACCGCGGAGATCGCGCAGGAGACCAGGCCCGGGCGGCCCAGGTTGCGTACCGCGCGGGCCATTGCCTGCCAGGCGGCGCCGGTGTCGAGGGTGCACACGTCGCCGATCGCGGCGGCGAGCTCGCCCTCGATGAGCGGCTTGCACGCCCCGGTCGCGTAGGTGTAGCCGAGCCCGGTGGCGCCGCCGCCGGTCACCCGCACCAGCACCAGGGTGGTCTTCGACCAGGCCAGCGTGCCGTCCGCTTCCGGCCGGTCGGTGGGTACCTCGTACACCTCGGCGGTGACCCCGTCCACCCGCGGGAAGTCGGCCTCGAAGAGCGGGATGGCCACCCTGCTGGTCACTGATGCCGCCGGCGGGTCACGGTAATGAGCGAACCGAACGCGCGGGTCACGGCGGCGCCCGCCGACTCGGCCAGCTCGGCCGTCTTGGCGCCCGCCGACTCGGCCGCCTCGGCCGTCTTGGCGCCCGCCGACTCGGCCGCCTCGGCCGCCTTGAGCTGCTGGCTGTCGGACGAGGCCTTGTCATCGAACTCGCCGTGCGCGCCGTGGTCACTGCCCGGCGCCTGGTCGAGCGGCTGCCACAGGTTGCCCGGCTTGTCCGGCGAGACCTGCTGGCCCGTCTGCTGCGAGTCGTAGCCGGTGCGCGCCAGGTAGCGGTCGAGCAGCGGCGCGGCGAACTTCTGGCCGAAGATCGTCGCGGCCGTGGAGCCGCCCACCCAGTACTCCTTGCGCTCCGGGTGCTCGGCGGCGAACAGCACTCCCTGGGCGGCGACCTCCGGCTGGTAGATCGGCGGCACCGGCTGGGGATGGCGCGGCAGCCGGGAGCGCACCCAGGAGAACTGCGGCGTGTTGACGGCTGGCATCTGCACCACGGTGATCCGCACGTTGCTGTGCTCGTGCAGCAGCTCGGTGCGGACCGACTCGGTGAACCCGTTGACCGCGTGCTTCGCTCCGCAGTAGGCGGACTGCAGCGGGATCCCCCGGTACCCCAGGGCGGACCCGACCTGCACGATCGTGCCCCGGTCGCGGGACTTCATGCGCCGCAGCGCCGCCATCGTGCCGTGCACGTAGCCCAGGTAGGTGACCTCGGTCACCCGCCGGAACTCTTCCGCGGTGATCTCCGAGAACGGGGCGAACACCGAGGTGAACGCCACGTTCACCCAGACGCCGATCGGGCCGAGCTCCGTTTCCGCCTGCTCGGCGGCCTGGTCAACCGCCGCGAAGTCGGCCACGTCGGCCGGCAGCGGCAGCGCCGTGCCGCCCGCGGCCCGCACCGCCTCGGCCGCGCCCTTCAGCCCGTCTTCCCCGCGCGCGATCAGCGCCACCCGCGCGCCCCGGCGGCCGAAAAGCTCCGCGGTCGCGCGGCCGATGCCCGCGCTCGCGCCGGTGATCACTACCGAACCCTGGTCCATGGTGTCCGCCCCGTCTCCTCGGATGAGTGCTGTGCCTCCCCGCTCTTCCGGTCCTCCTACTTCCTGGCATGCGCCGGGTCAAACGAGGAAGTAAGGAATGGCATGGCGGCAGGTAACGGCGGCAAGGCCGGCAGCGGCGCAGGAACGGGCGGAAAAGCGGGCGGACGGACCGGGGCAGGAACGGGCGGAAAAGCGGGCGGCCGGACCGGGGGCGGCCGTGCCGGAACGGGAGGCGGTGCTGGCGTGGGAGGTAATGCCACCAAAGGGAAGAGCCTTGCCAAGGGCGGCGGGGCCGGGGTCGTCCGCGGCGACGTGCCCGTTCCCCGGGTGCTGCGGGAGTACGCCCTCGTCGCGGACGGTGAGCGGGGGGCGCTCATCGCGCCGGACGGGTCGGTCGCCTGGCTGTGCGTGCCGCGCTGGGACAGCCCGGCCGCGTTCAGCGGGCTGCTCGGCGGTCCTGGCCGGTTCGCGGTCTCGCCGGCCGACCCGTGGTACGTCTGGGGCGGTTATTACGAGAACGGAACGCTGATCTGGCGCAACCGCTGGGTCGGCGACGGCCGGGTCGAGTGCCGGGAGGCGCTCGCCATGCCCGCCGACCCGCACCGCGCGGTGCTGCTGCGGCGCATCGAGGCGGTCGACGGGGCCGCGCGGGTCAACGTCGTGCTCGACATGCGGGCCGGCTACGGGCGCGGGCAGATGACGGACCTCAAGCGGCATCATGACGCGGAGCACGGGGAGGTGTGGACCGGCCGCAGCGGCCCGGCCTGGTTCCGGCTGAGCGGAGCGGGGCGGGCGCGGCGCGCCAGGGGCGGACTTGGCATGACGGTGGAGCTGGCGGAGGGGGCGTCGCACGACCTCGTGCTGGAGATCTCCGATGCTGAACTCACCGGTCAGCCACCGGACCCGGAACGGCTGTGGGCGGCGACCGAGGAGAGCTGGTCGCAGGTGGCCCCCGGGTGCGAAGACCTCATCGCCGTCACCGACGCGCGGCACGCCTACGCGGTGCTGCGCGGGCTGAGCTCGGCCAGCGGCGCCATGGTGGCCGCGGCGACCACCTCGCTGCCCGAGCGGCTCGAGGCCGGGCGCAACTACGACTCCCGCTACGCCTGGATCCGGGACCAGTGCTACACCGGGCTGGCGCTCGCCGCGCACGGGCCGCACCCGATGCTGGCCGGCACGGTCCGGTTCATCACCGAGCGGCTGCTCGCCGACGGACCGGACCTGATGCCCGGCTACACGGTGGCCGGCGAGCCGATCCCGGTTGAGCGGCCGCTGCGGCTGCGCGGCTTCCCCGGCGGCGGCGCGAAGAGGGGGAACTGGGTGCGGCAGCAGTTCCAGCTCGACGCGTTCGGCGAGACGCTGTCGCTGCTCGCCGCCGCGGCGGGCCATGACATGCTCGGCGAGGAGGAGTGGCACGCCGCGGAGGTCGCCGCGTCCGCGATCGAGAAGCGGTGGCAGGAGCCGGACGCCGGCATCTGGGAGCTCGATAACCGGCGGTGGGCGCACTCGCGGCTCGCCTGCGTGTCCGGGCTGCGCGCGATCGCCGGGGCGGCGAACGCGGGCGCGGCGAGCCTGGCGGCGGGGGGCGGCAGCGGGCACCGTTCGGCGGCCAGGTGGAGTTCGCTGGCCGACGCGATCACCGCCAGCCTGCGCGACTGCGTGCACCCGTCCGGCCGGTGGCAGCGCGCGCCGGACGACGAGCGGGTGGACGCCGCGCTGCTGCTGCCGGCGATCCGCGGCGGGCTCGCGCCCGGCGACCCGCGCAGCGCCGCGACGACCGAGGCGGTCCGCACGGAGCTGGCCTCCGACGGGTTCGTGTACCGGTTCCGGCATGACGCGCGGCCGCTGCACAAGGCGGAGGGGGCGTTCCTGCTGTGCGGGTTCTGGATGGCCATGGTGGAGCACGCGTGCGGCAACCCGGTCGCGGCCGCGCACTGGTTCGAGCGGAACCGGTCGGCGACCGGGCCCGCCGCGCTGTACACCGAGGAGTACGACGTGCACCAGCGGCAGCTGCGCGGGAACGTGCCGCAGGCGTTCGTGCACGCGGCGATGCTCGAGTGCGCCGTGACGCTGTCCCGCGACGTCAGGCTGGGCGGGCCGGAGGAGTCGAGTCTCTAGGCGGGGGAACCACGCTCCCGTTCGGCCGAAAGACTTTCGTCATCCCGAACGGGCGAGGCGGGCGCGCAGCAGCTTGCCGGCGACCACGCCGGTGACGGCGACCGCCGCCGCCGCCGGCGCGAGCATGGCGGCCCTGGCGGCGGCGCTTGGCGACGCGGGGCGGGGGGCGGCGGTTTCCTCGGGCCGTTCGTAGCCGAGGTTGCCCGCGGTGGCGAGCAGCTCCGCCAGGTGCATCGCCTCGCGGCCGCCGCTGTCGAGCTCGTGGATCTGGGTGCGGCAGCTGAAGCCGTCGGCGAGCACCGCGGCGCCGGGGTTGGCCGCGCGCAGCCGGGGCAGCAGGGCGCGCTCGGCGATGTCCTTGCTGACTTTTCCGTGGCCGGCCTGGAAGCCGAAGTTGCCCGCCAGGCCGCAGCAGCCCGTCTCCAGGTGCTCCGGCTCCGTGCCGGCCGCCGTGAGCAGCTTCTCGTCGGCGTCCCATTTCAGGATGGCGTGCTGGTGGCAGTGCACCTGGGCGAGCACCTTGCGGTGCAGCGCGGGCGGCTGGTAGCCGGGGCTGTGCTCGGTGAGCAGCTCGGCGAGCGTCAGCGTGTGGTCTTTCAGCCGCTCCACGTCCTGGTCGTCGGGGAACAGCTCGGGCGCGTCGCCGCGGAACACGCTGGTGCAGCTCGGCTCGAGGCCGACCACGAAGCCGCCGTTCCTGACGTGTTCCGCCAGGGCGTCGGCCGTCTTCTTGAGCATCTTCTTGCCGGTGGCGAGCTGGCCGGTGGAGATCCAGGTCAGCCCGCAGCAGAGGGCCTGCTCGGGGAGTTTCACCCGCCAGCCGGCGCTCTCGAGTACCTCGACCGCGGCCTGGCCGACGTGCGGGTGGAAGAAGTTGGTGAACGTGTCCGGCCAGAGCATGACCGTGCCCCGGTGCCCGTCGCCCCCCGGGGTTCTTGCCTTGTGCCACTGCTGGAGCGTCTGGCCGGCGAAGAGCGGCACTTCCCGGTTCTCCAGGCCGCCGAGCGCGGTCACGAGCTGGTGCAGCACGGGGGTGTGCGTGACGGCGTTGACGACGGCGCTGAGCCTGAGGCCGGTCACGGCGCGGGCGGCCAGCGGCAGCCAGCCGAGCGCGAGGTCGGAGCGCGGCCTGCGCCACTGGCGGCCCTGCCAGTGATGGGCGAGGAACTCGGCCTTGTAGGTGGCCATGTCCACGTTGGCCGGGCAGTCGGTCTTGCAGCCCTTGCAGGCCAGGCACAGGTCGAGCGCGTCCTTGACCGCGTCGCTGCGCCAGCCGTTCTTTATCGTGCCGTCGCCGTGGCCGTTGAGCATCTCGAACAGCAGCCGCGCCCGGCCACGGGTCGAGTGCTCCTCTTCCATGGTGACCTGGTAGGACGGGCACATCACGCTGCCGCTCCCGTTGTCGTGATGGCGGCACTTGCCGATGCCGACGCAGCGGTTGGCGGCCTGCACGAACGAGCCGCCGTCGTGCGGGTAACGGAAGAACAGGTCCTGCGGGGCGGCGGGCGCCCAGTCGCCGCCGAGCCGCAGGTGCTCATCGAGGCCGGCCGGGTGGACGACCTTGCCCGGGTTCATCATGTTGTGCGGATCGAAGAGGTGTTTCAGCTGCTGGAACGCCGTGACGAGCTCCGCGCCGAACATCTTGACGAGCAGCTCGCCGCGGGACTGGCCGTCGCCGTGCTCGCCGGACAGCGAGCCGCCGTACGCGACGACCAGGTCGGCGGCGCGTTCCATGAACCGCCGGTACGTTGCCACGCCCTCGGTGCTGTACAGGTCGAACGGGATCCTCGTGTGCACGCAGCCCTGGCCGAAGTGACCGTACAGGCTCGGCCCGGTCTCGTCGCTGTAGCCGAACTCGTCATACAGCTTCTGCAGGTCCCGCAGGTAGCCGCCGAGCTGGTCGGGGTGGACGGCGGAGTCCTCCCAGCCTTCGAAGGTGTCCCGGTGGCCGGGCACGTGCGCGGTGGCGCCGAGGCCCCCCTCGCGGACCTGCCACAGCTCGTCCTCCATGGCGGGGTCGTCGTAGAAGGAGACGTCCGGCTCGTGCTCGGTCTCGTGCAGGGTGTCGAGCATCTCCCGGCCCGACTGGTCCACCTCTTCTTTCGTGTGGCCGCCGAACTGGACCATCAGGTACGCGGTGCCCTCCGGCAGGTCGCTCAGGGCCTCCGGGTTCATGTGCTTGAGCTGCTCGTCGGTGATGAGCCGGTGGTCGAGGCCCTCCAGGGCGATCGGCTGACGCTCGCACGCCAGGATCCGCGGCACCGCGTCGGCGGCCGCCTCGACGCTCGGGTAACCGAGGACGAGCAAGGACCGTTCCGGCAGCACCTCGACCAGCTTGAGCTTGGCGCGGAGCACGGTGACCAGCGTGGACTCGCTGCCGACGAGCAGGCCCGCCACGTCGAAGCCGTGCTCGGGCAGCAGCGAGTCGAGGTTGTAACCGGAGACTCTTCGCGGGATTTCGGGGTACCTGGCCCTGATCTGCTCCTGGTACTGGTCGTGCAGCTGGCGCAGCTGGCGATAGATCCGCGCCTGCTGGTCGCCGCGGCGCTCGATCGCCGCGTACTCCTCATCGGTAGTCGGGCCGCACCAGAAGCGGGTGCCGTCGTAGAGCAGCACCTCCAGCGCGGCGATGTTGTCGACGACCTTGCCGGTGCGCTGGGCGGTCGCGCCGCAGGAGTTGTTGCCGATCATCCCGCCGAGCGTGCAGTTCATGTGGGTGGCGGGCTCCGGGCCGAAGCGCAGGCCGTGCTCCCCGAGCTGGTCGTTGAGCACGTCGAGCACGATCCCCGGCTCCACTGTGCAGGTGCGCGCCGCCGGGTCGACGTCGGTCACCCGGTGGCAGTACTTGGACCAGTCGATGACCACCGCCGTGTTGGTGCACTGGCCGGCCAGGCTGGTGCCGCCGCCCCGGGACAGCACCGGGACGGCGTGCCGCCGGCAGACCTCCACCGCGGTCACGGCGCCCTCCACGGTGCGCGGCACGACGACACCGACCGGCACCTGGCGGAAGTTGGAGGCGTCGGTGGAGTACGCGGCCCGGGAGCCGTCGTCGAACCTGACCTCGCCGTCCACCACGGCGGCGAGTTCCCGTTCGAGGAGGCTAGCCTCGGCCGCCGACAGCCCCGCCTGGCCGTTCGCCTGGCCGTTCGCCTGGCCGTTCGCCTGGGCGCGGGCGAGACGGTTCACGGTGACCATGCCCGCCCGGTCCGCGTCGCGCAGGTCCGCGCCGGGAATCCCGGTGCCCGCCGTGTCGCTTGCCATGGCCGTTCCTCCCGTTCACCGCGCCGCCATTTTGCTGACGGCGCTACCCAGCGGGCCGGCGTGCATGCGCGGCCGGATCGTGGTTGCGGCGGCGGCCCGGGAAAGCCAAACCGGTGCCCGGGGGGCGTCGTGGTTTTCGCCGCGCAGGGCGGGTAGCGTGGGTTGGGTCCGTGCTGACTACCGGGCGGCTCGCTGATGTGGGCTACGAACGTGGCCTGCGGACCCGGCGTGCCAGGACGCAGGGAGGCGAACGGCGATCAGTACCATGACATCTCCGGGGCTGGCAGGCGGCTTGCGCGTGCTGCGCGCTGCCGGTGACCACTGACGTCCCGCTCATGCAACCGTCCAGGCCAGCCAGCGACGCGAACGAGACGGTCCTGCTTGACCGCGAGTTCCGGGCGGCTAGCCTCTCCCCGCTGCGGGAGGCGGTGCTCGCCGCCGCTTCGGCCGCCGGGCTGTCGCGCGACCGGAGCATCGAAGTGATGCTCGCGGCTCACGAGGTGGCCGCCAACGTCGTCCGTCATGGCTCGGGACACGGCCGGCTGCGCCTGCGGGTTACCCCGCGGGCGGTGTCCTGCCAGGTCAGCGATCTGCCGGCCGGGGCCGGGGCGGGCCGCGGCGGCCCCCGCCAGGCAGGCGGCCCGGCCATCGCCCCGGCCTCCTGGCCGGCGGAGCACGGCCACGGCCTGTGGCTGGTCCGCCGGACCGCCGACCAGGTGCAGGTAACGGCGGGCCCGGCCGGCTCGGTCGTCTCCATGACGTTCAACCTGCCCGCGACCGCCCTGCCCACGGCGTAGTGGCGACTTTCGTCCTGGTGCACGGCGCCGGCGACACCGGCTGGTACTGGCACCTGGCCGAGGCGGAGCTGCGCGCGCGGGGGCACGACACGGTAGCGCCTGACCTGCCGTGCGACAACAAGGCCGCGAGCCTTGACGATTACGCCGGCGCCGTGGCCGCGGCCGCCGCCGGCCGGCCCGACCTGGTGATCGTCGGCCAGTCCTACGGCGCGTTCACCGCCACCCTGGCCGCCAGCAGGCTCCCGGCGCGGCTGCTGGTGCTGCTGGCCGGCATGATCCCCGCGCCCGGCGAGAGCCCGGCCCAGTGGTGGGAGAACACCGGCTGCGGGCCGGCCGTCGCGGAGCAGGCCAGCCGCGACGGCGGCCTGACCGGCAACGACGACCCCTTCATCGCCTACTACGACGGCGTGCCCCGCCCGCTGGCCGAGGAAGCGCTGCGCCGGGGCGGGCGCGGGGAGTCCGTGGTGGTCTGGGACACGCCCTGGCCCCTCGGCGCGTGGCCGGACGTGCCCACCAGGTTCATCCTCTGCGCGGACGACCGGTGCTTCCCCGCCGCCTTCATGCGGCGGCTGGCGCGACAACGCCTGGGCATCGCCGCGGACGAGCTCCCCGGCTGCCATTGCGTCGCGCTCAGCCACCCGCGGGAGCTAGCCAGCCTGCTCGTGAGCTACCTCGACTGACCGGCGGGCTGACCGGCGGGCGTCAGCGACTACTGGCCACGCGCCTGGCTGCCGGGGTGATTTATCGTTCTGAAGGCCGTTGAGGCTGGTTTGGGCCGATTTTCCGCGGGTAGCCGCGCCTTGTCGACGAGGCCGGATCGTGCAGTTGCGATCCGTGTGACGGTCGGAACGCGGGCGACGCTGGGGACAAAGCTATCGGGGGCTTTCAGCGGCGCGCGGGGCGGGGCGCCGGGCTTCGGGGTACCCAGCAGGACTCCAGACGCCTGGCGCTTCCGCATGCCCGTCCGCTTGCCCGCGACGCCTTGCCCGCGACGCCCTGCCCGCGACGCCCTGCCCGCGACGCTTCTTGCTGTTATCCAGCGGGGAATCCTCGCTCAGGCCTCTGCGGCCACAAGATCCTGAAGGGTTGTGGTGTCGGGAAGGGTTATGGGTGCGGGAGCACGTAAAACGCTTCCTGATCATGCTCGGCTGGCCCCGGAAGTGCGATAGGCGGGGCATAAGGGGCGGGTGGGGGTTACAGGATGCGGACGACGACCAGGCAGGCGTCGTCGCCGGTGTCGGAGATGGCGCTGCCGAGGACGCGGTCGGCGGTGGCCGACACGTCGGCGGGCGGTGCGGGGGCGGGGGCGCCCGCGGGCGGGGCGCCACCGGGCGGGGCATCGGCGGACGGGGTGCCGGCGGCGGGGGGTGTCGCGGCGGGGGGCGGGGGGAGGGCCGCGGCGGCTAGGTCGCTCAGGGCGTCGCTGATGGAGCCGGCGCGGCGCTCGATGAGGCCGTCGGTGAACAGCAGCAGGGTGTCGCCGCTGCGCATCTGGAGGGTGACCTCCTCGTACTCGGCGTCCGGGTCGAGGCCGAGCAGCACGCCGGCCGGCAGCGGCAGGGTGTCCGCCGCGCCGTCGCGGACCAGGATCGGCGGCAGGTGACCCGCCCGCGCCCAGCGCAGCGCGCGGGTCTGCGGGTCGTAACGGCCGCAGACCACGGTGCCCGCGATGCCCTCGGTCAGGTGGCAGGCCGCGTAGTTGAGGTACCTGAGCAGGTCGGCGGGGCCGGCGCCGGTCGCGGCGAGCCCGCGCAGCGCGTTGCGCGCGGCGATCATGCCGGTCACCGCGTCGATGCCGTGCCCGGTGATGTCGCCGACCACGAGCAGCAGTTCCTTATCGGGCAGCAGCAGCGCGTCGTACCAGTCGCCTGCCACCAGGCGGCCCTGCTCAGCCGGCCGGTAGCGCACCGCGACCTCGACGCCCGCCGTTTCCACTACCGGCTCGTCCTCCGGCATGATCGCCCGCTGCAGCCGGAGCGCGAGCTGCTGCTCCTGCTCGGCCCGCAACTCGCTGTCGGCGAGCTGGTCCTGGGTCGCGGCCAGCGCCACCTGGGTGTGGTAGTGCGCCGACACGTCCTGGAACGCGCCGCGCAGCCCCACCACCTCGTCCCCGGCGAGCACCGGCTCGGCGACCACGCGGATCTGCCTGATGGCCGTGTCGTCGGGGCGGACGATGCGGAAGACCACGACTGAGGGCTCGCGCCGGTGCAGCAGGGACTGCTGGAACCGCCTGACGAGCGCGCGGTCGGCCGCCATAACGAAGCTGTGCAGGCTGGTCACGGGGATCGCCGCCGCGTGCCGGGGGTCAAGGCCGAACAGGGCGAACGCGGACTCGGTCCAGCGCACCGCGCCGGCGGCGAAGTCCTCTTCCCAGGCGCCGATCCGGCCGAGCCGCTGCACGTGGTCGAGCATGCCGCCGAGCCGCTCGGCCTCACCGAGCGGCCGCCAGGTGAAGGCGACGCCGGCGAAGAACGGCGCCGCGCGCGCGCCCGCGACCTGGACCGTGTCCGCGTCGCCGGTCAGCGTGCTCACCGCGCCCGGCGCCGCGCGCTCGGCGCGGCCGCTCGCGAGCACCCGTACCGCCGTGGCGAACAGGCCGTTGCCGCACGCCGACGCCGGGTACAACTCGAGCAGGGTAAGCCCGGCGAGCTCGGCCCGCGGCCGGCCGGCCGGATCGACGTAGCCCGCGCTCAGGTGCACCACCTGGAAATCCAGCACGGTACCGCCGGCGTCCCACAGCGGCCTGACCGCGAGCACGGACTCGCAGAGCTCGTCGAGCGCCGTCCAGATGGCCGGTGACAGTGCCGTCGACCCCACGGGGGCGTAGGCCAGGCGCAGCCCGAGCACCTCGGCGAACCCGGCGAGCATGGCGGACACCGAGCCGCGGGTGCTGACGTCGAACACGCCGCGGGGCGACGGCCACCAGGCCTCGGCCACGCCGAGCAGGGCCCCCGACCGGTCCCGCAGGGCGAACAGCGCGCGGGCGGCGCCCCGGCCCCACGGCTCGGCGAGGGGCACGCGGTCGGCCGCGGGCGGCCCGGCGGGCCACCACAGGTCGGCCCCGGTCGCGGCCACCCGCTGCTCCGCGCAGTCGAACTGCGGCGGCAGCCGCCGCCAGCGGCTCGCATCGGTGCCACCGAGCCCGTCCTCGCCGTACAACTCGAGCGTGCCGTCGGCGTCGAGCAGCCACACCGCGGCGGCGGCGGCGCCGAACCGGACCCGCAGCTGCGCGGCGAGGGCGCCGACGAGCTCGGCGCCGTCCTTGGCCCGCTCGGCCGCCGCGATGGCGAGCACGTCGTCGGCGGGACCGAGCAGCGTCCGCGGCTCGATCCACTCCCCCGGCGCCGCGAGCGCCGGGCCGGGCAGCGGCGGCCGGATCTCCGGCGCGTCCGCGGCGGGCGGCTGGGCCGGGTCCTGCTGAAGAGGGGGAGGCTGAGCCTGGGCGGGGGCGGACCGGGCCGGCGCCTCCTCGGCGAGCACCGCGGCGGCCATCTCCGGCAGCGGCAGCCCCGCGGCGGTGGCCATGTCCGCGAGCTGGCGGGCGGCCTGGGCGAGCGGCAGGCCCTGCCGTTCCATGAGCACGCCCCTGGCGGTCGCGACGACCACGGCCGCCTCGCTCTCGGCCCTCGCCCGGGCGAGCTCGCGCCGCTGCCGCTCAACGACCACGGACAGCCGCGGCACGTCCTCGCCGTCTGCCACAAGCACCGCCTCCGTCACGGGTAGCCGCTCCCTTGGACCCGCCCGCCGTTCCGCGTTACGTGCGACGCGTGTTCGAATGCGATCTATCCTGGTAATGCCCAGGGCTATTGAAAAGGCTAGCACCCGAAGGGGGCACACGCATTCGTTCTGGATATTTCAAATTCAAATTCCCATGAGCCCGCGCCTAGCGGTGAGAGAGGATTATATCCGCTATTCCAGCACGTCGGACCATGGGAAAACGACTATCGTATAACAGTCACTCCAAACGGATCGTCCTCGGCGGTCAAGGGACACGGGAGAGCTGATGACCGACGTTGACCATGAGCGGCCCCGTCTCGACAGGGCGGCCCTTGAGCAACTGCTTGCGGGGCTCACCGCGGTGCGTGGCGGGGACTTCAGCACCCGGCTCGCGCTCACCGGCGACCCGCTGGTCGATGAGATCGCGGCCGTGTTCAACCGCATGGCCGACCAGCTCGACCAGTTCACGTCCGAGGTGACCCGGGTCGCCCGCGAGGTGGGCACCGAGGGCAAGCTCGGCGGGCAAGCCAACGTGCCCGGGGTGTCAGGCACCTGGAAGGACCTCACCGAGTCGGTCAACGCGATGGCCGGGAACCTGACCTGGCAGGTGCGGAACATCGCCCAGGTCGCCACCGCGGTCGCCAAGGGCGACCTGACGCAGAAGATCGACGTCGACGCCCAGGGCGAGATCCTGCAGCTGAAGACCACCCTGAACACGATGGTCGACCAGCTGTCCTCGTTCGCCGACGAGGTGACGCGGGTCGCCCGCGAGGTGGGCACCCAGGGCAACCTCGGCGGCCAGGCGGTGGTGCACGGCGTGTCGGGCACGTGGAAGGACCTGACCGACAACGTCAACTCGATGGCCAACAACCTGACCGGCCAGGTGCGGAACATCGCGCAGGTGACGACCGCGGTGGCACAGGGCGACCTGACCAAGAAGATCGACGTCGACGCCCAGGGCGAGATCCTCGAGCTGAAGACCACCATCAACACGATGGTGGACCAGCTGTCCGCGTTCGCCGCCGAGGTCACCCGGGTGGCCCGCGAGGTCGGCCGGGAGGGCAAGCTCGGCGGGCAGGCCGAGGTGGAGGGCGTGTCCGGCACCTGGAAGCGGCTGACGGAGAACGTCAACGAGCTGGCGGGCACGCTGACCGGGCAGATCCGCGCGATCTACGGGGTGACCAGCGCGGTCGCGGCGGGCGACCTGACCCGGACCATTTCCGTCGAGGCCGAGGGCGAGGTCGCCGAGCTCAAGGACAGCATCAACGCCATGGTGCGGTCGCTGCGCGAGACCGTGCAGGCGTCGCAGGAGCAGGACTGGCTCAAGACGAACCTGGCGAGCATCGGCTCGATGCTGCAGGGGCACCGCGACCTTGAGGTCGTCGCCGAGCTGATCATGGAGGAGCTCGCGCCGCTGCTGGGCGCGCAGCACGGGACGTTCTTCCTCATGGAGGACCACGGCGGCGAGCGGCGGCTGCGGCTGATCGCCGGGTACGGGCTGCGGGGCGAGAAGGACGCGCCGATCCAGTACCGGATCGGCCAGTCGCTGATCGGCCAGGTCGCCAAGAGCAAGCGGCCGATCGTGGTCGACGACATCCCGCAGGGGTACATCAGGATCTCCTCGGGCCTGGGCGAGGCGCACCCGGCCAACCTGGCGATCATGCCCATCCTGTTCGAGGACCAGGTGCTCGGCGTGGTGGAACTCGCCTCGTTCAGCAAATTCACCGCGATCCAGATCGCCTTCCTCGAGCAGCTCGCCGAGACCCTCGGCATCAGCGTCAACGCGATCATCGCCAACTCGCGGACCGACGCGCTGCTCGAGGAGTCGCAGCGGCTGACCGCCGAACTGCAGGCGCGCTCGTCGGAGCTGCAGGCGCGGTCGGAGGAACTGCAGGAGTCCAACGCCGACCTGGAGGACAAGGCGGCGCTGCTCGCCGCGCAGAAGCGGGACATCGAGGCGAAGAACTCCGAGATCGAGCGGGCCAGGGCGGAGATCGAGGAGCGGGCCAGGCAGCTCGCCCTCGCCTCGCAGTACAAGTCGCAGTTCCTCGCGAACATGTCACACGAGCTGCGCACCCCGCTGAACAGCCTGCTGATCCTCGCCCGGCTGCTCGCGCAGAACCCCGGGCGCAACCTCACCGTCAAGCAGGTCGAGTACGCGAACGTCATCCACTCGGCGGGCTCGGACCTGCTCCAGCTCATCAACGACATCCTCGACCTGTCGAAGGTGGAGGCCGGGCGGATGGACGTGCGCGCCGAGCGGTTCAGGCTCGCCACGCTGCTTGAGGACATCCAGGCCACCTTCCGGCCGCTGACCGCGGAGAAGGGCCTCGACTTCGAGGTGCGCGTCGAGGGTTCCGCGCCGGATGAGCTGGTCACCGACCGGCAGCGGCTCCGCCAGGTGCTCGGCAACCTGCTGTCCAACGCGGTCAAGTTCACCGAGCGGGGCCAGGTGACGCTGCGGGTGGCCGGCGGCGGCCAGGAAGGCGAGGCAGCAGGCGACGCGGTCGTGTCGTTCTCCGTCACCGACACCGGCATCGGCATCGCGCCGGAGAACCTGGCGGTGATCTTCGGCGCCTTCCAGCAGGGCGACGGGACGCTGAGCCGCCGCTACGGCGGTACCGGCCTCGGGCTGTCGATCGCCAGCGAGGTCAGCGCGCTGCTTGGCGGCTCGATCAGCGCCACCAGCTCCCTGGGACACGGCAGCACGTTCACGCTGACCGTGCCCGCCGAGCTGCCAGCCATCCAGGAGACCCTGCCGCCGGACTCGGTGTTCTCCACGGTGGCGCTGGCCGAGTTCGACGACGCGCTCGTCCACGTCGGGCCGCTCGCTGACCTGAACCGGATCGGCGCGGGCCGCCCCGACGTCGTCGATCACCTGCGGGCCATGACGAGCCGCGCCACGGCGATCGCGGCGGACGAGCCCGGCGCCGGCGGCGCCGGCGGATCCGGTGCCGAGGCCGAGCGGCACGCAGCGGGCCAGCCCGCCGGGCAGGGCGGGAGCGGCTCCGCTGGCCTGTCCGGGTCACCGGACCGGGCGGGTTCCGCCGCCGGGGCAGGCTCCGCGGGCCGCCCGGGGTCACTGGACCGGCAGGTCATGGTGTTCGAGCCGGCCAGCGGCGGGCTGCTGACGCTGCTCGCGCACAGTGCGGTCTCCGACCTGGCGGACCTCGACGCGACCGTCCGGGTCAGCACCGCCACGGCGCCGGCCCAGGGGACGGCCATGCTCGCCGCCGAGCCGTTCTGGTGCGTGGTGGCAGACCTGGGCATGCCAAACGCGCTGGAGTTCCTCGACCAGGTCAGGGAGAAGCCGGAGCTGCGGGAGATCCCCGTCCTCGCGCACGCGCCCGGACAGCAGGGCGCCGACGCGCGGGCCCTCGTCGCGACGCTGCGGGCCGGCTACCCGTCACTTGAGCTGCTGCCGTCGCTTGACGAACTGCGCGAGCGGATCACGGTGCACCTGTCCGCCCCAAGGCCGGGCCAGGTGCCGCCGTTCGTCGCCGACGTGCCCGCGCCGGCCGGGGCGCAGGCGAGCGCGCCGAGCCAGCTGACGGCGCTCGCCGACCACCCCGGCCTGAGCGGCAAGCACGTCCTCGTGATCGACGACGACGCGCGGAACGTCTTCGCCATCACCAGCACGCTCGAACTGCACGGGCTGCGGGTAACGCAGGCGGGCGACGGCCGCCGCGGCATCGAGGTGCTGCGCGCCACGCCGGACATCGACCTCATCCTGATGGACGTCATGATGCCGGGCATGGACGGCTACGCGACGATGGCCGCCATCAGGCAGATGCCGCGGTTCGGGCGGCTGCCCATCATCGCCGTCACCGCGCGGGCCATGCCGGGCGACCGCGAGAAGAGCCTGGCCGCCGGAGCCAACGACTACGTGACCAAGCCGGTGGACACCGACGAGCTGCTGGCCTCCATGGAGCGCTGGCTGTCCAAGGACTGAGATCACAGTGTCAGGAGATGAAGACGTAACCGCACCGTGACCTCTGTGCTAGCCGTCCCGGACACGCCCGCAGGCGCATACTTATACGCATGGCAGACGACTGGGGCGAGGACGCGACGCGCCGGGCGAAGGCCGCGCTTATCACCACCACGGTGCCGAACGCGGCGCGCGTCGCCGACTACCTGTACGGCGGCCAGAGCAACTTCGAGGCGGACCGCAAGGCCGCGCGGGCACTCGCCGCGACGGCGCCCTCCATCGTGTCCATCGCGCCCGCGGTGCTCGCGTTCCAGCGGCGCGCCCTGCACTTCCTGGTCACCGAGGCGGGGATCACGCAGTTCCTCGACATCGGGATGGGCCTCCCCCTGGTGGGCGCCACCCACGAGGTCGCGCAGTCGCTCGTGCCCGAGTCCCGCATCGTCTACGTGGACAACGACCCGATGGTGCTGTCGCACGCCCGGGCGCTGCTGAAGTCCGCGCCCGGCGGGGCCGTCGGCTACGTTGACGCGGACGTGCGCGACAGCGCCACCATCGTGGCGGGCGCGCGGGGCACCCTGGACCTGGACCGTCCGGCGGCGGTCTTGCTGCTGTTCACCCTCGCCTACGTGCAGGACGCCACCGAAGCGGCCGCGGTGGTGTCGTCGCTGATGGACACCATGCCGCCGGGCAGCTACGTCGCCATCTACCACCTGGCGAGCGACCTGGACCCCGCGCTCGGCGAAGCGGCCAGGGAGTGGAACAAGATGATGCCCGCGCAGCCCATCACGCTGCGCTCCCGCGCGGAGGTCGGCGAGCTCGCGGCCGGCCTTGACCCGGTCCCGCCGGGGCTCGTGCCGATCACCGAATGGCGCCCCGCCCCCGGCGACCCCCACTTCGAGCACGTGGTGCCGCTGCATGCCGTGGTGGCCCGCAAGCCGTAGCGAGCCCCGTCCGCAACGCGTGGCGGCGCGTGGCGGCGCGTGGCGGCGCGTGGCGCCTGGCGATGAGTTCGCGGGCCGCGTAGCGTCCTATCGTCATGACGTACGCACCGATCGGCGGCCGGCGGCTCTACTACGAGGTCCACGGGAGCGGCAGGCCGCTGGTGCTGCTGCACGGCGGCCTGCTCACCATCGAGTTGTCCTTCGGGCCGCTGCTCGGCCCGCTCGCGGCGGGCAGGCAGGTGATCGCGGCGGAACTGCAGGGCCACGGGCGCACCGCCGACACCGACCGCCCGATGACGATCGAGGCGCTGGCCGGTGATGTGCTCGGGCTGCTCGACCAGCTCGGGATCGCCGAGGCCGACCTGTTCGGCTTCAGCCTCGGCGGCCTGGTGGCGTGCGCGGTGGCGCTGGGCGCCCCTAGCCGGGTCGGCCGGCTGGTCGTCGCGTCCGCCGACCCCTACCGCCCGCCGGGCCGGGAGAGCACACCGGTCGATGACGCGGGGATGCCCACGCAAGCCGACTTCGAGGCGATGCGCGACGCCTACCTGGCGGTCGCGCCCGACCCCGGGCACTTCGAGAAGTTCGCGGGCCGGGTGACGGCGATGGTGCACGAGGTGCCCGGCCGGACCGCCGACGAGCTCCGGTCGCTGCGGGTGCCGACCCTGCTGCTCTTCGGTGACCGTGACTTCTCCCCGCTGCCCGACGTGGTCGAGCTCTTCGGGCTGCTGCCGGACGCGCGGCTCGCCGTGCTGCCCGGCGCCACGCACATGGACATGACGCGGCGGCCGGCCGAGTTGCTCGCACTGATCACGCCTTTCCTCGACGCGCCACGCTAGCGGGGCATCCGCCCTGGCCGCCACGGCGGAGAGGTGAGAAAATGCGCTCATGGAGGGTTATCAGGAAAACCCGAAAAGGCAGCTCGCCGCGGCGTGGCAGCAGGCTATCTCCGCGCTTGGCGAGTGGCGGGACCAGGTGGCGGCGGCGACCTCGGAGGCGATCGACAAGCTCGACCCGGCCGTCCGGGCCGCGTTCGAGGCCGCCCGCGCGGCGCTCGCCGGGGACTGGGGTACCTGTCAGTGCCCGTGCGCGGCGGCGCACCCGCAGGACAGGAACGTGTGCGACGGCAGTGCCGTGCTGGCCAGGCGGTTGGGCGACAAGGACGTGCCGCTGTGCGCGCCCTGCGCGGTGGCCCAGGGCGTCGCGGAGATGCCGCACTAGCACCGGCGACAGGTCGGCGGCCGGGCTACCTGGGGCCAGATGGCCCTTGCGGTAGGGCGCGGGCGCGCACGACGGTGGCGTTATGACTGAATCCGCTGGGCGCGGTCCGGAATCGGTTTCGGCACGTCGGGCCGGCACATCGCAGCGCATCGTCGAGCGCGCCACCGGCCCGTCGGTCCTGAGCATCGCTGCGGCCGATGCGCGCCGCGTTCCCCGGCTCGCCGCGGGCGCGTTCGTGCTCGTTCTCGGGCTTGTCTACCGGACGGTCGCGCGCCGCACCCGGTCGATCCGGTGGACGATCGCGTCGCACACGCTCGCGGGCCTTGGTCTCGTCGCCTCGACACGCCTGTTGCCAGGCCGAGCAGCACAGGATGGTGGATGTTTAGGCACACCCGGGTGTGCCTAAACATCCACTGTCTTTGTCCCGGAGCCGGGTCCTTCCATGCTTCTTGCTGTTATCAACATTCGGCGGATCCGGGCCGAGGCGCGGACGTGGGCGGGCGGGCCTGGTGGCCGCGCCGGGCAGCACGCGGGGCGGCCGGGCCGGGTGGGCTCGGGTTAGGCCGGGTGGGCTCGGGTTAGGCGGCGGGGTGCAGCAGGACCTTGGTGTAGCCGTCGACCCGCTGGTCGAACTTCTCGTAGGCGCCGGGGGCCTCGGTGAGCGGCAGCTCGTGCGAGACGACAAGGGACGGGGTGGCCCGGTCGGCGATGATCAGGTCGCGCAGGTGCTCGTTGTACCGCTTGACCGGGCACTGGCCGGTGCCGACCGCCAGGCCCTTCTGGAACAGGCGGCCGAAGCCGAAGCCGATCCTGCCGTCCTTGGCGGCCTCGTTCGCGGCGCCCGGGTCCTGCGGCATGTAGACGCCGATGACGCCGAGGCGGCCGGTGGCGCGGACGCTCTTGACCAGCCAGTCCATCACGATCTCGGGCTGCTCGCTGCCGCCGGGCCGGCGAACGCGGCGGGGAAACGCCCGTGTCTGGCGGCACCGCCGGGCGCCCCCGCCGTTTGCCCCGGGAGGCGAGGGGAAGCGGCCAGTCGGCGGCGTGACGCCGCGATTCCGGCCGCAAAGACCCGCCGGAGCCTGGGTCACTAGGCTCCGGCGGGCGCATGATGGCTTATGGGGTCTGGACCGCGCGGCGCGCGGCCGCAGCGGGGTTACGGGGTCACCAGCGGTACCAGCGGCTTCCCTCGCCGGCGCGGATCGCGAAGCCGACCAGCCAGACGATCAGCACGATGGCGGCGATCCACCACAGGGCGTGCAGGAGGAAGCCGAGCCCGCCGAACAGGATCGCTAGGATCAGCCCGAGCAGGACCAGGGCCATTACCGGTGCTCCTCGATTGCGTTTTCTGTCCTCGTTACGGCTACCCGGCCAGGACGAATTAAACTCGCGGAGCACCACGGGAGTGCGTTCCTGGCGTCGCACGCACGCGGCTGGTGGCATAGGGTTCCTATGACCGGAGGCGACGTGCGGGATGGCGAGGATATGCCGCGTAGCGGATGGCCCGATGAGGCAGTGACGGACATCGCGGCGCGGCGCGATGCCCTGCGGCAGGCGGCCCGCCTGCCGGGGGCCGACCTGCGCACGCTGATGGACGCGGCGCTCACCGAGCTGGACGCCGCGATCGAGGCGGCCGGCGCGCTTCCCGAGGCGGCGGGCGCCCGCACGGACCAGCCCGCGGAGGTGCTGCCCGAATCGGTGCGGGCGGAGCGGCGGCTGCTGCACGCGGCCTTCCAGCAGGCCCCGGTCCCGTTGTTCATGCTCGAGCAGGACGGGACGATCAGGCGGGCGAACAACAAGGCGGCGGAACTGCTCGGATCGCCGTCCGGGTACGCGACGGGCAAGACGCTCACCGCGTTCATCGACCTGCCGGCCCGGGCCGCGGTGCACACCCAGCTCGCCGCCGCGCTGCGGACCGGGAAGCCGCGCACGGCGAGCTGCCGCATCCTGACCGCGGACGGCCCGGTCGACGCGGTCATCACCGCGGCGCTCGCTGACCTGCCAGGCGACCCGCCGGTGCTCATCGTCGCCGCGTCCGCTGGCGGCGGTGCTGTCTCCGCCGACGCCGGCCCTGACGGCGACGAGGACGCCGCGGGCGCCGACGGGGCCGGCAAGCGCGCGAAACGGACCGCGGGCAAGGCGCCGGCCGCCGCCACGGTCGCGGCCATGACCAGGCGGCTGGACACCGTCACCGCGCTGACCAGGGTGCTGCTCGACAACAGCACCTTCAGCGAGGCCGTCACGCTGCAACGGTGCGCACGGCTGCTCGTCGGCGAGATCGCGGACTGGGTCCTCATCGACATGGACCGGGGCGGCAGGCTGCTGCGCCAGTTCGCCGCTGGCCCGCGCGGCGGGCACGCCGACCAGGTGGCGCGGGTCGCCCGGGGTGCCGACCCCGACCAGGAGTCAGTGCCGGCCGTGGTGCACGCGACGGGCAAGTCGGTGCTGCTCGCGCACCCCGAAGACACCGCCGCGCTCGGCCGCGGCCCCGACGGCACGCCGCTGCTGCTGCTGCTCGGCGCGACCTCGCTGATCAGCGTGCCGATCTCCGACGGGACGACCAGCTACGGCGCGCTGACGCTGACGCGGCTGGCGGACAAGGGGCCGTTCGGCGTCGCGGACCTCGGCCTGGCTGAGGAGCTTGGCAGGCACCTGGCGATCGCCATCCGGGTCGACCGGGTGTTCCGCCAGCGCTCGCAGGTCGCCGAGGCGCTGCAGGCCAGCCTGCTGCCCGCGCGGCTGCCCCTGGTGCCCGGGCTCGAGTTCGCCGCGGCCTACATCGGCGCCACCCAGTTCCAGGAGATCAGCGGCGACTTCTACGACGTGTTCAAGGCGGCCGGCGGCTGGGGCATCGCGGTGGGCGACGTCTGCGGCAAGGGGCAGGACGCCGCGGCGATGACGGCCGCGGCCCGGCACGCGATCCGGGCCCTGTCGCACGTGCACAAGGCGCCCGCCGACGTGCTCGCCGCCGCGAACGAGGTGCTCGTCGCCGAGGACTACGACGACCGGTTCGTCACCACCTCGCTCGCGTTCCTCCGGCAGCGGGGCCGCCGGGTGCAGGTGCAGCTCGGCTCGTGCGGCCATCCGGGTCCGGCCGTGGTGCGGGCCGACGGGCGGGTGGAGATCCTGGAGGGGGGCGGGCTGCCGCTCGGCCTGTTCCCCGATGCCGAGCCCGGCCGCATGGAGCTCGAGCTGCACAAGGGCGACGTGCTGTTCTTCTATACCGACGGGGTGACGGAGGCGCGGAACGCCGACCGCGGCTTCTTCGAGGACCGGCTGGCGGACGCGCTCGCGGCGGTCGCGGGACGCTCGGCCGCGGACATCGTGCGCGCCGTCCAAGAGCTCGTCAACTCGTTCTCCGCTGGCGAGCTCAAGGACGACGTCACGATCCTCGCGGTGCGGGTCGGCTGACCGGCGGGCCGCCGCCTGCCTGCCGCCGCTACGGCTGCTCGTAGAGGTCCTCGATCACCTCGGTGACCGGCGGCCGGCTGACGGTACCGTAACGGGGGGCGCCCGGCTGCCCGCCGCCGCCGGGGGAGCCGTCGTCCGGGAAGCGCTCGCCCTGGGGCTCGGTCTCCTGGATCACGTCGTAGCCGGACTCGCCCTCCTCGATCAGGTCGTCTTCCTGGTCGAGCAGCGTGGGCCGGGACGGCAGTCCCCGCTCGAGAGCCGAGACGCCGGGGTTGCGCGCGACGTACGGCGGGACCGGGATGTGCTGGACGGTGCCGCTGGGGTAGCTGCGGCGAACCAGCAGCCGCCTGCCCAGCCAGCCGGCGGTGCGGTTAGGCATCAGCAGCCCGATCACGCCGATCACCATGAGCACCCAGCCGGCCGTGTGCAGGTTGAAGACGGAGGTGTTGGCCGTGACGGCGAAGGCCAGGATCGCGCCGATACAGACGAGCGCCAGGCTTGATCCGATCTTCATCGAGTGTCCTTTCGTGGCGGCTCCTTCGCCGCCCGGGGGGGTTTCGCGCCAGTAATCACGCCGACGTCGCCAGGACGTCGTCGGGGGTGTCGAGCAGGCGGCTGCGCAGGTGGCCGAGCGCCCGGGAAAGCAGCCGGGAGACGTGCATCTGGGAGATGCCGAGCTGCGCGCCGATCTCCGCCTGGGTCAGGTTCCCGTAGAAGCGCATGACCAGGATCCGCTGCTCCCGCTCGGGAAGCTCGTCCCAGTGGGTGGACACGGCCTCCATGTCGATCGCCTGCTCCACGTCGGGGTCCTCGTCGCCGAGCACGTCGCCGAGCTGCGCCGGGTCGTCGCGGTCGGACAGCGGTGCGTCCAGCGAGTACGCGCTGAAGACCATGTCCGCCTGCCTGGCCTCGAGCAGGTCGTCGGCGCTGCAGCCGAGCCGTGCGATGAGCTCCTCGTCATTGGGGGCCCGGTTGAGTGTCCCGGTGAGTTCCTCGGTCGCCTTGCGCAGCTCGAGCAGCAGTTCCTGGGCGGAGCGGCGGACGTGCACCTGCCACCGCTTGTCGCGGAAGTGCCGCTTGATCTCGCCGCTGACGCACGGCGCCGCGTAGGCGGACAGCCCGCTGCCGAACGCCGGGTCGTAGTTGTTGATCGCCTTGAGCAGGCCGACGTAGCCCACCTGCATCAGGTCTTCCACCGGCTCGGGGCTGCCGCGGTACTGCCGGACG
>DASWAE010000064.1:0-18928 GCA_036391275.1 Trebonia sp.
GCCCCCCGCGCCCCAGTTCGAGGAGATAACAGCAAGAAGCGCACCAGCGCCCAAAGATGGTGGATGTTTGGGCACCCTATAGTGTGCCCAAACATCCACCATCTTTGTCAGCACTCGGCCGCTGAACGATAACAGCAAGAAACCGGGCGCGGGCTGATCTCGACGGGCCGTGACATGACCGTGCCCGCCAGGCGCGCGGGGTGGTTTGCGCCTGACGGGCACGGGGCCTGGCGGTGAACTCAGGCGGCCATGACCGCGACGTCCCTGGCGCTGTCGTAGACGGCGAGGGTCTCGTGCGCGATCCGCTCCCAGGAGTAGCGGGACCGGGCCCGGTCGGTGGCGGCCACGCTGAACGCCTCGAGCATCATCGGGTGGCCGAGCAGCTGGCGGATCCGCTGCGCGAGCAGCGCCGGGCGGCCGGGCGGGACCACGATGCCGGTGGTGCCGTCAAGCACCGCGTCGGCCTGGCCGCCGGCCGCGGAGGCGATGACCGGGGTGCCGCACGCCATCGCCTGGATGGACGTGATGCCGGACGGGTCGTACTCGCTGACGTTGACCAGCAGGTCGGCGGAGCGCAGCAGCGGCGGCAGCGCGGAGCGGCTGACCTGGCCGGCGAACGTCACCTGGCCGGACACGCCGAGGGTGTCGGCGAGCTTGGCCAGCCGGCGGAAGCTGAGGTCGCCGCGGAGCTCGTCGCGCGGCGGGCCGCCGGCCACCACCAGGTCGGCGCCGGGCACCTTGGACATCGCGTGCAGCAGGTTGGCGAGCGCGTCGTGCTCGCTCAGGTCGGCGATGGTGACCAGCCGTGGCCGGGTGCCGCGCTCGGCGACCGGCCCCTCCGGGGTGAACTCGTCGGTGTCCACGCCGCACGGCACCACGCGGATGTGCCGGCGCGGTACGCCGAGCCTGGTCAGGTCCGACCGCTCGTCGGAGCTGCCGGCCACCACGGCGCTGGCGCTGCGGCCGATCGCGGGCTCAAGGCGGATGCGCTCCACCCCGGCGTCGTGCGCCATCACGTGGTACCGGCGCTCGGCCACGCCGAGCGAGTCAAACGACTGCACCACGGGGATGCGCAGGTCGCGAGCGGCGGCCAGGGCGGCGAGCCCGCTGGTCCAGCGCACCGCGTGCACCACGTCGGGGCGCTCAGCGCGCAACCGCTCGTGCAACGGGCGGCTGAACTCGGGCACCTGCCTGAGCAGGTCAGACTCGTCAATATGGTCGGCGCGGCCGTCGGCCGGGCCGATGTATTCCACCGTGACGCCGGGATCGACCTCGGCCCGCTCAGGGAGCGTGGAACCGTGACGCTGCGCGTACACAGTCACCCGGTGCCCGTTGCTCGCCAGCGACCGGCTCAGCTCGCGCAACCGTGACTCATTCGCCTGGCCAGTACCGGCTCCGTTGCCATTAGACAGGGGGGTGGCGTGCTGTGCTACCAGGGCGATCCTCATGTGAAGCCTCTCTCACCGCGGGATTACCATCACGGCGAGCCGTTGCGGACCGGAAGCTTCAGCGAAGTAAAGTGGCCACGCAAGCACGCACGCCCTGATGGCGTGGAACGTGCCTGCGTCGTAGGCACCACTGGAAGAGATCTTATCCAGGGACCGGGTGCCGGTAAACACCTTGGCCAGGAAATTTATCCTGCGCTGGCCTCGGCCACGCTCTGGTAGACGGGAACTAGCTGGTCAGCGGCGGTCAGCCGGAGCATCTTCGCGACGGGCTCGCGCGGGCCGGCGAGCGCCAGCACGCCCCCCTGGCGGTCCATCGCCCGGTTGGCGCGCAAGACCACGTGCAGCGCGGAAGAGTCCATGAAGCGCAGGCCGGACAGGTCGATGATGAGCGTGCTCGGCTGCTTGGCCACCTCGGCATCAAGCACCTCGCGCAGGGCGTCGCTGTTGGTCACGTCGGCCTCTCCGACAAGCTCAACCAGCGTGTACGGTTCGCTCTCCGACTCGACCGTCGCGACAGACGTCGTGAGCAGGTCCACACCCGAGTTTTACCATAGGAACGGCACTGCCGGCGCGCCACGGCCCGGCGTCGATCCGGCATCGGCCCGGCATCGGAACGCCCCGGGAACCGCGCCGGCGCGCGTCAGGCTATCTTGCCGTCGCGGCGCAGCGCCATGTGCATCCGCACCGTCGTCCCCGTCGCGTCGGAAGTCAGTTCGACCTGGTCGCAGACCTGGTGCACAATCCAGAGCCCGTGCCCGCCGGACGCGCTGGCCGGCGGCTTGTGGCGGCCGGCCCCCGGATCGGTGATCACGCCCTCGTCGTGGATCTCGCAGACCACCTCGTCCGCGTTGTGCCAGATGGCCAGGGTTCCCGCGGACCGGGTATGCCGCAGCGTGTTCGCGGCCACCTCGCTGACCGCGAGCACCAGGTCGTTGACCCTGTCCTCGGCGAGGCCTACCTGTCTGGCCTGCTCAAGCACCAGGGCGCGGACCTGCGCGAGGTCCGAGCGGTAGGTGTGATACATGACGTCGTTTGTCGGCACGGGCAGCGGTGAGCTGCGGCGGGGCGGGACGGGGAACTGCACGGGCGGGTAAGCCATACCGTTCCTCCGCGGTGCCTGAGCTGGCCGGGGAGTGCCGGCGCCGAGTCGTTTCGCGGTAGCGGGCGGGGCTCAGGCGACATGGTGTTATCTCACCTGACGATACACCGCCGTTACCTCGACGCTGACCGGGCGGGCGGAGCTGTACGGTGGCCACCGTACAGCTTGATGGTTTGGCGGTGGGCTGCCGGGTTGCGGCGAAAGTCAGCGTCACCGAGCACACCCTGTACCAGGAGGATGCCCATGGGTTCCAGCGTGCTGAGCCTGATCGCGTGCACGCCGATCCTGGGCGGGTGGATCGCCGTGACCGTGTGCCATTACCGGTTGACGGCTCGCCGCAGGCGGGAGAGCGCCGAGTGGGCGTGGCTGGCGGAAGGCGTATCCGGCCTGGCCGAGGTGGATGCCGACCTTGACCGCGCCTGGGACGACGAGCAGGAGTGGATCAGGCGCTACCGCTGAGAGTCCTGGCACGATGCTGCGCATTACCCCGGAAAACGCGTTTCAAACGCGATTCAGCCGGGCAGGGTCCCGCCGTTCACGCTTTTGTAAGGTTTCAAGGACAAAGCCAGTCGGTCACCGGCCACCGGTTCCACGGCAAGGCACCGCCGCCGCCCGAAGCGCCGGCGCCGTTGCCCGAAGCGCCGTCGAGCCCCGCCTGCCGCAGTTGCTCCCGGACCTCTTCCCTGACCGCCTCGCGCAGGTAGTTCCGCATGCACGTCCTCCTGCTTCCCGGGCTCACTCGCGGCTCCCGCGCCGCCCGCGCGGCGGACCTCGCCTGCCCGGCCGCGCGGGCAACTAACCGGGATCCCCGTAATTCGCGACGGGCACGGCGTTTGAGGCACGGGCGGCGCGGTAGCCGCCGCGGCATGCACAACGCGGACGTCACCCGGCTGTCGCTCCCCGAACTGGCCGCCCGTCTCACCGAGCAGGTGACGCGCCTGGTACGCGCGGAGCTTGCCCTGGCGCGGGCCGAGTTGTTCGCGCGCGGCAGGCAGGCCGTCATGGGCGGCGGCCTGTTCGCCGCCGCCGCGGTCCTCGGCCTGTCCGGCTGGCTGGCCCTGGTGGCGGCGGCGGTCGCCGGCATCGCCGAGGCGCTGCCGGTCTGGGCGAGCGCGCTCATCGTGGGCGCCGCCCTGCTCGCCCTGGCCGCGTTGCTCGCCCTGGCCGGCCGCTCCCGGGTCCGGCAGGGCATGCCGCCGCTGGCGATGACGGCCGAAAGCATCCGCCGGGACCTGCACCAGCTGACCGCGCACGCCAGCCCCAACGGCAGCCAGCCGCCGGACGGGAAAGCGGAGCTGAGCGGCCACCCGACGCCTGCCATCACCAGCACGCGGCCAGCCGGAAACGGCAGCACCGGGCTGTCCGGGAACACCGGGCTGTCCGGCCGCACCGGGCTGTCCGGGAAGGCGGCACGGCGATGAGCGTCGTCCGCACCGCCGCCGAACGGGAAGAGGAAGCGCAGCTGAATGAGCTGCGCGGCGAGGCGGACCGCACCGCCGCCGAAGCCGCGCGCACCCTCGCGGAACTGAGCAGGCGGATCGCCGCCGTGCGGCGGCCGGGGCAGGCCGCCAGGCGACTGGCCGCGGATGCGCGAGTGACCGCGCTCCGCGTGGTCCGCGAGGGACCGGGATCGATCGCTGGCCAGCGCGGCGCCTGGCGTCCAGCGCTGGCCGCGATCCCGGTACTCGTCGTGGCGGCCGCCCTCGCCTACGCCGCCGCCCGCGGCCAGCTCGCCGCTGGCAAGCGCGCCACCGCTCATCCCGAACGGGCGCGTGCCTCCGCCCGCCACCGCCCTTCCCGCTGCGGCGCGGTTAGCGGCCGCGGCCGGCTTCTTCCCCGCGCCCGTTCGACTTCCGGTGCGGTTAGCGGCCGCGGCCGGGTTGGCCACGCCCCCGTTCGGTACACCCGGGATCTTCCCTCACATCGGCGCGTAGCTATACATATGGAACCATGACGACAAGCAGGAGGAGCGCGGCGTGGTTCGCGGCGACCGGGCGGGCGGGGATGACCCACCGGTCGTGGATGCGCAGCCAGGGGTTCACGTCCGAGGTGTTCGACGGGCGGCCGGTGATCGGGATCGCGACCACGTGGTCGGAACTCGCGCCGTGCAACGTCCACCTGCACCGGGTGGCCGAGTCGGTCAAGCGCGGCGTGTGGCAGGCGGGCGGCTTCCCGCTCGAGTTCCCCGCGATGGCGCTGGGGGAGACGCTGCTGCGGCCCACCGCGATGCTGTACCGCAACCTGCTGGCGATGGAGGCCGAGGAGCTGATCCGGGCCAACCCGCTGGACGGGGTGGTGCTGCTGTCCGGCTGCGACAAGACCACGCCGGGCCTGCTGATGGCGGCCGCGAGCGTGGGCCTGCCCGCGATCATGGTGACCGGCGGCCCGAAGCTCAACGGCAAGTACCAGGGCGCCGACGTCGGCTCCGGCACCGCGGTGTGGCGCTGGGAGGAGGACCTGCTGGCCGGGCGGATGACGCAGGAGGAGTGCTACTTCGCCGAGGCGTGCATGTCCCGCTCGGACGGGCACTGCATGACGATGGGCACCGCGTCCACCATGGCGTCGATGGCCGAGGCACTCGGCATGCAGCTGCCGTACTCGGCGTCCTGGCCGGCGGCGGACTCACGGCGCTACGAGACGGCCCAGCGGGCCGGGCAGGTCATCATCGACCTCGTCGAGCACGACGTCACCCCGGCCCAGATCATGACCAGGGAGGCGTTCGAGAACGCCATCCGGGTCAACGCGGCGATCGGGGGGTCCACCAACGCGGTCGTCCACCTGCTGGCCATCGCGGGCCGCCTCGGGGTCCCGCTCGCGCTCGACGACTTCGACACCCTCATCAGGGACGTGCCGACCCTGGTGAACCTCCAGCCGAGCGGCAAGTACCTGATGGAGGACTTCTGCTACGCCGGCGGCCTGCCCGCGGTCATGCGCGAGCTCGGCGGCCTGCTGCACGGCGGCGCGCTCACCGTCACCCGGCAGACGGTGGCGGAAAACGTGCGCGACGCGCCCTGCTGGAACCGCGACGTCATCATGCCGCTCGACGCGCCCTTCCAGCCGGCCGGCACGGGCACCGCGGTGCTGCGCGGCAACCTCGCGCCGGACGGCGCCGTCATCAAGCAGTCCGCCTCCTCGCCGCACCTGCTCAAGCACCGCGGCCGCGCCCTCGTCTTCGACTCACCGGAGGCCTACCACGCGGTCGCCGCGGACGAAGACCTCGACGTCGACGAGGACACGGTGCTCGTCATCCGCTACTGCGGCCCCAAGGGCTACCCGGGCATGCCGGAGACCGCCAACGTGCCGCTGCCCGCCAAGCTGCTCAAGCGCGGCGTCCGCGACCTCGTGCGGATCTGCGACGGCCGGATGTCCGGCACCGCCTACGGCACCGTGGTACTGCACGTCGCACCGGAGGCCGCCGCCGGCGGCCCTCTCGCCCTGGTCCGCACCGGCGACTGGATCACCCTCGACGTCCCGGCCCGCACCCTGTCTCTCGACGTCCCCGACGACGAGCTCGCCGCCCGCCGCGCCGCCTGGGCGCCGCCGCCGCCCGCCGCGGCCCGCGGCTGGACCTGGCTCTACACCCAGCACGTCCAGCAGGCCGACACCGGCTGCGACCTCGATTTCCTCACCGGCGCCAGCGGCCACCAGGTAGGCCGCGACTCCCATTAGCCCCCGCCCGCGCCGCGTCGCGCCGACCCCGGCACCGTTCCGCCCGGACCTCCGCCGCGCCAGCGCGCCGATCTCCGCACCGCTCCCGCCGTCGCCCGCCCCAACGAGCACAGCTGCGCCACTAATGAGCAGGCTCCCCGAAACTGTCGCCATGATCCTGAATGGTTTCGGTGTTATGTAGCCTTTTAGTCGTTATCGCACCAAAAACCCTTCATGATCATGAATGGGCCCGCGGGAGACCATGACTCCCTTCCGCGACTTCGGCACCGACGGGCGCGACGCGGCGGAGTTCACCGCGGCGAAGCAGCTGACCACCTGCAACTGGGTGCAGGTCAGGACCGCATCGGGTCGTGCCCGACGGTCATCAGCGCCCGGCGCCACTGCTCGTCGGTTTCCGTCTCCGCGGGTCCCTCCGCCTCCTGGGTCAGCACGAAGTCCACCACCTGCTCCATCACGTCCGCGTCCCGCTGCGTCAGGTCGACCTTCCGCTTGAGCAGCAGCTCGGCGACCTGCCGCCCGAGCTCGGGCAGCGTGAGGTTGCGGTCGATGGGGAACTCGTCCTCCTCCGACGCCCCGGTCCGCAGCCAGGCGCGCAGTTCTTCCGAGGTCATGTTGATGACCTCGTGGAAGCTTTCCCAGGCCACATCGACCTCGACCGGAATATGGTCCTGCATGGCTCACTCCTCTCCGCGGGTTCCTCGCTTCACCGACCCGCCGCCTGCCCGCCGGGCCGCCGGTCTAACGCGGTCACCGTGCATTAGCCCGCAACCGGGGTAAGGGACGCGCCCTGCCGGCTACCTGCCTGCCGTCGCCCTCGGGCGCGGCGGTGCGATGTCAGGGCGTGAGGTTGCGACCGGGGTGCTCGGGCTGCCACTCGATCAGCACGACGGTCGCGTCGTCACGCAGCCGGCCGTGCTGGTACTCGAGGATGGCGTGGTTGAGCCGGCGCATCGTCTCCGGCGCGGGCAGCGACGTGCTGCTGTGCCTGATGATGAAGTCGGCCAGGCGCTGCAGGCCGAACGGGGTGCCGTCCGGCGCCCGTCCGTCCGTCACGCCGTCGGTGTAGAGCAGTACCCGGTCCCCGGGCTCCAGCTTCTCCTCGCAGATCGCGGCGGCGGACGCTTCCTCCTGTCCCGCCTCCTGCCTCGCCGTGCGGCGGCGGGCGTGGGCCGCGGCCAGTCCAAGCGGCGGCTGGGCGCGACGGGCCAGCTCCTTGACGGTCCGGCCGCGGATCAGCAGCGGCGCCGGGTGACCGCAGGGAATCCAGGTGAGCAGCCCCGACTCCAGGTCAAGGTCGCACAGCAGCGCGGTCACGAACCGGTCGTTGCCGAAGAAGCCGGCGATGGCGCTGTCGGCGCGGGCCGCGATGTCCGCCAGCGAGCCGCCCGCCCGCCTGGTGCTGCGGCACGAGGCGATGCCCACGCTGGCGAGCATGCCCGCGGACATGTCATGGCCGAGCGCGTCGAAGATCGACACGTGCAAGTGATCGCCGAGCAGCGCGTAGTCGAAGGCGTCACCGCCGGCCTCGTAGGCGGGCTCGAGCGTGGCGGACACCAGGACGCGCTCGGTGGCGAAGGTCCGCGGCGCGAGGAAGGCCCAGACCAGCTCCGCCTGCAGCGCCATCTCCCGTTCGCGCTGCACCCGCGCGTACGTGTCGCTGTAGCTGGCCTTCGCCATGATCATGATGCCGGCCAGGGAGGCCAGCGCCCGGTAGCGGTCGAGCATGGCCTCGCCGACGTCGGCTACGGTCAGGCACAGCACCCCGATGCGTTCCGTGCCGTCCACGAGCGGAACCCATGCGTGGTAGCTCGCGCCGTCGCCGCCGCGCACCGGGGCCGTTTGGATGGTCAGCGTCTGGTACGCGCGGCCAGCCAGGGTGGAGTCGGCCGGCAGCGGCTCCCCGCTGCCGCCGTCCGCGGCCGGCAGCGGCTCGAGCTGGCGCTGCTGCAGGTCGGCCAGGTAAATCCGGGCCGCGGAGACGCCGAGCGGCCGCGCCGCCTGCGTCAGCGCGTCGGTGATGTCGTCCGGCCGCATCAGGTGCGACTGGCTCAGCAGTCCGGCGAGCACGCGGCCGGTGGCCGCGTCCAGGTCGCGTTCCTCCGGGTGCGGCGCACCGCCTCCCGGCGTTTCTCCGTATCCTGGTCCCATTACCTTGCTATCCGTTCCCTGGTCGGCGGGCGGGCAGCGCCGGTTCTTCCTCGTTGTTTACCCAGCGTGCATCGTCGGCCATGGCCGCCGCCGATACCCGCCGGCGGCGCGGTCATTCATCAAACGGGTCATTCATGAGGGTGCCTCCAGGGTAAAGCGCCTGTCTCCGTCGTGCGGGAAAAGCGGTCGCGGCGGTTGGGCGCCACCCGGCCGGGCAGGCTCCTGGGTGCTGGTGTCGGTGGTCATCATCGCGTTCGCCTTCGGCGGCGTCACGGTCATCGAGCATTGGTGGCCGGCCTTCTGGGTCTGTGCGGGCATCGTGTTCCTGGCCATCCCGGCCGGGAAGATCATCGGCATCATGAACGACACGGTGGTGGTCCAGCCGGGCCCGCGGACCCGGGCAGCGGTCAGCGGCCGGAACTCAGCCACCGACCCCGGAGTCAAGCTGGACTGACGTCCCCTGCGGTAATGTGGGTCTTGCCCGGCGTGACGCGCCACGGCGGAATGCCGGGCGGCTAGCAGGTGTAAGAGACTGCTGGCAGGGGAGCGCGCGGGAATGTCACCTGGCCGGGACATCGTTGTGGTGGCCGCCTCCGCGGGAGGCCTGGAGCCGCTGCGTACGCTGCTGCGCAAGTTGCCCGCGGACCTCCCCGCGGCGCTGCTCGTGGCCGGGGACGCGGTAGCGAACCGGGCATGCCCGGCCCGGTCCGGCTGGAGGCCGCGGTCGCCGCCGACGGGTACCTGCGGACCCGGGTCAGCGACCGCGGACGCTGGCGGCAATCGCGCCTTACCACGGCGGAGCGCGGGCAGGGACTGTCGGTCGCCGCCCAGTTCGCCGAGGAGCTCCAGGTCAGCCACCCTCAACAGGACGCGGGGCGGCCCGGCGCCACGGGCCGCGGCAAGCGCCTGCGCTACCTGCGCCGTGAACTCAGCCTCCGTGGCCAGGGTGATCTCGCCGCTTACCGTGACGACGCAGCCGTGGTCGCGTTCCACGGAACTCACTCGGACAAAACCGGCATCCACGGCTGGCTCCTCCGCACTCGCCCGGCGGTGCTCGGCACCTAAGGACAACCTAGGCCACTAGGCGAGCCAGGCGGAATGGAGCCGTGACCTCGTTGTTCCGGATAAGGCGCTTACTGGCCTTGGTTCTGCTGATTCTGGTCCTGCTGGTCTTGGTTCTGCTGGTCCTGACCGGGCTGGTTCGGGTCCTGCTGGCCCTCGCCCTGGTCACCGCCAATGCCGAACTTGCTCTCCACGGCGTGCTCCGCGTCCTGCTCAGCCTTCTGGACCTGTTCCGGATGGTCCTTGGCGTACTGCTCAGCGTCATCCTTCAGCTTGTCGAATTCGCTCATCATGACCTCCGCTTCACATCATCTTTGCCAGGTCCGCTCCGCTTCCTAGCGGGCCGGTCATGTCCCTACCCCCGGCTGCCGGGTCCATGCCCGCGGCCGTCGCCGGCCGCGCCCCTCAGGTGAAGCTGAGGATGGCGACCGCGAGCAGCGCCGTCAGGAGCAGCGTCGCCGTGATGGCGATCTTCCGGCGGGCACGGTCCCGCGCGAGGGCGACCCCGCGCCAGGGACCGTCCGCCAGGAACTGGTCCTCGGCCGGAGGCTTGCCCTCCTTGCGGACCAGCCTGGTGAACAGGTCGAACCTGGACGCCAGGCCCGGCTCTTCCGCGCGGAGGTCGCCCTCGATGCGGTCCAGGTGCCTTCGCTCGTAGGCGAACAGGCCCATCAAGGCTCCTCGTGCCTCGCGCTACTCGTCCCGGCCGGTGGCCTTGTCGCGGAGCTTGTCCGCGGCGGCGACCGCGGGACCCGCGGTCTTGAGGACTCCGGGTGAGGCCGGGGTCTTCGGATGCGGCCGGGTGGGCGCGGTCTTCTTCCCCGCCTCGAGCTTGCCACCCAGCTCGTCGGCCTGCTCGGCGGTGAGGACGCTGCGCAGGGACGGCCAGACCGTGGTCTCCTCGAACGCGATGTGCGCTCGTCCCGCCTGGATGAACTGCGCGAGCAGGCCCTCGAACTCTTCGTCCTCCGGTGACAGCTTGTCCAGCCGGTCGAGGACGACCTTGCCCTCCTGCTCCTGGTCCTGCGCCTGGTTGGCCAGGTCGGTGCCGTCGGTCAGGGCCTCGCGCACGGTCGGCCAGAAGTACATCTCCTCGACCGCCTCGTGCTTGGACTCCTCGATGACGAGCTGCTGCACCATCTTCTTGCGCAGCGCCAGCTGATCGGAGTTCGCCCCGGTCGCCGCCGTCGGCCCGAGCTCGAGCTCGCTCAGCATCCCCTTGACTTCCTCGTGGTCCATGGCCAGGACGTCGAATGCGCTTGGCATGATTCCCCCTGTCTCTTGTCGGCCGCCCGGGTGGGCGGGTGAGCGCCGGCTGCCCGTGCGCGCGGGCCTCAAACCGCCCCGCCACCCTTGCCCGCCACCGTGTCCCCGCCCGGGGAGCGCGCTGGTGGCGGCCACGTGGGCGGGGCTGGTGAAATACCCGCGCGCTGGTCACGCCTCCGGCGGCTCCGGCTGCACGTCGAGCGACGCGAGGAAGGCGTTGTACGCCGCCAGGTCCGGGACCGCCGTCCTGTCCCGCGCGCGCCTGGTCACGAGGGCCGTCGCCAGCCCCGCCGCCAGCCCCGCCATGATCAGGTCGCTGCCCGCCAGCATGATCACCCCGGCGGCGCGCACGTCGCCGGCGGCGAAGGGCCCGAGCGGCCCGTGCAGCATGAGCACCGCCCCGGTGGCGATGTCGGCGGGCATCGCCACGAGCAGCAGCAGGTAGCGGCCGAGCAGCGGCAGCCGCCACCGGACCGGCTCGGAGCCGATGACCGGCAGGAAGAACAGGTACCCGGCGGCCAGGTAGAGGAAGTGCTCGGCGTCGTGCAGCGTGCCGCGGGCGAGCAGCAGGCCGGTCAGGTGAGTGCCGAGCACCGCCGCCGAGTAGAGCGCCACCCCCGTCGGCGGCCAGGTCAGCACGGTGACCAGCCGCGACCGGGCGAGCCGCTTCACCCGGGTATGCCACGGGTTGCCCGTCGTGTGCAGCAGCAGCGTGACCGGCCGGCCGGCGATGAGCAGCGGCGGCGCGACCATGACCAGCAGCAGGTGCTGGACCATGTGATCGGCGAGCGACGTCTCGTCGTACACCCCCGCCCAGCCCTGCGTGGCCACGATGATCGCGCTCAGCCCGCCGAGGAATGCCAGCGTCCGGCCGTCCGGCCAGGGCCGGGCCGACTGCCGCCAGGCCGCCGCGCCGCGCAGCAGCCGCGCTGGGAAGTTCCCTGGGCGGCGGGGGCCCGACGCCCGTGGCCGTCGCCCGCAGTGCCAGGCGGCGGCCAGGTAGCAGCAAGCGAGCAGGGCGGCCGGCACCGCCACGAGCGGCTCGAACTGCCACGTGGTGAGCGCGGTCGACAAGGACACCGGCATGGGCGCCGTCGCTACCCGGTCACCCCAGCTCAAACCAGTCCAGTTCAAACCTTGTGCCAGCGCAAACCGGGAAGTTTGCCGGCATCCGGCCAGGGAAGTCGCCAGCGCATGGCCAAGCAAGATCATGGCGGGGATGCCGGGCAGCAGGACGGGCAGCAGCAGGGTCAGGCAACCGGCCCGCTGGCCGGCGAGCCGCGCCGGCGCCGTCCGCCCGGTGCCGCTTCCCGGCCCTGGCAGCGCCGCGTGATCGCCTGGCTGACCTGGTGGGTGCTGCTGATGTCGTTGTGGGTGGCGGTCGACGACTCGTTCCAGTCCGACGAGCTGATCGGTGGGGCGGCCGTGGCGGCGGCCGCCGCGCTGCTCGCCGAGCTGGTCAGCGATCAGTCGGAGGTCAGGCTGCGGATCCGGGCCGCCTGGCTGCCGCGGGCGCTCAGCCTGCCCGGCCAGGTCGTCCAGCAGACCTTCCTCATCTTCGCCGCGCTGGCCAGGACGCTGTTCACTAAGGCGCCGCCGCCCAGCGGCCGGTTCAGGGAACGGCCCGTCGGGTACGGCGACGACTCGCCGCTCGGCGAGACCCGCCGAGTCCTGCTGACCGGCGCCAACAGCCTCGCGCCGAACGAGTTCGTGCTCGGCATCGACGAAGGGCGCGGCGTCATGATCACCCACCAGCTGGTGGAGGAGCGGTGATCAGCTTCGTCATCGCCGCCGTCGCCATGCTGGTGTCGCTGGTGCCGGCCGGGATCGTCATCGCCCGCGGCACGCTCGCCGACGCGGTGGTCGGGTTCGAGTTCATCACCGGGGTCGCCGTCATGATCTTCGCGCTGCTGGCCGAGGGGTTCAAGCGGCCGAGCCTGTTCGAGTTCCCGGTGATCGTCGCGGTGCTGCTGTTCGGCAGCGGCCTGGTGTACGTGCGCGCGCTCGAGCGCTGGCTGTAGGGGGTGCGGGTGAGGTGATCAGGAACGTCATCACCGACGTGCTGCTCGCCCTGGCGGCGGCGACCGTGATCGCCTCCGCGATCGGCGTGCTGGTCGTGCGCGACGCCTACGCCCGGGTGCACTACGTGACCCCCGCCGCGGTGGTCGCCCCGGTGCTGGTCGCCCTGGCGATCTTCGTCACCGAGGGCCTGGACGAGAACACGGGGGAGACCGTGGTCGCGCTGGTCTTCATGGTCGCCGCGGCCCCGTTCCTGTCGCACGCGACGATGCGCGCCATCCGCGTGCGCGAGGACGGTGACTGGCGTGGCCGCCGGCCAGCCGAGGACGCCGAGGATTCGGCGGGTACCGAGGGCCAGCCCAAGGGCCAGCAAAGCGACGGCGCCCCCGCGCGGAGGTCCCGGTGACGCCGAACGCCGTCATGGACATCCTCCAGGTCACGGTCCTCGTCCTGGTGGCGGCGGGCGCGACCGTGGTGGTGCGCACCAGGGACCGGATCCGCCTGGTCCTGGTGCTGAGCGCCTACGGCATGCTGCTCGCGGTCCTGTTCTTCGTGTTCCAGGCGCCCGACGTCACGCTGTCCGAGCTCGCCGTCGGCGCCATCGCCCTGCCGCTCATCCTGCTGCTCGCGATCGCGAAGGTGCGCAAGCCCCAATGAGGAAGCCGCAATGACGTCGCGCCAGCGCCTGTGGCTCTTCGCGCTCGGCGCGGCCGGCCTGGTCGCCTGCTACCTGTGGGCGTTCGCCGGCCTGCCCGGCTTCGGCCACTACCCGGGCCCCTACGGCCCCGAGATCATGCGGCACGTCCTCGCCCAGACGAACGCCACCGGCGTCGTGTCCGCCGTCAACTTCGAGTACCGCGGCTTCGACACCCTCGGCGAGGAGTTCATCCTGTTCACCGCCGCCGCCGGGATGAGCGTCGTGCTCCGCCGCCTGCGCGGCGAGCGCGAGGAGGACAGCTCCCCGGCCGCGGACGCCGCGAACAGGCAGATCCCGGCGACCAGCGCCGCCGTCCGGGTCGTCACGCTGCTGATGGTCGGGCCCACGGCGGTGATCGGCTGGTGGCTGGCCACCCACGCGCAGACCAACCCGTCCGGCGGCTTCCAGGGCGGCGTGATCCTGGCGACCGCGTTCTTCCTCGTCTACCTGTCCGGCGAGTTCATCGTGTTCCGGCGGCTGCGCCCGGACACGGTGCTCGACGCGTCCGAAGCGATCGGCGCGGGCGGCTTCGCCGCGGTCGGCGTCACCGCGGTGGCGATGAGCCTGCCCTACCTGTACAACTACCTGCCGCTCGGCACGATCCCCGGCGCCATCAGCTCCGGCGGCACCATCGCGCTCATCAGCTTCCTCGTCGGCATCGAGGTGGCGGCGGCGTTCGTGCTGATCATCGGCGAGCTACTTGACCAGACCCTGCTGCGCAGGGAAGCACGCAGCGAAGGGAGCAGCTGATGCAGGTCTTCCCGTTCCTCGTGGTCGCCTGGATCGTCGTCGTGGGGCTGTACGGCATGGTCACCAGCCGCGACCTCATCCACCAGATCATCTGCCTGATCGTGGTCCAGTCGTCCACCTACGTCCTGCTGCTCGGGGTCGGCTACGTGACCGGCGGCGTGGCGCCGTACCTGTTCGACATCTCCCCCCATCCCAAGGCCGTCGACCCGGTCGTCCAGGCCCTCGCGCTCACCGACGTGGTCGTCGAGGCGGCGGTGACCGCGCTGCTGCTGTCCTTCGCGGTCCAGGCGTACAAGCGGTTCGGCACGCTCGACCCGCATGACCTCGCGGAGTTCAAGGGCTGATGGACTCGCTCATCCGCCTGTGGACGGCGGCCACGTGAACCAGTTCTTCGCGCTGTCGGTCGCGGTCCCGCTGCTCACGGCCGCCGCCCTGCTCGCCTTCCGCCCGCTGCTGCGGGACCGGCGGAACGCCCGCGGCCTGGTGGCGGTCGCCGCGTCGGCGTCCGTCGCCGTCATGCTCGGCTTCCTGCTCGCCCGAACGGGGGCGGGCTCCGTCTACTGGTTCGCGGGCTTCCGGCCGGCGCACGGCGTGGTGATCGGCATCGACTTCGAGGGGGACCAGCTGAGCGTCGGGCTCGCCTGCCTCGGCGCGGTGCTGATGACCGCCGCGATCGTGTTCGCCTGGCGGTACTTCGAACAGGTCAGCAGCTACTTCCACGTGCTGATGCTCACCTTCCTGGCGGGCATGACCGGCTTCTGCCTGGCCGGTGACGTGTTCGACCTGTTCGTCTGGTTCGAGCTGATGGGCGTCTCCGCGTACGCGCTGACCGCCTACCGCCCGGAGGAACGCGGCCCCATCCAGGGCGCGCTCAACTTCGCCATCACCAACAGCGTCGGCGCCTACCTGTCGCTGACCGGGATCGGCCTGATCTACGGCCGCACCGGCGCGCTGAACATGGCGCAGATCGCCCGCTACGTCGCCAGTCATTCCGCTGTCCACCACGGGCCGGACGGCCTGGTGGTGATCGGCTTCCTGCTGCTGATCACCGGCCTGCTGGTCAAGGGGGCGATCGTCCCGTTCCACTTCTGGCTGGCCGACGCGCACGCGGTCGCGCCGACCCCGGTCTGCGTGCTGTTCTCCGGCGTGATGGTCGAACTGGGCCTGTACGGGATCGCCCGGGTGTACTGGTCGGTGTTCGGCGCCGCGCTCGGCCACCAGTCCGCGGTCTCGCACGTCTTCCTCGCCCTCGGCGTGCTCACCGCGATCACCGGCGCGCTGTACTGCTTCCGCGAGCGGCACGTCAAGCGGCTGCTCGCGTTCTCCACGATCAGCCACGCCGGCATGTTCCTGGCCGGCTTCGCGCTGCTCACCCCGCTCGGCCTGGCGGGCGCCGCGATGGCCGTGGCCGGGCATGCCTTCGTGAAGGGGGCGCTGTTCATCGGCGCCGGCATCGTCCTGCACCGGCTGCGCTCGGTCAACGAGACCTGGCTGCACGGCCGGGGCAAGCGCCTGCGCGTCACCGGGATCGCGTTCACCCTCGCCGCCCTCGGCCTGGCCGACCTGCCTCCGTTCGGCACGTTCCTCGGCAAGGGGTGGCTCACCGACAGCGCGTCGAGCGTGGCCGGCGGCCCCTGGCTTGCCGCGGTGTTCTGCGCCTGCACGGTGCTCACCGGCGCCGCGGTGCTCCGGTTCGCGGGCGGCGTCTTCTACGGCCTCGGCGACCCGCCGGGCGAGGACCCGCGGATGGCGGCCGAGGCGAACGAGGAAACCGGCGAGACCGAGTCCGGCAGGCAGCGCACCCCGCTGACCATGCTCGTCCCCATGTGCGCCCTGGTCGCCCTGGGCCTGGCGGCCGGCCTCGCCGCGCTGACCCCGCGGGTGGCCGCCGCCTTTGAATCGGCCGCCACCCGCTTCGAGGACCAGTCCGCCTACATGTCCCTGGTGCTGAACGGCGCGGGCACCGCCCGCCCGGCCGCCCTCTACCCCCAGGCCCCGCCGGACGTCACGGCCGCCGCCGTCATCACCGCCCTGTGCTCGGTCGCCGGCGCCGTCCTGCTGGCCCTGGTGGCCCTCTACTGGCGCCGCCTCCCCGTCCTCCGCCGCGGCTACGAGCCGGGCGCGGGCCTCACCGGCGCCATCAGGAGCTTCCAGTCCGGCGTGATCAACGACTACATCACCTGGCTGGTCGCCGGCGTCGCCGCCCTCGGCGGCGTCCTCGCCCTCATCGTCCGCTAGCGCCGTCGGGCCGCTTGGTGGCCGACCGGGTAGACGCCGCGACGTGCCATGAACGCGGTGGCTGGAGCAACCCGCTCCCGTTCGGGATGATTTGTTCTCTTAGCGTTGGCCTTTCGGGGGCGTGCCGGGGTTCCGCTGGGGAACTTAGAGGGTGCAGCATTGCATCGCGGAGCTACAGGCGGAGGGACGGGACAACATGGCGGACCCGCGGGTGCTGGGGATTGTGCTGGCGGGCGGGGCGGGAACGCGGCTGGCGCCGCTGACGGACGACCGGGCGAAGCCGGCGGTGCCGTTCGGCGGGGTGTACCGGCTGGTGGACTTCGCGCTGTCCAACCTGGCCAACTCCGGCATCAGGAAGATCTGCGTGCTCACGCAGTACAAAAGCCACAGCCTGGACCGGCATATCTCGGTGACGTGGCGGATGAGCGACCTGCTCGGCAACTACGTGACGCCGGTGCCCGCCCAGCAGCGGCTCGGCGCGCACTGGTACAGCGGGTCCGCCGACGCGATCTTCCAGTCGATGAACCTGATCAACGACGAGCGGCCGGACATTGTGGTGGTCGTCGGGGCCGACCACGTGTACCGGATGGATCCCCGGCAGATGATCGCGCAGCACGTGGAGTACGGCGCCGGGGTGACCGTCGCCGCGATCCCGGTGTCGCGGCAGGACGCGAAGGCGTTCGGCATCGTGGGCGTGGCCGGCGACGGGCGGACGATCGAGCGCTTCCTCGAGAAGCCGGCCGACCCGCCGGCCATCCCCGACTCGCCCGATGAGTCGTTCGCGTCGATGGGCATCTACGTCTTCGACACCAAGGTGCTCAAGGATGTGCTGCACACCGACGCGCACGACATCAACAGCCGGCATGACATCGGCGGGAACATCATCCCGGCGCTGGTCCGCGACGGCGCGGCGCAGGCGTACGACTTCATGACGAACGCGGTGCCGGGCGCCACCGACCGGGACTGCGGCTACTGGCGGGACGTCGGGACCATCGACGCGTACTTCGACGCGCACATGGACCTGCGCACCGTCGAGCCCATGTTCAACCTCTACAACGACCAGTGGCCGATCCTGACCCACATGGACGCGCTGCCGCCGGCCAAGTTCGTGCACGACAGCGGCGACCGGGTGGGCCGGGCGATCGACTCGCTCGTGTCCAACGGGGTGATCGTCTCAGGCGGACTAGTCAGGCAGTCCGTGCTGTCGCCCGGGGTCCGGGTGAACTCATGGTCCACCGTGGATCGCGCGGTCCTGCTGCAGAACGTGATAGTCGGGCGGCACGCGGAGATCCGGGACGCGATCATCGACAAGAACGTGGTCGTGCCCGAGGGTGCCAAGGTAGGCGTGGACAAGGAGCACGACCGGGCGCGGGGATTCGTCGTCTCGTCCGGCGGCATCACCGTGGTCGGGAAGGGGCAGGAAGTAACACCGTGAAGGTAGCGCTGCTGACCAGGGAGTACCCGCCTGAGGTGTACGGCGGGGCCGGCGTGCACGTGGAGTACCTCGCCCGCGCGCTGTCCGGCCTGGTGGACCTGACCGTGCACTGCCAGGGCGCGCCGCGGGACACCGCGGTGGCGCACCAGGCGTGGCCCGTGCTGCACGACGCCGCGCTCAAGGTGTTCTCCGCCGACCTGTCCATGGCGGACGCCGTGGGCGGCGCCGACCTGGTGCACTCGCACACCTGGTACGCCAACCTCGCCGGGCACCTCGCGTCGCTGCTGCACGGCATCCCGCACGTGGCCACGGTGCACTCGCTCGAGCCGCTGCGGCCGTGGAAGGCCGAGCAGCTCGGCGGCGGCTACGCCCTGTCGTCCTGGGCGGAGCGGGTATCCCTCGGCTCGGCGGCCGCGGTGGTGGCGGTATCCGGCGGAATGCGCGACGACGTGCTGTCGGCTTACCCGGAAATCTCCCCAGAACGAGTGCGGGTGATCCGTAACGGCATCGACACCGCCGAGTACTCGCCCGACCAGAAGACGGACGTGCTCGAGCGGCACGGCATCGACCTCTCCCGGCCGTACGTGATCTTCGTCGGCCGGATCACCAGGCAGAAGGGCGTGCCCGTGCTGCTGCGGGCGGCGGCCTCGCTCGACCCGTCGGCGCAGCTTGTGCTGTGCGCCGGGGCCGCCGATACCCCGGAGCTCGGCGCCGAGGTCGCCGGGCTCGTGGCGGACCTGCGGGCGTCGCGGTCCGGGGTGATCTGGATCCCGGAGATGCTGCCCAAGCCGGACGTCATCCAGCTGCTCACGCACGCGCTCGTGTTCGCCTGCCCGTCGGTTTACGAGCCGCTGGGGATCGTCAACCTGGAGGCGATGGCCTGTACCACCGCGGTGGTGGCGTCGCGGGTCGGCGGCATCCCCGAGGTGGTCGACGAGGGCGTGACCGGGCTGCTCGTCCCGCCGGACGACCCCGCCTCGCTCGCCGGCGCGCTGAACGAGCTGTTGCGCGACCCCGGCCGGGCGGACGCGATGGGGCAGGCCGGACGCGAGCGGGCGGTGGCGGAGTTCTCCTGGGACGCGGTCGCCGCGCAGACG
>DASWAE010000065.1:0-39005 GCA_036391275.1 Trebonia sp.
GCCGGCCCGGCCGGCTCCGCCGCCGTGTCCGCCGCCGCCGTGTCCGCCGCTGCCGTGCCCGCCGCTGCCGCCGCGGCGCCGACCGTCGCCAGCTGGGCGACCTCGGCCGGCTGCGCGGCGCGGGCGGCGGCCGAGCGGCGCGGCCGCCCGAAGGCGTAGTCGCCGGCGAAGGCGACCACCGCCACCGAGTAGATGAGCAGCGCGGCGATGAGGAAGTCGTTGCTCGCGTGGGCGAAGCCGAGGTTAACGGACACGAGCCGCTCCTATCTCCCGGGGGGACGACCCCGTACTCCCGCCGCCGGCTGGTGTGGCAGTCATGATTCTTCCGTTGACTTGGTCTGGGACGGCGCTGCCGCCTCGGCGATCTCCGCGGTCAGTTCCGCGAACTCTTCCTCGAACCCGCCGCTGGCGTCGGACCTGGTGAGCCCGCCCACCGTGACGACCGACCCGGTGCCGGACGCCGCGGGGACGGCCCGGACGAACACCCGCCGGCGTCGCACGAAGAACGAGAGCAGCAGCCCGGCGAGCGCCAGGATGCCGCAGACGAGCGCGGGCACCTGCCCGGGGTCGTAGGTGATCGCCAGCGACACCCACTGCTTGACGCCGACGAACGTGATCGATCCCTTGCCGCCGGGCAGCTGCCACGTCTGGCCGGGGACCAGCACGTGCGGCGAGCCGGAGACCTGGGTCATCCCGGTGGTGTCGAGCTGGTAGACCGACTGCGACGCCCCGGCGTTCATGCCGAGGTTCCCCGAGTAGCCGATCAGCGACACCGCCGGCGCGTCGGCCGCCGGGAAGATGGACTCGAGCGTGCCGCCGACCGAAATCGCGGTCGGGACGAAGACTCCCATGAAGCCGAGGGAGGCGTCCGGCGCCTTGACCACCCCGTCGGACAGGAAGGTGCCCGTGTTGGCGGGGATGAACGGAGTCGCCTCCTGGTACGCCACCTGGCCGTTGGCCCCGGTGACCTTGAACTCCGGCGCGTAACCGTGCCCGATCAGGTAGATCTTGAGCGAGTCGACGGAGAGCGGGTCGTTGATCCGGATGTGGTAGGTGCCCGGAGTGGCACCGGGCGACGCCGCGTAGGTGACGTCGGCGTCGAAGTCCGACGGCTGGCCGCGCGACTCACCGGAGGTGACGTAGCTCGCGGTGAACTTGTTGAGCGTCATCGTGAACGGCGCGAGGTCGGACCCGGAGACAAGCCGTCCCGGGTGGAACTCATCGAGCGCGGAGGTGGTGTTGGCAAAAGACTGCCCCTCCACGAGCAGCTTGTCGGCCTTGTAGCCGAATAGGCCGCCGGCCGCGATCGAGAGCAGGACGCCGAGCAGCGCCAGGTGGAACAGCAGGTTGCCGACCTCGCGCAGGTAGCCCTTCTCCGCCGACACCCAGTGCTCGCCGCTGCCGGCCTCCGGCCGCCGCAGCCGGAACCGCTGCCTGCCGAGCAGCGCGGCGGCGCCCTCGACCGCCGCCTCGGGCGACAGCACGGAGGCGTAAGAAGAGGAGTGCGGCAGGCGGCCCAGGTTGCGCGGCGCGCGCGGCGGTGGCGTGCGCGCCGTGCCGGCCAGCCGGAAGGTGCGCGGCACCACGCACCCGATCAGCGACGCGAAGAGCAGCAGGTAGATCGCGGCGAACCAGGGCGCGGCGAACACGTTGAACAGCCCTAGGCGGTTCAGCCAGGGTGCGATGGCCGGGTGGGAGGCGTAGTACTGCTGAACCGCGCCCGGGTCGGTTCCCTGCTGCGGCAGCACCGACCCGGGTATCGAGCCGAGCGCAAGCAGGAACAGCAGGATCAGCGCCGTCCGCATGGAGGTGAGCTGCCGCCACCCCCACCGCAGCCAGCCCGCGCTGACGGTGGCCTCCCCGGTGGTACCGCCGTCCGTCACGTCCGGATGGGTACCGAACGAGCGCGTGGCTTCGTCCGTCTCTGCCGCTGGCTCCGGCCCGGACGTAGGCGCGTGCAGGTCCGTCACTGGGTCACCGCCGCGTTCCGCAGGAGCGTTGTCATCTGGCCGTAGCTGACTGCGCCGAGCACCAGGCCGGCCACGTGCCCGGTCTTGTCGATCACCACGGTCGTCGGCGTGTCACTCACCGGCGCAGCCTGGGCGAACTTCTGGACAATCAGGTAACTGGGGTCGCTGATGCTCGGGTAACCGATGCCGACGCTGCGGGTGAAGGCCAGCGCGTTCGACGGGGTGTCGCCCACGTCGTCGCCGAGGAAGGCCACCCCCTGCGAGCGGTACTGCTGCGCGAGCACCGCGAGCGTGGGCGCCTCCTGCCGGCACGGCGGGCACCAGGAGCCCCAGAAGTTCAGGACAACGGTCTTCCCGCGGTAGCTGGACAACTTGATCGTGGACCCGGTCAGCGACGTGGCCGTGAAGTCGGGTACGAGCGGCCGCTGGCCGGGCTGGTACTCGACGGTGCTTTCGCTCGAGTTGCCCTTGCCCTGGGTGAGGAAGGTCACCGCGAGTGCGCCAGCGAGCAGCACGGCTAGCACGGCCGTCACGGTGACGACCGTCCGGCGCTTGGCTCTGAACACCAGCGAGTCCCTAACGGTAAGCAGTTGTCTTCCGGGGGGCGACCCCCGTACCCCCGATGTCCGGCCCCGCGGGCCTGATCGCAAAAAGCGCGATCCTATCAGGCCCGCCCGGCCGGACAAGAGCTCGGAGATGTCTCAGGTCCCCCAGACTACGGGGGATAGTGCAGTCCCAGCCCACTCCTACGGGGGGTAGTACTCAGCTTATTGTGCACTATCGGCGCTGGTGACCGGTCGGCGGGGCGGCACGGCGTAGGAAACGCCGGTGAGCTCGTCTCCGTCGAAGGTCAGGCTGGTCACCGAGCCGAGCGCGCACTGGCGCGTGTTGGGGTTGTGCCACAGCCGCCGGTGCTCGGCGGCAAGGCGGCTGACCCAGATGGGCAACTGGTGGCTGACGCAAACGGCCTCCTGGCCGCGGGCCGCCTCCCGCGCCCGGTCGATGACCTTGCCGACCCGGGCGACCACCTCGGTGTACGGCTCGCCCCAGGACGGCCGGACCGGGTTCCACAGGTATCTCCAGTTCAACGGGTTCACCGCGAGGCTGGCCAGGCTGACGGACTTGCCCTCAAGCACGTTGCCCGACTCGATGAGCCGGTCGTCGGTGACGATCGGCAGGCCGAGCCGGGCGGCGACCGGCTGCGCGGTCTCCTGCGCCCGCTCAAGCGGCGACGCGAAGACGGCGGCGACCGGGCGGCCGTCGAAGAAGTCGGCGGCGGCCTCAGCCATCCTCCGCCCGTTCGCCGACAGGTGGTAATCGGGCAGCCGTCCGTACAGCACGTGATTCGGATTGTGCACCTCACCGTGCCTGAGCAGGTGCACCACAGTGATCTCAGCCATGGCTCCGCCAGCCTACCGGGACGGCCGGCGAGTTAGGCCGAGAGGGCACGGGCGGCGGCACGGGCGGCCGCGGGGGCGGCGTCGGCGACGCGGGACAGCGCCTCGTCGTCGTGCGCGGCCGAGACGAACCAGGCCTCGAAGGCGGACGGCGGCAGGTAGACGCCGCCGTCGAGCATGGCGTGGAAGAAGGCGGAGTACGCGGCGGTGGACTGGTCCTTGGCGTCGGCGAAGTCCCGCACCGGGCCGGTACGGCCAAGGAAGATCGTGAACAGGCTCCCGGCCGCCGACAGGTAGTGCGGGACACCCTCCTTCTCCAGGACCGCGGACACGTGCGTGCGCAGCTGATCCGCGAACTCGTCCACCGCGCGGTACACCTCGGGGGTGCAGGCGCGCAGCGTGGCCAGGCCTGCTGCCGTGGCGAGCGGGTTACCGGACAGCGTGCCCGCCTGGTAGACCGGGCCGACCGGGGCCAGCCGCGACATGATCTCCGCCCGGCCGCCGAACGCCGCGCACGGCAGGCCGCCGCCCATCACCTTGCCGAACGTCACCAGGTCGCCCCGGACGTGGTCCAGCCCGTACCAGCCCGTCCGGGTGACGCGGAACCCGGTGAGCACCTCGTCCATGATGAGCAGCGCGCCGGACGCGTCGCACAGCGAGCGCAGCAGCTCGTTGAACCCGGCGGCCGGCGGCACCACGCCCATGTTCGCCGGGCACGCCTCGGTGATCACGCAGGCGATCTCGCCCCCCCGCGCCGCGAAGAGCGCCGTCACGGCGTCCGCGTCGTTGTACGGCAGCACCACCGTGTCGGCGGCGGACGCGCCGGTCACCCCGGGCGTATCCGGCAGCCCGAGCGTGGCCACGCCAGATCCGGCGGCGACGAGCAGCGCGTCCACGTGCCCGTGGTAGCAGCCGGCGAACTTCACCACGAGTGCCCGGCCGGTATACCCGCGCGCCAGCCGGAGCGCGGACATGGTGGCCTCGGTGCCCGAGTTGACCAGGCGGACCTGCTCGACGGGTGCCCGCGCGATGATCTCCGCGGCGAGTTCCACCTCACCGGGCGTGGCGGCGCCGAACGACGTGCCGCGGGTGAGCGCGTCAGCGACCGCGGCCACCACGGACGGGTGAGCGTGCCCGAGGATCATCGGCCCCCAGGAGCACACGAGGTCGACGTACTGCCGCCCGTCCACGTCGAACAGGTACGGACCCGCGGCGCTCGCGATGAACCGCGGCACGCCGCCCACCGGGCCGAACGCGCGGACCGGGGAATTCACGCCGCCCGGGGTCACCTCGACGGCGCGGGCGAACAACTCCGCGGAGCGGTCGTTAGTCACGGGGTTAGCCTTCTTCCTCACAAGCGTCAACCAGGTACTCGAGCAAGCGCAGCGCGTCCGGCAGTGCCCCCGCGGGCGGCCGGACCCAGCGTACGTCCTGGCCCGACCCGTACCTGGACGGCGGGGCGAGCACGTAACTGTCCCGGCAGTGCCAGCGCAGCGCCTCGGTCTGCGTGGACAGGTCGGGCGACGCGTCAAGGCCGCAGGACCACCACTCGTCCTCATCGTCGGGCGCGCCCCTGGTCAGTACGAAGAAGAGCATCCGCTCGGTGCCCTGCACCGCGACGGGACCAGTCTCCACGGCGGCCGCGGCCATCCGGGCAAGCGCGGTCGCCCCGACGACCGCGGGAACATCCAGCACATCAAAAACCCGCCCGGTGGCGAGTATCACATTCGCCTCCGGACGGGCTTCCCACCACTGTCCGATGACCGCCGCGTCCACGGTCGCTTGCATTTGCCAGGTCGGCGAGACCGGGTGCGCACCCGGTGCCGGACAGCCGACCCGGTCGCACGAGCACGCCCGCCCCGGCTCGGGCATCCCGATCCCGTCAAGTCCACGGCTCGGGTTTGCCCCCTGACATACCGGCCAGCCGAGCGCGGCGTACTCCTGTGCCGCCGCGGCAAACGTCGGCGGCCGCTGCGCCGCCCGCCGGCGGCCTCGTCGCCGCATCATCGTTACCATTAGGCCCCCGAATCGCTGGTGGTACCCGTCATCCCCACGCAATGCCAAAGCACCCACCGACCTGTAACTGGGATTGCGGAAATGCTACCTCCACCAGCGACCTCATCCGTGAAGGATCACCGTGACCCGCGCCACCCAAGCTCGGCCACAGCCCAGGGCGTCCGGTTTTGGGACGCCCTGCTAACAGCGCCCCAGGGCCTTAACCTAAGCCCCCGTGTGGGAGCGGCGCGGTCTAGGCGCCGTTCCCACCGCGGGGGGCGATGGGGGGCCGCGCAGGCCCCCATGATCGGGGGGTGCAGGGGGGTCGTCCCCCCGCGGGCAGCAGAGTGCAGGGGGGTCGTCCCCCCGCGAGCTAACTGAGCTTCCTGGCTACCTCGGTGGCCCAGTAGGTGAGGATCACGCTCGCGCCGGCCCGGCGGATCGACGTCAGGGTCTCCATGATCGCCTTGTCCCGGTCGACCCAGCCGTTGGCCGCGGCCGCCTCGACCATCGCGAACTCGCCGCTTACCTGGTAGGCGGCGACCGGGACCCGCACCGTGTCCGCGACCCGGCGAATCACGTCGAGGTAGCTGAGCGCGGGCTTGACCATGACCATGTCCGCGCCCTCGGCGAGGTCGAGCGCGACCTCCCGCAGCGCCTCAAGCGCGTTGGCCGGGTCCTGCTGGTGGGTGGCCCGGTCGCCGAACTTCGGCGCGCCCTCCGCCGCCTCGCGGAACGGCCCGTAGAACGCGGAGGCGTACTTGGCCGAGTACGCGCAGATCGGCACGTCACGGAAGCCCGCACCGTCAAGCGCCTTCCTGATCACGCCGACCTGGCCGTCCATCATGCCGCTCGGCGCGATGACGTGGGCACCCGCCCTGGCCTGGGCGACGGCGGTGGACGCGTACCTCTCCAGCGTCGAGTCGTTGTCCACCAGCCCGGCCGGGGTGACGATGCCGCAGTGCCCGTGATCGGTGTACTCGCACAGGCACAGGTCCGCCATCACCACCAGGTCGTCGCCCACCTCTGCCCTGATGTCGGAGAGCGCGAGCTGTGAGATGCCCTCCGGGTCGTCGGCGGCGCTGCCCACGCTGTCCTTGTCCGCCGGGACGCCGAACACGATGATGCCGCCCACGCCCGCCTCGGCCGCCTCGGCGGCCGCCTTGCGCAGGCTCTCCCTGGTGTGCTGCACCACGCCGGGCATGGAGCCGATCGGCTGCGGGTCGGCGATGCCCTCCTTGATGAATACCGGGAGCACGAGCTCGGCGGGGCGGAGTACCGTCTCCGCCACCATCGCCCGCAGCGCCCTGGTCCCGCGCAGCCGCCGCGCCCTCACCTCAGGAAACCCAGCGCTCACATCCACACCTTCTCTGGCTTCTCACCGATGGTGCCGTTGTGGCAACGGGCCGCCTATAACCGGCTCGTTGCCACAATCATCCGGTCATCCGGTCGTATGGGCTATCGGATCCGGCGGCGGCCGCCGCGACGGCGCTCGCTCGGACGGCGCAGCGGCTCGCCCGCCGCGAGGGCCGCGTCGCGCTGCGCCGCGCCGAACTCGGCGAGCGCGTCGACGAGGGCGGTGACCGACGGCTTGGCGGCCGACACGTCCACCCGCAGCCCGAAGTCCGCGGCGGTCTTCGCCGTCTGCGGGCCGATCACGCCGATGACGGTGACCGCGTGCGGCTTGCCCGCGATGCCGACCAGGTTCCGCACGGTTGACGACGAGGTGAACAGAACCGCGTCGAACCCGCCGCCCTTGATCGCCTCCCTGATCGGGGCGGGCGGCGGGGCGGCGCGCACGGTCCGGTACGCGGTCACGTCCTCAGCTTCCCAGCCCAGTTCGGTCAGCCTGGCGAGCAGCGTCTCCGTCGCGATATCGGCCCGCGGGAGCAGCACCCGGTTGATCGGGTCGAGCAGGTCGTCATACGGCGGCCAGGCATCGGCCAGCCCTTCCGCCGACTGCTGGCCGTCTGGCACCAGGTCGGGCCGGATGCCGAAGTCGAGCAGGGCGGCCGTGGTCTGCTCGCCCACCGCGGCGACCTTGACGCCCGCGAAGGCGCGCGCGTCGAGGCCGTACTCCTCGAGCTTCTCTCGCACCGCCTTGACCGCGTTGGTCGAGGTGAAGGCCACCCACTGGTACCGGCCGGTGACCAGGCCCTTGACGGCCCGTTCCATCTGCTGCGGCGTGCGCGGCGGCTCGACCGCGATGGTCGGCACCTCCTCGGGCACCGCGCCGTACTCGCGCAGCCGCTCGGAGACTACGGACGCCTGCTCCCTGGTCCGGGGCACGAGTACCCGCCAGCCGAACAACGGCTTGGTCTCGTACCAGGACATCCTGCTCTTCGCCGCCGCCGCGTCGCCCACCACGGCGATGGCGCCGCCGCGGGTGGTGGCGACGGTCACGCCTGCCGCCTTGAGATCCGGCCCGATCCGGCCAAGGGTGGTGACCACCGTCTGCTGCTCGGTGGTGGTCCCGTCCCAGGTGATCGCGAACGGCGTGGCATCGGGCCACCCGGCGGCGATCAGCATCTTGCCGAGGTCGGCAGGCGCGATCTCGGCGCCGCGGATCACCAGCGTGCCCGGGCCGTAGCCGACGTGGCTCACCTCGTTGGCATCGATGATCCGCAGATCCCCCGCACCGTCGGCGGGCAGCGCGATCCCCGCGTACGCCGGCACGCCGGTGGCGGCGGGCACGCCGGGGACGATCTCGAACCGCACCTGCGCCTTGGCGCACGCCTGCACCTCGGCAGCCGCGCCGGACAGCAGCGGGTCGCCGGGAACCAGCCGGACGGCGAACAGCCCGTCCTTCGCCGCCTGCACCAGTGCCCTGGCCGTCCCCGCGGCGTCCGACGGCCCGGTCACCGCGGTGTCCGCCGCGAGCAGGTGCCGTACCCGGTCCGCTACCTCAGCGTCGGCGATCACCAGGCTCGCCGCGCCCAGCAGCCGGGCACCGCGGATGGTCAGCAGTCCCTCGTCGCCGGGGCCAGCGCCGACGAACGCGACCCAGCCTTCCATCTCAGTCATGCGTATCATTCCCGTCGGTTCTCTCCGCGCGCATCAGGCCGGCCGCGCCGAGCGTCAGCATCCGCGTCGCCAGCTCGCGCCCGAGGCCTGCGGCATCCGTCGCGTCTGCCTCGCCGCGTTCCCGTATCACCATTCTGCCTTCGGTCGGCCCCGAGTCCAGTGTGCCCGGCGGGATACTCGCCGGGCGAATGCCCAGGACAATGCCCTCAAGGCGGAGCCGCCCAGGCTGCTCGCTGACCGCGTAGGCGCCGACCGGCGCGCTGCAGCCCGCCTCGAGCGCGGCGAGCAGGCCGCGCTCCGCGGTCACCGCGGCGCGGGTGGCCGGGTGGTCGATCGCGGCGAGCAGTTCGATGAGCTCGCCGTCATCGGCCCTGCACTCGACGGCGAGCGCGCCCTGGCCTGGCGCCGGGACCATGTCGTCGGGCTCGAAGATCTCGCTCACCAGGTCGGTATGCCCGATCCTGGCCAGCCCGGCGTAGGCAAGCACCACCGCGTCAAGCTCGCCGCCGCGCACCTTGGCCAGCCGGGTGTTCGCGTTTCCCCTGACGGGCACGCAGGTGATGTCCGAGCGGAGCAGCATGAGCTGCGCGGCGCGGCGCGGCGAGCCAGTGCCGATCCGTGCGCCGGCCGGCAGGTCAGCGAGCTTGGCGCCGTCCCGCGTCACCAGGGCGTCGCGCGGGTCGTCGCGCGCCGGCACGGCGGCGAGCGCGATCCCCGGGGCGGCCGTGGTCGGCAGGTCCTTGAGCGAGTGCACGGCGAAGTCGACCTCGCCGCGGAGCAGGGCGTCGCGCACCCCGCTCACGAAGACGCCGGTGCCGCCGATCTGCGTGAGGTGCTCCTTGCTGACATCCCCGAGCGTGGTCACCCCGATGATCTCCACCTGGCGGCCGGTGCGCTCGGTGAGCAGCCGGGCCACGTCGCCGGACTGAGCGATGGCCATCGGGCTCTTGCGGCTGCCGAGGCGCAGCGTCCCAGGTCCCTCGGTCATCACTGCTTCCCCTCCGGATTGACAATGTTGGAGGATTCGATTTCGGCGCGGGTCACCGCGTCCACGGTGCGCGGGTCAAGGTCGAAGAGGACCCTCAGTGCCGCCGCGTATTCTTCCCCGTCGGGTGACGACGCGAGTTCCTTCACCCGGACGGTAGGTGCGTGCAACAGCTTGTCTACCACCCGCTGCACGGTGCGGGCGATTTCTTCCAGTGCGTGCCCGCTCACGCTTTCCTCCGACAGCCGCCCCGCCAGCCTGGTCAGCTCCGCGTCCACGACCGTCGCCGCCTTCGCCCGCAGCGCCACGACCGTCGGCGTCACGCTGGCGGCACGGACGGCGGAGCCGTAGGCGGCGAACTCCTCGTCGACGATCGCGCGGACGGCGGCAATCTCGTCGGCGCCCACGGCCGCCCCGCCGCTGCCGCGCAGCGTGTCCATGCCGATGACGGTCACGCCCGGCAGGCCGTCGGCGGCCGGGTCGATGTCCCGCGGCATGGCCAGGTCGAGCAGCACGAGCGGCCTGCCCGGCTGCCGTCCGGCGAGCACCTGCTGCACGATCGCCTCGGTAACCACCAGGTTGGCGGCCCCGGTGCACGAGATGACCACGTCGGCCGCGGCGATGGCGGCCGGCAGTCCGGCGAAGTCGGCCACTGCGCCGTCCACGCTGGCCGCCAGCCGTTCCGCCTTCGCGCGCGTCCGGTTCGCCACTGTCACTCGCGCCGCCCCGGCCCGGGCCGCGGTGGCCACGGCCAGCCCGCTCATCGCTCCCGCGCCCACCACGAGCACGTCAAGGCCGTCGAGCGGGCCCTGCGCGTCCTGCGCCTGCCCGGGCTGTATTTCCCCGGCCCGCCCGCCCCGACCGGCCCGCCCGCCCCGACCGGCCCGCTCGCCGCCGTCCGGGCCGGCCAGGCTGTGGACGGCGCGGTCGATGCCCACGCTGACGAGGCTGAGGCCGAGCCGGTCGATACCCGTCTCGGTGCGGGCCCGCTTGCCGGCGCGCAGCGCGAGCCGCCCGAGGTCGCGCAGCGAACGGCCGAGCGTCCCCTGCTCGCCGGCCACCCGCAGCGCCGACCGCACCTGGCCGAGTATCTGGTCCTCGCCGACCACGATCGACTCAAGGCCACTCGCCACCGCGAGCAGGTGCTGGACCGCGCGGTCCTCGTAGTGCACGTACAGGCTCTCGGTGAGCTCGTGGGCGGGGATGCCCGAGTGCCTGGAAAGCAGCTCGCACACCCCGGCGACCCCGCTGTGGAACCGGTTCACCTCGGCGTACACCTCGACCCGGTTGCAGGTCGAGACGACGAACGTCTCCGCGATGTCCGGCAGGTGCGCGACATCGTGCAGGAGCTTGCGGAGCGTGTCCCCGCTGACGGCGGCGCGCTCGAGGACAGGCACCGGCGCACTCTTGTGGCTGAGGCCGACGACCAGGACGCTCACTCTCGCACCGCCTACGCTTCCGCTGCTGCGTGATCCGCCGCCTGCCCGAATCGCTCGGCGTTACGCCGCTGGGCGTGAAAGGCGAGAATTTGCAGCTCGATCGATAGGTCGACCTTACGCACATCCACGCCGTCAGGCACATTAAGCACCACCGGCGCGAAGTTCAAGATGCTCGTCACCCCGGCGGCGACCAGCCGGTCGCACATCGCCTGGGCCGCGCCCGCGGGCACCGCGATCACGCCGATCACGATGCCGTGCTCGGTCACGATCGACTCGAGCTCGCTGACGTGGCTGACCACCACCCCGCCGAGCTCGGCCCCGACCAGCGAGTGGTCGCTGTCGAGCACCGCCTCGATGCGGAAGCCCCGGGCGAGGAACCCGCCGTAGTTGGCGAGGGCCCGGCCGAGGTTGCCGGCGCCGATGATCACCACCGGCCAGCGCTGGGTCAGCCCGAGGGCCCGGGAAACCTGGTACACCAGGTACTCGACGTCGTAACCGACCCCCCTGATGCCGTACGAGCCCAGGTGGCTCAGGTCCTTGCGCAGCTTCGCCGAGTTGACCCCCGCCGCCCGGGCGAGCTCGTCGCTCGCCACGGTCGTCACCCCGCGCTCGCCCAGGGCATAGAGGGCGCGCAGGTAGACGGGCAGCCTGGCCACGGTAGCTTCCGGTATGCCGCCCGGATACGGCCGTTCTGCGGTATTGGCGGCATCAGCTTCCGAGTCGGACAGCTCGGCGGCACTGGACATGCGACGCTCCCCGGGGACGGTTCGGCGCGGTGGCGGGCCAGGCCAGGACACAGCCCGCGATGGTTAGGAGGCACGCGCTCAACACGCGACTCATCTACCATACGTCGTTTGTGAACAAATGCACAAAGTCCGCGCCCATCCCCGCGGCACGGCCGGAAACCGCCCGCTGCGGACCAGGGGCAGCGGAACGGCGGCGCCGGCGAGGTAACCGCAGCGCTCTCCGCAGGCGATCCTCGGAGACCCGCCAGAAGTCGTGCTGCACGCCGTCCACCAGGGTGACGGGGATCTTCTCCCAGTACTCGCGCAGGTCCGCTTCCGACTGCGTGATGTCACGCTCTTCCCAGGTCACGCCGAGGTCGCCGGCGACCCTGGTGATGACTTCCCGCGCGTCGTCGCACAGGTGACATCCCGGACGGGACAGGAGCGTGATCCGCGGCGGCCCGGCCATCTGGCGCGCTCCTACTCCTGATCCTGCGGACGCGGTGGACGTTCGGCCTGCGGCGGCCGGCTTGACTGGCTGCCGTCGGCGTTGCGTCCGCCGTTGTCCGGATAGCCGCCGGTATCCCCGTCAGGCCCGCCGCTGGTCAGCTCGCGGTAGCGGGGCGTGTACTGCAGGCCCGGCGCCGCGGCGTCGTTACTCCCGTGCCTGGCCGCGCCGTAACTATTGCCGTTCTGGTAACGCCCGCCATTCGGGTATCCATTGGCAGCCGAGTAACCATTGCCGTTCTGGTAACCGTTGCCGTTCTGGTAACTACCGCCATTCGAGTATCCATTGGCAGCCGAGTAACTGTTACCGTTCGCATACCCGCTGTCGCTCGCCTCGGCATAGCCATTGCCCGCCTGGTACCCATTGGCGCTGGAGTAACTTCCGCCATTCGCGTGGCCGGCCGCGCCGTACTTGGCGGTGGACCGGTAAGCCTCGCGGCCGACTGTGGGCTGGCCGGCGTCCGCGTACTGATCCTTCGCCGGCGTGAAGCTCGCCGTCGGTCCCGCCGGCTGCCCCTGGGCATACTGGGCCGCCGGGTACTGGGCTGGCTGCTGCGGTTTGGCCGGGTACTGCCCGCTCGCCGGCTGGTGACGGTCATTGCCCGCGGCGGGCTCGGGCATGCGCGGCATCCGGTTGGCCTGCGGCGGCAGCGTCGACTCGGCCGCCGGGCCGAGCGCCGACACCTTCGCGTACTTGAGCCGCAAGTCGATGACGTTCGTGGCGAGCACGCACGAGGCACGGTCTGCGGCGAACTGCCGGATATGCGGCTGCCGCTCATGCGTCAAGAACGCGCCACGATCCCGGTAAATCTCGTAGACGATTCGCTGCAACGGCGCTTTAGGCACTACGTGAATGACATATACCAAGGTGTCAGGCTCTGCCGCCCTAACGCCTTCCGCGGCGCGCTCGGCAAGCCGGTCGAATTCCCTCGTCTTGTCTTCACGTAGCGTGTAAATGCAAAGCCGGCCGTAAGGCCGTGGCGTCGTTGCCGGGCCATCCTCATCTATGTCAGCGTTATCAGCAGGCGTAAATTCCGGGACATAGGCGGAACTGCCAGGCCGGCCGCCGCCGGCATAGCCGGCGCCGTTCCTGCCGCCGGGGGCAGCGCCATAGCCGGCCGCGTCGTGCCTGCTCCCGCCATAGCCCGCGCGCCCGTAGCCGGAGCCCTGGTACCCGCCTCGGCCGCGCTCGCGCTCACCGCCGTAACCGGGAGCGGCGCCGTACCGGTCCCCGCCGTTCCCCGCGGACGGCGACGGTGCCGGCGAGTAGCCCTGCCCTCTGGCCTGGTAGCCGCCTGTCCCCTCGGGACCCGCGGACGCGTTCGCCCAGGCGGCGTCGACGGCTGAACCCGACCAGCCGGCGTCAGCAGCTGAATCCGAACCTCGGTCACCCCACCCGTCCACACTGCTGTCCGCCCAGGAGTCGCGTCGCTCATCCTGTGCGTCAGGGTGACCATCAGCCCAGCCGTCATCACGTCGCCGTCTGCCGCTCATATCCGCTCCGATCTCGGTATAGGGCTTCCCGCGTCTTCCATTGTCAGTCAGGTTAGCCGCAATGGTCGGCGGGTTACCGACATCCGCACGAGCCTCAGGTTCGCACGCCGTCGTGAGCTGGAGCCCTGTGCGTCCGCGAGCTTGGCGATCCTCCCCCGGTGCAAGCCCCCGCACCCCGGGAGACCGCCCGGCGACGCGCTCGCGTCGGCCGGGCACCCATCGCCCGGGGCGGAGACCGCGGGCACGCCTAGCGCGCCCGCGAGACCCCCAGCGCCCGCGAGACTACTTCTTGTTCCTGCGCTGGATACGCGTCTTCTTGAGCAGCTTGCGGTGCTTCTTCTTCGCCATCCGCTTGCGGCGCTTCTTGATGACTGAGCCCATATGGCCACCATCCCTTCGGCACAACGGCAGACGGGCACGCCATCGCTCACCGGCGGCCGGGAGGCTGGGCACACGCCCGAAATGTAGAAAGAAGCGTGAACGCCAACCGCTCACGCAGTCCTCTAGCCTACCCGGTCCCGCGGGACATTGAGACTGCTACCCCAGGCCGACGGTGCCGTCCTGCGCCGCCCGGGGGCTGGGGCTGCCCCGGCTCAGGCACTGCCGCCGTCTCGGGAACGACCCCCGTTCCGCCGCGACCACAGCGCGAAATGCCAGGCGGTCACGGTCTCCCGGGCGCCGGGCACCGAGACTTAAGTGCCGGGCGCCCGCGAGACCGCTGAGCTAACCACCAAGCGCAGTCCCTGGATGCTGGCGGCGGTTCCGGTCATTCCGCGCCAGGCAGCCAGCGCCCGCGCTCAGGCGGTGCCGACGAAGGCGGCCCGCAGGTACTGGTTGACTGCCTGCTCGGGGACCCGGAAAGAACGACCCACCCGTATGGCTTCAAGCTCGCCGGAGTGGACCAGCCGATAGACGGTCATCTTTGATACCCGCATGATCGTGGCTACTTCGGCGACGGTAAGGAATCTAACGTCGCTAAGGGGAGTTTCGGTTGCCATCATTGCCCTCTTCCGCGCGAAGCCGAGCACGCCTGACCGGATTCAGCGCACCAGTCACGTACGTATCCCAGGGTAAGTCCCGTACGGAAAAGAGCAAGCCCCCCGAATAGCCTCATTGTGCTTACTCTGCGGTCGCAAGCAGACGCGTGCACCTACCGACCCCGTAGACGATTCCAAGAAAGTCAGAAAGACGCACGTCACGCAGTCAGGCCGAAGCCGATGCGGTCCGTCACCCGGTGCTACGCACAGTCGTGCACGCACAGAAAAAATCACATCGCCGGCAGGCCATGCGAGGGAAACACCGCTGTCCTCGTGCGCATGATCGCACGGTCTACCGGGTCGCCTGGATCGATGCCCGACGCGAATGCGACATAGCGGGGCAGGGCGCCGTCGGTCATCGTGCGGGGCGCCGTTTCACCAGTCAGCGAGCTGGCGAGTTCGCGCCACCGGGCCGGGATCGCCATTTCCGGGTCTATCGGCGCCCCGGCGGCGACGGCGAGCAGGTGCGTCCAGGTCCGCGGCACCACCTGCACGAGGGCGTACCCGCCGCCGCCCGTCGCGATCCAGCGCCCGTCGCACAGCTCGTGCGCCAGGTCGTGCATCATCAGCTGCGCCTGCCGCTGCCCGTCGACGCTCAGTGCCAGGTGCGCGAGCGGGTCAAGCCGGTGGCTGTCGCACCCGTGCTGGCTGACGAGCACCGTCGGCCGGAAGGCACGCAGCAGCGGCGGTACCACCCCGTCGATGGCGCGCAGCCAGCCGGCGTCCCCTGTTCCGGCAGGGAGGGCGACGTTGACGGCATAGCCGTCGCCCTTTCCCTCCCCCGTCTCGTCGGGCAGCCCGGTGCCGGGGAAGAGCGTGGCCGGATTCTCGTGCAGGCTGATCGTCAGCACCCGGGGGTCGTCGTAGAACGCCGCCTGTACCCCGTCACCGTGGTGCACGTCGAGGTCCACGTAGGCCACCCGCTCCGCCCCGGCGGAAAGCAGCCACTTGATCGCGACGGCGAGGTCGTTGTACACGCAGAACCCGCTCGCGTTCGCGCGCATCGCATGGTGATGACCGCCCGCCACGTTCACCGCGTGCACCGCGGCGCCCGACCAGACCGAGCGCGCCGCGGCCAGCGTCGCGCCGACCACCAGGGCAGCCGCCTCGTGCATGCCCTCGAAGACCGGGTCGTCGTCGGTGCCGAGACCGAACCAGAGGGCCGGCACGAGGGCCCGCCCCACGTGCCGCACCACCGCGACGTACTCGGGGTCATGGACCGTCTCGAGCTCCGCGTCGGTGGCGGGAGACGGCGAGACCATGGTCACCCCGACGGCGGCGAGCACGCCGAGCTGGCCGGCCAGTTCCATGGTGAGCCTGATCCTGACCGGGTCGAAGGGATGCCCGGCACCGAAGTCGTACCGGGTGAGCGCGTCGTCCCACACCACAGCCGTCGATCCGCTCACCGCCGTGCACCTCCGTGCTAGTTCTCACCGTTCATGGTCGGCCCCGCAGCCGCCCGGCAGTAGGGACATTCGGCCCGCCTCCGAGCCCGCTGACTAATCGCCGCCGAGCTCGCGGCCGCGGTCGCGGGCCGCCTCGATCGCCGCCAGGAACGCGGCGCGGACGCCGTGCTTCTCAAGCTCGCGGATCGCGGCGATCGTCGTGCCGGCCGGTGACGTCACCGCATCCCGCAGGATGACCGGGTGATCTCCCTTGTCGCGCAGCATGGTCGCCGCGCCGTACACGGTCTGCGTCACCATCTCAAGCGCCGTCTGGCGCGGCATGCCGAGCAAGACGCCGGCGTCCACCATCGCCTCGACGAGGTAGAACACGTACGCAGGCCCCGAACCGGAGAGCGCGGTCGCCGCGTCCTGCAGGTACTCGGGTATGCGGATCACCTTGCCGAGCGGCACGAGCAGCTCCTCGGCGTGCCGCAGGTGCTCCTCGCCCGCGAACGACCCGGCGGAGATGACCGACATCGCCTCGTCCACGAGCGCCGGCGTGTTGGACATCACCCGCACCACGGGGACCTCGGCGGTGAAGCGCCGCTCGATGAACGACGTGGTGATCCCCGCCGCGATCGAGATGACCAGCTGTGACGGCGCGACCAGCCCGGCGATCTCGTCTAGCATCCGCCCCATGTCCTGCGGCTTGACCGCGAGCACGAGGGTCTCCGCCTTCTCCGCGGCCTCGGCGGCGGTCAGCACCTGGGTGCCGTACGTCGTGCGCAGCTCCTCCGCCCGGGCCGGCCGCCGCACCACCGCGGCCACCTCCGCCGCCGGCCGCCCCGCCTTGAGCAGCCCGGACAGCAGCGCCTCGCCCATCTTCCCGGTGCCGAGTATCGCGATCATGCCTTTGACCCTAGCGAACGCAGGAAGAGCGCGAGGTTCGCAGGCCGCTCGGCGAGCCGCCGCACCAGGTACGGGTACCAGTCGCCGCCGTACGGCACGTACACCCGGACCTTCGCTCCTGACGCCGCAAGCCGCCGCTGCTCGTCGGGCCGCACGCCGTAGAGCATCTGGTACTCGAAGCTGCCGGCCGGCCGTGCCATGCCGAGCGATCCGGTGATGGCGATCAGCCGCGGGTCGTGCGTCGCGATCATCGGGTACCCGGGCCCGGCCATCAGGATGCGCAGGCAGCGCGCGAAGGACTTGTCGATGTCGTGCCGCGCGCCGTATGCCGCGGACGGGGGCTCGGCGTAGGCGCCCTTGCACAGCCGCACCCGCACCCCGGGCGCCGCCAGCTCGCGGGCGTCGGCCTCGGTGCGCCGCAGCGCGGCCTGCAGCACGCTGCCGAGCGAGCCGAAGCGAGGCCGCAGCGAGGCCGCGACCCGCAGCCCGGCCTGGGTGGTCCGGCGGTCTTCCGCGTCGACGGTGACCGTCGTGCCCGCGTCGCGCGCGGCGGTCGCGATCCGCTCGAGGTGCTCCGTCGCGATCCTCATCCCAACGGGATTGGGTGCCAGCTGGCCGTCGGCGCCAAGCAGCAGCCCGATCGCGGTCGGCTTGACCGACACCTCGACCGCGCCGCCCTCGGTCAGCCCCTCGGCGGCGAGCTTGCCGAGCAGGTGCACGTACTGGGCAGCGGTCGCCGCCGCGCGCTGCGCGTCGGTCGTGTCCTCGCCCAGGTAGTCAAGCGTGACGAGCAGGCCCGCCGAGCGCAGCGCCCGCGCCACCGCCACCGCGCCCTCGCTCGACTCCCCGGCCACGTACCGGCCCACGATGGCCTGCGCGCCGGGCGCGCTCATCGCCGCTTGCCTGATCCGCTCGCTGGCGGCAGCCGCCAGCAGCGCCTTGCGCAGCATAAAGTCCTCCCGTTCAACTCTCCCGCCAGCTCTCTTGGCAGCTCTGGTTGGCCCCCCGATATTGGAACTCACGGGGCTCTTGTCCGCCCGAGCGGGCCTGATAGGATCGCGCTTTTTTGCGATCAGGCCCGCTCGGGCGGACATCGGGGGGTACGGGGGGTCGTCCCCCCGGACGATAAGAGCATCCGGCGCCCGGATGGCGGCTGCGGCACGCTGTCCCGCCGCAGCGTCACCCGCACGTTGCCGCCCGCGTCCGGGGCGACAATCACCTCTTGCGCGGCCGCGATGCCGTCGGCGAGCAGCGCGGCGCCCGGGTCGGCCGACCGCTTGACCAGCCCGAGCCCGATCGGCCCGAGCTCGAAGTGCCTGGCGGCGGACCCGACGAAACCAACCTGGGCGCCGTCGGGCAGCGTTAGCGGCGCGCCGTGGGCGGGCAGCCGGTCCACCGAGCCGTCCAGGTGCAAGAAGACGAGCCGCCGCGGCGGGTGGCCGAGGTTATGGATCCGCGCGACGGTCTCCTGGCCGCGGTAGCACCCCTTGTTCAGGTGCACGGCGGTCTCGATGAGGCCGACCTCGTGCGGCAGGGTCTTGTGGTCGGTGTCAAGCCCCGGCCGCGGGACGCGCGCCGCGATCCGCGCGGCCTCGAATGCCCACATGCCCGCGACGGGGTAGGCCTGCGCCAGCTTTCCCGCCACGTCGGTTGCGGCGATCAAGTCGATGCCGAACGGGCCTTGCATGACTGCGGCCACCCCGCCGTCTGCGCTGGGCACGACGGGACGGGCAGCGCCCGCACCCGTTCGGGATATGACCCCTCCCTCAGCCGGGAGCGGGCCGGCCAGCGTCAGCACCCCGAGCTCATCGGACAGGTCCTCGACCGTCACCCGGAGCATGAAGCGCATCGAGTCCAGGTAGTCGACGAGGGCCTTGGCGGCGTGCGGCTCCACGTGAATCCAGGTGGCGGCGCCGTCGTCGGTGAGCGTCAGGTGGTGCTCAAGGTGCCCCTGGGGAGAGAGGACCAGCGCCTGCTCGGTGCTGCCAGGGGTGAGCCGCTCCAGGTGCTGGCTGGTGAGGCTGTGCAGCCAGGACAGCCGGTCCTGGCCGGTGACCTTGACCACGCCGCGGTTGGAGCGGTCGACGAGGACCTGTCCTTCCGTCAGCGCGCGCTGCTCGCGTACCGGGTCGCCGTAGTGGGCGGCGACGCCCTCGTCCGGCCACTCCGCCTCGACGGCTCCGTTGATGTCAAGCACTGTCCTTGCTCCTACAGTCGTGGCAACGGCCGAACACGGTCAGGTGCGAGACGTTGGTCTCGAACCCGTGCCGCGCATCGAGCACGTCGGTGAGCGGCGCCACCTCTTCCCGGCTCGCCTCATCGATCTTCCCGCAGTTCTGGCAGACCAGGTGCACGTGGCCGGCGTCGCTTGCCAGGTGGTACGTGGGCGCGCCGTGGTTCAGGTGGGTGTGGGTGACCAGGCCCAGGCTGTCGAGCAGCTCGAGCGTCCGGTAGATCGTGGAGATGTTCACGCCCTTGGCGGTCTGCTGGACGCTGGACGCGACCTCCTCCGGTGTCGCGTGGCCGAGCCTGGCGACGGCCTCGAGGACGAGCTGGCGCTGCGGGGTCACCCGGTAGCCACGCGACCTCAGCTCCTCATCCCAGCTGCGGTGCCGCTGCGGCTCTTGCTCCATGTTGCCGAGTCTAGTTCGGCGTCGGCCCGATGGTTCCCGTGCGACATGCGGGGGCGGTCAAACCCGGGCGTCCCGCTGCCCTTTCCCCCTCTTTCTCGTTGCCGGCCCGGCGCCTCCCCTTGCCAGGCCCGGGCCGGGCGGGGAACCGGCCGGCCACCGCCCGCACGGAGCACTGGCTGCTGTCCCCGGATCTTTGAACACGCGTTCTGCGGCCGCGAGAAAAATACTTGCGTCTCCCGTCAGGACTGACGTAGCGTCTGAGGTACGCGGAAGGGAGGTGGTCCTAGGTAATGCATGCTTATAGGACTTGCGAGGTGGCTGCCGCTTAGGCTGCCGTCCCCGCTGTGCGGGCCCGCGTGGCGGGCCCCGGCCTAAGGGCGGCGGCGGGCAAATCCAGGGCATTCACCGGGCCCCCGGAATGACCGGCCCAGTCCAGCCGGTCCCGCGTTCCTTGGAACGCGGAGTCTTCCGGGGGTTCTTTATTTCCCTCAACCTCACTGGTCACTCTGACCCACAATCTCAGCCGTCCCGCAGAACCCTCTAGATCCCACCGGTTACTAGCCCAGAACAACGGATGTGGTTAGTGACCATATGTGGTCGAAACAACGTCCAATCTTCTGCCGGGCAACCCCCAGGGCTATTCCACCCAGTCCCACTGCAGGACGGCCCACAGGTGCGGGGTCAGCGGCTGGCCCATCGCCGCCATGTCGAAGGCGTAGGCCAGGTCCTGCTCGCCCTCGCGATCCTGGCTCGGCACCAGGCCGTAAAGCCGCTTCCCGGCGGTGTACGGCTTGGCCGTCGCGGTGCGGGCCACCGCGTCGGTGACGAGCTCGATGCTCGTCAGGCTGCGGGACTCGCCCGCGTAGATCTCGGTGATCCCGGTGGGGTGACTGAGCAGCACCTCGACCTTGCCGTCCGGCTGCGGGCGCCAGAAGCCCGCCTCCACCGCGAGCGGCTCAAGCCGGACCGGCTCGCCGTGCTCATCCCGCTTGAGCTGCCCTTCGTCGTCGGCGGCGAGGCGCCAGGAGCGGCTGGTGTAGATCAGGTAAGGCTTACCGATGTGGCTGAATGTCACTTCCTGGAGGAAGTTGAACGCCTTGATGGTGGGATAGTCGCCCTTGCCGGTGCCCCGCCAGCGGCCGAGCAGGAAGCTGAGCGGCGCGATGGCCGGGTGCTCCCGCGGCAGCGCAACCCGTTCGGTGACTTCGTCGTCATGGGCGGTCTCGGCCGGCTCGCCTTCATCCGTCATGGGGGCCTCCCCGGAACACCTTGACCGCCGTGTAGCCCGCCGCGACGGCGACCACGGCGTAGGCGAGGATGATGACCGCCGCGCTCAGCATGCCGTGCATGCCTTGGGAGCCTAGTAGGGCCGCCCGGTTCGTACGTCCGCGGCGCGCCGGCCCGTTAGAGTTCATTATGTGGCGCGGAAGCTCGTGATCAAGGTCACCGCGGGCAAGGATGAGCCCGAGCGGTGCAATCAGGCCTTCACCGTGGCCTCGACCGCGATCGCCAGCGGCGTGCCCGTCTCGCTGTGGCTCACCGGGGAGGCGGCGTGGTTCGCGCTGCCCGGCCGGGCCGACGACTTCTCGCTGCCGCACGCGGCGCCGCTCGCCGACCTGCTCACGTCGGTGGTAACCCTCGGCACGGTGACCGTCTGCAGCCAGTGCGCCGCCCGCCGCGACATCACCCCGCAGGACGTGATCGCCGGGGTCAGGATCGCCGGCTCGGCCACGTTCGTCTCCGAGGTGGTCGCGGAGGACGTTCAGGCGCTCGTCTACTGAGCGGGTAACCCGCGCTGGCGACCGGGCTACCGCGGCGTTACCGCGGCCAGCCGCTCGGCCCGCAGCCGGCTTGCCAGCTCCTCGGCCTGCGGCGGCAGCGGCGGCAGCGGCCCCGCCGCCCAGTACAGCAGCAGGTCGGCGAGGCCGGGGTTGCGGACGAGGGCCGGGCCGTGCAGGTAGGTGCCGAGCACCCGGCCCTGGTAGGCGCCCTCGGTGCCGTCGCCGTCGCCGTTGCCGGTCCCGAGCGTGACGCGGGCAAGCGGCCGGGCATTCGGGCCGACCCGGGTGACGCCCTGGTGGTTCTCGAAGCCAGTGAGCTGGCCCACGTTCAGCCGCGGGTCGACGTCCGCGACGACCTCGCCCACGGCCCGTTGCTCGCCCCGGCCGCTACGGATGTCGAGCAGGCCGAGCCCCTGGACCGGCGCGTCGTCGGCGCCGCCGAACTCGGCGCCCAGCATCTGGTAGCCCGCGCACACCGCGAAGACCACGGCGCCACGGCCGGCCGCCGCGTGCAGGCCGCCGTCGGCGAGCAGCCGCCTGGTCGCGAGCGTCTGCGGCAGGTCCTCGCCGCCGCCCATCAGGTAGATGTCACCGCCGCGCGGCACCGGCTGGTCGGAGTTCACCTCGGTGATCTCGACCGGCAGGCCGCGCAGCCGCGCCCGCCGCTCGAGCATGAGCACGTTGCCCCGGTCACCGTAGGTGCTGAGCAGGTCAGGGTAGACCCAGGTCAGTCGCAGCGGCCTCGTCGGACTCATTGCACCCTCCCCAGGGCGACCCGGTACTGCTGGAACGCGGTGTAGTTAGCGAGCACCTCAAGGTTCGGCGCGACCGCGCGGGCTGCGTCGATCGCCTCGTCGATGTCGGTCACGAGCTTGAACGCCACCTCGTCGGCCTCGAGACGCACCGCGAGGTCAAGCCTGCGCTCGCCGCCGACCAGCACGTTCCTGCCGCGCAGCCGGCGGAAGTCCACGTCCCACAGCCACGAGGTGTCCCTGCCATCTGGTCCCTGCGCATTGACGGAGAGCAGCACCGGCGCCGGCGGCGGGGCGATCACGTCGAGCGCCTCCAGCCAGCCTGCCGGGTTCTTGGCGAGCAGCAGCCGGACGTCACAGCCCCGCCTGCTCACCTGCGTGTACCGGCCCGCCACCGACGTGACCTGGCGGAGCTCACGGAGCGCCTGCCCGGGGTGCACGCCGAACGCCTCCGCCACCGCGAGCGCGATGACCGCGTTGGACCGGTTGGCCCGCCCGGGCAGCGCGAGGTCGAGCCTGGTGGCACGCCCCGTCGGGTCGATCACCTCGTTGTCGTAGAGCATCCAGCTCACCGGCGGCCGCCGGCCGCCGCACTCCCGGCAGGACCAGTCGTCACCGTCGCGCTGCAGGTGGGAGCCGCAGTTGGGGCAGCACCACGAGTCCTCGCGCCAGCGCTGGCCGGCCGCCACCCAGGTGACCTGGCGCGCCGAGCTCGCCGCCCAGGCAACGAGCGGGTCGTCGGCGTTGGCCACCACCCGGCAGTCCGGCGCGTTACCGAGCGCCTCCCGCCACCGGCGGGCGAGCAGCCAGATCTCGGCCGCGCGGTCCATCTGGTCCCGGCTGAGGTTCAGCAGCACGACCACCTTGGGGCTGGTCGCCCGGACCATCGCCGGGATGTACTTCTCGTCGGTTTCCAGCACGGCGACCCGCGCGTCGGGCGCGCGGGTGAGCGCCGACGTGAGCCCGGCCTCCATGTTGGCGCCGTAGATGTTCGACGCGATCTCGCCGCCGAGCGGCGCGAGCGCGGCGGTGATCAGCTTCGTGGTCGTGGTCTTGCCGTTGGTGCCGGTGACCAGGACGACCTGGCGACCCGCGGCGAGCAGGGACAGCAGGTCGGGGGCGAGGCGCAGGCTGATGACGCCGCCGATGACCGAGCCGTCGCCCTTCCCGGCGAGGCGGGAAACGGTTGCCGCCGCGCCGCCGACCGTGGTCGCGACCCGCGCTCGCATCGGCAGCCTGGAACGGTGCCGGGTGTTGTCATCCATCGTGGGCTGATGCTATCTGCTCACCGCCGCCCGGCGGGCACCAGTCGGCGAGCGGCGCCAGGGTGGCGACGGGCAGGCCGCCGATCGCCGGGTTGGCGTCGGCGAGCAGCACCCGGCGTTCCGCGCCTGCGCCGTAGCTGACGATCATGGCGGTGACCGGCAGCCGCTGCAGCTCGGACGGCTCGACGACAAGCTCGCGGGAGCGCTGCAGCGAGCGGGCAAGCGACTCGCTGTCTCCCGCCGCGCGCGAGGTAGACACGCCCCACGCGGTGCTCGTGCTGATCCCCGAGGTGAATGACACCGATTGCGTCGTGCCCCGCGACGTGCCCGCCTGCACGGAGCGCGACCCGCCGTCCAGCAGCGGCAGCACGCCGCCCCCCACAGGGCTGGTCCGCCCGGTGCCAGCCGATTCCGACTCATTGCGCGACGCAGACGTGGCGATCGAGGCGGAGTCGCCCACCGTGCTCGTGTACGACCCGCCGAACGTGTCGGTGACCGACTCGCCGACGGTCTCGGTGAGCTGGGAAAGCACGAACCGGTACGACGTGCCGATCTGCTCGCTAGCCGCCTTGGCGTCCTCCGCGTTGCCAAGCCGCATGAAGGCCGTCACCGCGTTCCCCCGGCCGATCCGCTGCCTGACGTGCGGCGGCATCGAGCGGTAGCCGAGCACGAGACCGGACCTGCTGGCCTCGCAGGCGTCGGTGAACCGGTCGAGCACGTCGTCGCGGAGCCGTTCGGCCCCCAGCAGGAACAGCGGGCGCTGCCAGGAGGCCGGCCCGGGCCCGGCCGGCGCCCGGGCGATCAGCTCGGTGAGCGCGGTCACGACGAAGCTGCCGAGGATCGCCGCCGCCTGAGGGCTCGCCTGCCGGTCGACCGCGATGACGCGCAGCCGGCCACGCGGCAGGCGCTCCGGCTCGGTGCCCGCGCTGGCCAGCGTGCGCAGTTGCGCCTCCATCCCGAGTGCCCGCTCAAGCACCACCCGGTCGGTGGCGCCCTGACCGAACAGCGCGCCGAGGACGCCGGCCTCGCGCTCGGTCAGCAGTCCGGCGGCAAGGTCCGTGCGCGGGTCCCCCACCTGTGCGAGCGCCCGCAGCGCGGCCGCGACCCGGCCCACCTGGACAGAACCGGCGCCGTCGAGGGCCTCGATGACGCGCTGGAGTATCGCCGTGTCGACGGCGAGGTCGCGCGCTGAGCCATCCTGCCGCCCGGCGGCGCTGGCCGCGAGCGCGAGCACGTCGGCGAGCGCGCCGGGCGGAAGCGACGACGCGAGGTCGAGCCGCGGCAGGTCGTGCGGGAGCACCCACACGGCGGGCGGCGCGCCGCCCGCCGCGCACAGGCCGGCCAGGTCGGCGGCGACGGCCCCGCCCGACAGGTCGACCACGGTCGCCTCGCCGCCCGCGGCGAGCCGGTAGGCGCCGGACATGGTCAGCGCCGCCGACCAGCCGGCCAGCGTGCCGCCCGCCACGTCCACCCGGTCGATCCCTGCGGGAACGGGGACGGCGAACCAGCGCTTCTGACTCACGAAGGCGGACCGCTGCGCCTGCCACTGGCGGACACGGCGCGCGTGGCCGGCCTGCTCCTGCGCTAGCCGCTGTGCCCGGTCCTCCCGCAGCCGCTCCGCCCGCACCAGCTCGGCGGCGGCCCGGGCGCGCAGTGCCCGCTCGCGGCGGCGGATCACGTGCGCGCACAGGCCCCCGGCCACCAGGCAGAAGGCGACGGCGGGGAGGGCGATGACGGCGGGTGCCCAGCCCGCGGCGACGCAGGCCGCGAGGAGGCAGCCGGCCGCCGCCGCGGCCGCGGCGGCGGCCTTGAGCGGCCTGGCGATGAGGGTCTCCTCCCTGCGCTGCGCGGCGAGCCAGCCGGCAGTTACCTCGCGCGGCCCGGGCGTTCGCGCGAGCGGCCCGGGCGAGCGCGGCGGCGGCCCGGGATCCGCATGCGGCGTCGCGTACTGCCAGCCGAGGTAGAGCCGCTCCGGCTGCGCGCTGGCCGTCACGGCTGCCCCCGGCGCTCCGCGTGCCGCGGCAGCCGCGCGGGCACCAGGCGGGCCCGGGCGACCACCCGCCGCCGCGGCACCGAGGCCGCCAGGGCGAACTCGGCCGCCCGCAGCGACAGCAGCGTCCTGGGCTCGATCACCGGGCAGGGCGTCAGGGGCGCCTGCTGCTCGACGGACTGCCCGGACTGCCCGGACTGCACGGACGGCTGCACGGAAGGCGCCGGGAGGGGCTGCCCTGCCCGCGCCGCCGCGACCCCGGCGGGCAGCAGCCTGGTGCCGGCCCGCGCGGCAAGGCAGTCCGCTAGGTCGCGGTCGGTGACCCGGTGCACGAGCAGCGCGCCGACGAGCGCGGCCAGCTGGCCGGCCGCCGCCGGCGATACCGCGCCGGCCAGGACGGGGAGGCCGGCGGCGGTGCCTTCGGCGACGAGCGCGGCAAGAACCGGCTCGGGCAGCCGCTCCGCCGAGGGCACCCAGACGAGCCCGTCGCCGTCGATGCCGATCCGGCGCAGTCGCGCGCCGAGCGCCGTCAGGCTGGCGGCCGCCCGGGCGGCGGACTCCGGTGACTCCACTGGGATCAGCGCGGCCGACCGCTCGCTGACGACCTGCATCAGGTCAAGGTCGGGCGCGGCGGGCGCCGACGAGGGCACTCCGCGCCCGGCGCCGCGTCCCCAGAGCTGGCTCGCGCCGCGCCGCGGCGACGGCGGCCTTCGCGCGGGTCGTTCCGCGGCATCCCGGGACCCGGCAAGGGCGCCCGATACGATGGCGGAGCCATCGGGCGCGCCTCGGGGGGTACGGGGGGTCGCCCCCCCGGGAGACAACAGCGGCGACCCGGTCGCCAGGCAGGTGGCCGCCACGGCGTGCGCGATGGCGGCGTCGTGCCCGTCGTCGAGCACGATGACCGGCTTGCGACGGCGGGCCGCCGCGTGCACGAGCTGGAGGCAGGTGAGCGTCACCTCCCGCGCGTCGGCCCCGGCCACCAGGACGCCGCGGGATGCCTCCTGCCAGGACAGCCCGGCCACGGCGCCGGTCGACGGAATGACGCCGAGTGCCAGGCCGTCCCTGGTGAGCACGGCGCCCGAGCGGATGCGGCGGGCGGCGAGGGCGGCGCGCAGCGCCGCGGCGGCGCCGGGACGCGGCGGCGGAACCGCCCATTCGTCCGTGTGCAGCCAGTCAAGCCAGCCGATGAGCCCTGCCTCGGCGGCGGCGAGCGGCAGCGCGACCGGGAACTGCCGCGGGAGCCAGCCGCCGATCCCGGCGAAGGCCGCGATCGGGCGGATGACATGCCGCGCCGCGGCACCACCGGTCAGGTACCCGAGCACGCTCGACGGCCCGGCGGCGAAGCCAGCGAGCGCCTCGCCGGGCCCGGCGGCCAGCATCCAGGCGAGGCCGGCTACCGCCGGCGCGAGCAGCCAGCACAGCCGCCACCTGGTGACCTTGCCGGTCACCGCGAATGCGAGCGCCAGCACGATGGTGAGCTGCGCGAGCAGCAGGTGGGCGAGCACGATCAGCACGGCGAAGGCCGCGATCAGCTCACCCCTGTGCGGGAACCCCGCGGGAATCAGCCGCCGGGCACGCCGCGGCAGCGGTCCCGCCTCCGGCAGCATCCCAGCAACCATAACTCTATGTTGTCAAGAATGTACCCTACGTGTCGAGACCTGACGGATTGTTCATTTGCGGCTCACTCCGCCAGGTGCGGGGATCGCGGCAGCTGGTCGCCCGCCTGGATGACCACGCGGAAGTAGTGCGGCTTGAGCGTGACGACGGTGAGGCCTGCCGGGATGCCCGTAGCGCGGTCATCGAACCTGATGGTTACCGAGACGGCCGGCTGGCCGGGCAGCAGCCGGAGGCTGCGCGCGACCGAAGGCTGCGGCGGCGCCAGCTCCAGGTCAAGCGCGCAGGCGCGCACCGCCTCGGTGGCGACGGCCGGCGGCGCGTGCAGGATCGCCTCGAACGCGTCGGGCTCGTCGGTCTCCCCGTCGACGGCGTTCCCCCGCACGTAGGCGGTGGAGATCGCGACGGGCTCGGCGCCCGCGGTCCAGGCGCACCGGATGACGCGGACCGGCTCCGCCCCGGCGACGCCGAGGGACCAGGCAACGTCCTGCGGCGCGGCCCGCAGCGACACATGACGGGCGGTGCAGCCGATCTCGCCGCCCATGGGATCGAGCCTGGTGCTGAGCCCGCCCACGCCCTCGAGCGGTATCAGGTACTCGGCGGGGCTCGCCCGGTAGAGCTGCCCGTCCGGCAGCCTGCGGATGAGCGACCTGCGGGTGAGCTCACCGATCGCGGCGTCGATCTCCGCCATGCTGACGTTGTACCTGCGGGCGAGGGCGCTGCGCCGGGGCAGCTGCCAGCCGGGCTCGCGGTGCACGAGGGCCGCCGCCATCCGGTCGGCGAGCACGCCGCTTGCCGCCCGCTGGGACGGCACCGCCGCCTCGACCTCCATGCCAGCACGCCCCTGACTGCCCGGCCCGCGCGTGTTCGGCAGGCCGCCGTTTCCCCCGGAGCCGACTGTCATCCGCTCTGCGGGACGTTCGCCTGCCGGTCACGGCAGGCCGCCTGGTCGGTGGCGGGCGCGCTGGCGCGTCTGGCTGGCCCTGCTTCCCACATGCCTGTCCATGCCTCCCGACGGCCGCGACGGCCTGCTCGGCGCCGGCCGGGCCTCAGGCCGCCCGGCCTGTCCAGGCGAGCCCGCACCAGCGCATTATCTAAAAGAAATCCACAGCTCCCCCCTGCCGCCTTAATTAGATATGCAGTCAAGGTAAACCGCAGTTGAACTAGAGGAGAACGAACGCGGTCTGCCAGACGTCATGTAAGTAACTGGTTACCGCGCCTTCCATGGAAACCTTTAGTGATCCGTCAATTACAGTACCGCGAGAAACGGCTGGTACGCCTGCGATCGACCAGCGCCGACGCCGCCGAGCAGCACTGACGCCGGGCCGCCGGGAAGGTCACAACCGGGTCAAGTCACCAGAAGTTAACCTAAGCGTCGTCTGCTAGCCAGCTCAGATTTACGGGTAGCTACTTACACCGCCTATCACTGAAGCCGTTGACATTTATAGCGGCTATGCCGACCGATCAGCCGGTAATCACCGCGCGCACGCGCTTCAGTAACAAGGAGAAACCCCACATGCAGCTACGAGGCAGCAAGCAGGCCATCGCGGCCGGAGGTGCCGCCATCGCGGTGCTGGCCATGGCCGCGTGCTCGTCAAACTCGTCGTCGAGCACGTCCACCCCGGCGGCGACCGGGGCGTCTTCGGCGGCGTCCTCCGCGGCATCGAGCTCGGCGGCGGTGAGCGGCACCATCAACGCGGCCGGCTCCACGTTCCAGACGAACTTCCAGCAGGCGGCGATCTCCGGCTTCAAGTCGGTGCAGCCTGGCATCACCGTCAACTACGCCTCGGTCGGCTCCGGGACGGGCCGCAGCGACCTGTACTCGGACACGGTGCTGTTCGCGGGCTCCGACTCGCCCATCCCGGCCACGGAGACCTCCAAGGTTCCCGCCGGCAAGACGGTGCTGTACTTCCCGGTGCAGGTCGGCCCGATCGCCATCGCGTACAACTTGTCCGGCGTTAGCGGCCTCAAGCTGGACCCGACCACCCTCGCGAAGATCTTCCAGGGCCAGATCAAGACCTGGAACGACCCGGCGATCAAGGCGCTCAACTCGGGCGTCAGCCTGCCGAGCACGCCGATCACCCTGGCGGTCCGCTCCGACTCCTCTGGCACGACGGCGAACTTCTCCAAGTACCTGGTGGCCGCCGCGGGCAGCGCCTGGACGCTCGGCTCGGGCTCGACCATCAAGTGGCCGTCCACGGCCCGCGCCGGCAGCGGCGGCAGCGGCGTGGCGCAGACCGTCAAGTCCACCCCGGGCGCCATCGGCTACGTGGACTTCTCGACCGCCACCGCGTCCGGCCTGTCCGCCGCGTCAATCAAGAACTCCGCCGGCTCCTTCGTCGCGCCGTCCACCGCGGGCGCGACCGCGGCCGCCTCGCACGTCACCCCGAAGGCCGACCTGACCTTCAGCGCGATCGATCAGGCGGGTGCCGACTCCTACCCGATCACCTACCAGTCGTGGGACCTGGTGTACAAGGTCCAGAAGAGCGCGAACGACGTGGCACTGCTCAAGGCCTACCTCGGCTACCTCCTGGGTGATGGCCAGAAGCTGCTGGGCACGCTCAACCTCGCGGCGCTCCCGGCGAGCATTGACCAGGCGGCCGTCGCGCAGCTGAGCCAGATCACCGCTGCTAGCTGAGCGGAACACTCCTAGCTGAGTGAAATAGCCTCTCATAAGGTAAAGACATGACTCATGTAGCTCGGGGTACCGAACCGTCATGAGCGCCGTGACTAAGGCGGACCCGGTCAAGCCGGCCGGGTCCGTCGGCGCGCTCGCGCACCGCAGGCCGCTCGGCGACCGGGGATTCCAGATACTGACGCTCGCCGCGGGCATGCTCGTGCTCGTCATCCTCGTCCTCATCGCCGTCACGACCGCGCAGCAGTCGACGGCCTGGTTCAGCACCGCCGGACTCAGCGGGATCTTCTCCACCAACTGGGACCCGACGACGAACCACTACGGCGCGCTGGCCTTCCTGTACGGCACGGTCATCAGCTCGGTGATCGCGCTCGTCATCGCGGTCCCGGTCAGCGTCGGGGTGGCGCTGCTGCTCAACGAGGTCGTGCCGGTCCGGTGGTCGCGCCCCATCGTGTACGTGATCGACCTGCTGGCCGTGGTCCCCTCGGTGGTCTGGGGCCTGTGGGGCATCCTCGTGCTCGTCCCCTGGCTGAACGGCGTCTACCGGTCCATCGCCTCCGGCCTCAACGGCGTCCCGGTGCTCGGCACGCTGTTCGGCGGCCCGAACTCGACCGGCGCCTCGTTCTTCACCGCCGGGATCATCCTGGCGATCATGATCACCCCGATCATTACCTCCCTGTCCCGTGAGGTCATCGCGACCGTGCCCGCGATCGACAAGGAGGGCGCGTACGCGCTCGGCGCCACCCGCTGGGAGATGATCCGCGGCGCCGTCTGGCCGCACAGTCAGGGCGGCGTGGTCGGCTCCGTGCTTGTCGGCCTCGGCCGGGCGATGGGCGAGACGATCGCCGCGGCGCTGGTGATCGGCAACTCCGCGGAGATAACCGGGCATCTCTTCTACAGCGGTTACTCGATACCCGCGGTCATCGCCAACCAGTTCGGCGAGGCCACCGGCGGCGCGTTCCGCGGCGCGCTGATCGGGCTCGGCCTGTTCCTGTTCGTGCTCACGATCCTCGTGAACCTGGTGGCCCGCGGGATCGTGGAGCGCTCCGCGCGGAAGATGAGGGGGGCCTGATGGCAGTCGCCACCAACTCCGCGGGACGGCCGGTTGACCTGCGCGAGCCGGCCGGCTGGCGGCGCACCAAGAACCAGATCATGACGGTCCTGATGTGGGCCTCGTTCGCGGTCGTCCTTGTCCCGCTCGCCTTCGTGCTCGTCAAGGTGTTCGCCGCGGGCGCCAGCGCCATCAACTGGCAGTTCCTCACCAACAGCACCATCCCGCCGAACGTCATGCCGCTCGGCACCGGCGGCATGGGCCCCGCGGTCATCGGCACGCTGGAGATCACCGGCTTCGCCGCGCTGGTCGCGATACCGCTCGGCGTGCTCGGCGCGGTCTACGTCAACGAGTACGGCGGCCGGGGGATACTCGGCAGGCTGGTGGCGTTCATGTCGGACGTCATGACCGGCGTCCCGTCGATCGTGATGGGCCTGTTCATCTACACGATCTGGGTGCTGCACTTCGGCTACTCGGGCATGGCGGGCTCGTTCGCGCTGGCCTGCCTGATGCTGCCGGTCGTGATCCGCTCCTCCTTCGAGATGCTCCGCCTGGTGCCCGACAGCCTGCGCCAGGGCAGCTACGCGCTCGGCGCCACCAAGGCACGGGTCACGCTGACCGTGGTGATCCCCGCCGCGATCGGCGGCATCGTCTCCGGCGCACTGCTCGCCGTCGCCCGCGCCGCGGGCGAGACCGCGCCGCTGCTGTTCACCATCCTCACGGTCGAGCAGACGAACTCCAACCTGTTCAGCGGCCCCAACACCGCGCTGTCCACCCAGATCTTCGCGAACGCGACGTCGCCCTACGTCGGCGCGGAAGCAAGAGCCTGGGGCGCGGCGTTGACCCTGATTGCGATCGCTTTCACCCTGATGATCGCGGCCCGCATCGTTACGGCCCGGTTTACCCGTTACTCGCGCTAGGGATCCCATGGAAGAGCAAGAGGAGCAAGTTCCGGTTCAGGTCCAGCAGGAGCAGGAAATCATCCCCAAGCTGGACATACCGGACACGGCGCCCAGGGAGATACCGACCGGCAATCCCGTCTTCGACGTGCAGAACGCGTCGATGTACTACGGCGACTTCCGCGCGGTGACCGACGTCTCGCTGACCATCTACGAGAACGAGATCACCGCGTTCATCGGGCCGTCCGGCTGCGGCAAGACCACGGTGCTGCGCACGCTCAACCGGATGAACGACCTGATCGTCGGCGCCCGGGTGGAGGGCGACCTGCGGTACCGCGGCGCGTCCCTGTACGCGAGCGACGTCTCGCCGACGGCCGTCCGGCGCCGCATCGGGATGGTCTTCCAGAAGGCCAACCCGTTCCCCAAGTCCGTTTACGACAACGTCGCCTACGGGCCGCGGATCAACGGCATCCGCAACAAGGCCAGGCTGGATGAGATCGTCGAGCGGTCACTCAAGCAGGCGGCGCTGTGGGATGAGGTCAAGGACCGGCTGAACAAGTCCGGCCTCGGCCTGTCCGGCGGCCAGGCGCAGCGGCTGTGCATCGCGCGCACGCTCGCGGTGGAGCCCGACGTCGTACTCATGGACGAGCCCTGCTCGGCCCTCGACCCGATCGCGACCGGCCGCATCGAGGACCTGATGCACGAGATCAAGTCCCAGTACACGATCGTCATCGTCACGCACAACATGCAGCAGGCGACCCGGGTCAGCGACCGGACCGCCTTCTACTCGGTGCTGCGCGACGCCAGGAGCGACACCCGCACCGGCGTGCTCGTCGAGTACGGCCCCACCGCGCAGATCTTCGGCGACCCGCGGGACGAGCGCACGCAGGCCTACGTCACTGGCCGCATGGGGTAGTTGTCGAGCACCGAAAGATCCGAATATGCAGAACGGGTGCGGCCGACTCTGGCCGCGCCCGTTGCTGTTTGCGCGGCCCGCGTTAACCGGCTGACCCGGCCGCGCCCGTTGCCGCGTCACCGCCCGGCGCATGCCGGCTACTGCTCCCTGGGCTTGCGCGACCCCGTGCCCGCGAGGTACACGACCCGCCGGGCGATGTTGACGGCGTGCGCGCCGAGCCGCTCGTAGTCCCGCGCCACCAGGGCCATCTCCATGGCCACGGGCACCGCCATCTGCCCCGCGGCAAGCTCGGCGGTCAGGCTGGCGTGCAGCTCGTCCATCCCCTCGTCTCGCTCGGCCAGCGCCGCCGCGGCGTCCCGGTCCCGCTCGTACCACGAGTCGGCCGCCTGCCGCCACATCTCGGTGGCGAGGTCGCCCATCCGCGCCACCAGGCCGCCGGCCCGCGGCGTGAGGTCGCCGCTCAGGATATGGCCGGCGCTCGCGCAGATGTGGACCACCAGGTCATGCGACCGCTCAAGCTCCGGCACGATGCGCAGCACAGAAAGCAGGAAGCGCAAGTCGGACGCCACCGGTGCCTGCAGGAGTATCTCTCTGTCGGCGAGCCCCTCGACCTCGAGGTAGAGGGCGTCGATGACACGGTCGCGTTCGGCCAGCCGCGCGAATGTCTCGGCGTCCCCGTTCAGCAGCGCCTGCGTCGCCATGGGCAAGCCCTCGGCGACCATGGCGAAGAGCTCGATGACCTTGCTCTCGATAGCGTCAAGCTCGTTATCGAACTCCCGCCGTTGCTCGTTCATGCCCAAGAGCCTACGGAAACCAGGCAAAGACGCGATGACCACCAGACGACTAGCAGGTGACGCAGCGCTCCGAGGAGCCTGCTTGCCCAAGACCCGCGGAAGACACCAGGCCGTGCGACGGGAGGGGATATTGAGGCAGACGAGGACGGTGATCCCCTGATACCCGTCCCATCTGCCCTGGCAGGACCCGTTTTCAGGAAGGGTTGTGGTGTCATGAAGCCTTTTGGGTGTGGGAGTGCTTAAAAGGCTTCACGATCATGAGCACGGGCCGCAGCGCTGGTACTGGTGAAGTCGCTGGTGCTGAGGATGCGTCGCAGCGGCACGCAACGGGGCCGTTTCTGGCCGATGGTATGGCGGCTGTCACTACTACCAGCGTCAGACGAGCAGCTCGACCCGGGTGATCTGCCCGATGTCGGCGGTAACCGCCTGCTCGACCCGGACAGACCCGGGCGCGAGGACGCGCAGCGTCCACTCGCCGGGCGCGGCGAAGAAGCGGAAGCCGCCGTCCTCGCCGAGCGGCACCTCGGCGACGAACTCGTCGCCGGTGCCGAGCAGCCGGGCGTAGCCGGTGGACACCGGGGCGCCACCGCGGAGCACCTGGCCCTCGATGATCGCCTCCTTGCCCGCCTTGTCCTTCGTGATGGTCACGCCGCCGGCCGGCGCTCCGCAGCTGTCGTTGCTCACTTGTCCTCACCCAGTTCGATCGGCACGCCAACCAGCGAGCCGTATTCCGTCCACGAGCCGTCGTAGTTCTTCACGTTCGACAGGCCGAGGATCTCGTGCAGCACGAACCAGGTGTGCGCGGAGCGCTCGCCGATCCGGCAGTACGCGATCGTGTCCTTGCCGAAGTCCACGCCTGCCTGGTCCTTGTACAGGGTGGTCAGGTCGCTGTCCGACTTGAACGTGCCGTCCTCGTTCGCGGCCTTCGACCACGGGACGTTCTTGGCGGTGGGGATGTGCCCGCCGCGCTGCGCCTGCTCCTGGGGCAGGTGCGCCGGGGCGAGCAGCCGTCCGGCGAACTCGTCGGGGGAGCGCACGTCCACCAGGTTGCGCTTGCCGATCGCGTCGATGACCTCGTCGCGCTTGGCGCGCAGCGCGGCGTCCTGCTCGGAGGCGGTGTAGCTGGTCCTCTCCCGGGCGGGCACGTCGGTGGTCAGCTCGCGCGAGTCGAGCTCCCACTTCTTGCGGCCGCCGTCGAGGAGCAGCACCTTGTCGTGCCCGTACAGCTTGAAGTACCAGTACGCGTAGGCCGCGAACCAGTTGTTGTTGCCGCCGTAGAGGACCACGGTGTCGTCGTTCGAGATGCCGCGCTCGGAGAGCAGCGCCTCGAAGCCCACCTTGTCCACGAAGTCGCGGCGGACCGGGTCTTGCAGGTCCTTCTTCCAGTCGATCTTGATCGCGCTGGGGATGTGGCCCTTGTCGTAGGCGCTCGTGTCCTCATCTACCTCGACGATGACGGTGCCAGGCGCACCGATGTGGGCCTCGACCCAGTCGGCGCCGACCAGGACGTCGGAACGGCTCATGGCTGAGAAACCTCCTTGTGCGGCCCAGCCTCTACGGAGGCCGGCCGGATTCTTTGAATGAACAGGTACATCTGGCAACCGAGGCAGAAGTCGAACGCCGCGTTAAGGAACGCGGCCGCCAGGGCGAACGCGGCGAAGACGATGCCGAGCGGTGGCACGCCTGCCGCGAACCCGATCGCGCCGATCCCGGCGAACACCATGCCCACCCCCTGGGAAAAGCGCGGCGGAGCTTCCGGCTCGGTCTTGGAGGGCGGTCCGAGCCGTGGCCGGACCAGGTGACGGAAGATGAGGCCGTAGGGGGCATAGCGCAGGCCGGCCAGCGCTCCCACGGTGAACACCAGCGTCTGTGCCAGCAGCAGCCAGCCCGCCGCGGCGTGCGAAACGCCGGAGATCACCAGGACGGCCGCGAGAACCACGGTGGTGATGACCGCGCCGAAGCGCGGGCCACGGGCGTCAACAGACCTGGTCATCTTTGATGACCAAGCCACGTAGCACCCTGTGGGCCAGGGTAAAGATGATCAGGTCTGATCATTGGATCATGGCTCCTGAACGCAGGTCAGCTGTCGATGAGTCTCTGCCTGCCCGCAGTGAAGCCGCGCAGGTCAGGCGGCAGGCACGGGGCGCGTACACATCGCGGTAGCGACCCTGCAGAAGTCAACCGCCCGCCGCTTCGTAAGCAGCTTGTTCGCCATTCTCGTCCTTCCAGCGGTGACGGCCCCATGGGTGCGCGAAGTCCGCACCCCGGGAGCTGACAGCGCTGTACTGGAAGACACGTACTCGATGCTATTCAGTCGCGGCACCGCTGTCACCTCGCGAGCCACTGACCAGCATCCAATTGTCGCCTTTTTTGGTGGGAAATTCAAGACACAGTCCCGCTTGTCTGCAGGGCCGCGCCGACCGCCGTCAGCAGCTCCGCCTTGCGCAGCGGGCCCGACGCCCGGCTGGTGATGCCGCCGAGCGCGTCGAGCACCAGGACGGTCGGGGTGGACAGCACGCGCAGCCGCCTGGTCAGGTCCATCCGGGCCGCGGCGTCGATCTCAACGAAGGCGACACCGTCCCGTTCACCCGCCACCTCGGCGAGCAGTTCCCTGGTCGGGCCGCAGTAGGCGCACACCGCGCTGGAGAACTGGACGAGGGTGACCTGCGCGCCAAGGGGGGCGCCGAGGTCCTCGGCGCTCAGTGCGCCGCCGGGTGACGCCGCCTGGACCGCGCCGGGTGCCCCGCCCGCGCTCGCGCCGGCCGGGGACGCCACCGCCGTCGTCATCGCGCGGAACCGGCCCTGGCGCTGCCGGAGGGCGAAACCCACCACGGATGCGACAGCGAGAACGACCAGGAGTGCTATGAGGCCACCAACCACGACTACTCAAGCACCGGTGACGGTGACGGCTATTCCCGGCACGCGCGATCCGCCCGGGTCAGGCCGGGATATCAATCGTTTGGCCATGGGCGACGGTGATCTGGAAGCCGGTCACGTCCTTGCTCGGCACCGCCGAGGACCCTGGGTACCAGACGGAGCCCTCGTCGTTGTCGGTTACCCAACCGCCGGCCAGGACGCGCTGGCCGGCGGAGTCGATCACATAGAGCTGGCAGCTCGTGCCGGCGGGAATGCCGTTGACCTTCGTGTCGAGCTCGGTTCCCCAGCCCATCGAGCGGTAGCTGACCGTGGCGGTCGCGGCTCCCGACTGCCCCTGCGTGGTCTCCCACGCGCTGTTCGGGTGGCCGGCGAACAGCGACCCGCTCGCCACGGACGACGGCTGCGCCGGGCCCGCGCCGAGCCGCAGGCCGCCGAACACGCCCGCCGCGATGATCAGCGCCGCGGCGAGGCCGAGGGCCGCCTGCTGCCAGCGGCGGCGGCGGCGCCGCGCCGCGGTCAGGTTGAGGACGGTGGCGAGCAGCTCGTGCGGCGGCTCAGGCATCTCGTCAAGGGCGAGGGCAGGGCCGTCGGGCACCGCCAGGGCGATGGCCTCTTCCGTCGAGACCCGGGCGAGCAGTGCGGGCAGGCCTGCCAGGCCGGCCAGCTCGTCGCGGCAGTGCCGGCAGGTGGCCAGGTGGCTGTCCACCAGTGCGCGCTCCGCGGGGTCGATGGCGCCGAGCACGTAGACGCCGAGCGACACCCGGACCCCCGGGCAGTCCATGGCCCGTGGCGCGTGCGGGGTCGTCCCCCCGGAAGGCGGGTGCGTCATGGCGCCAGCCCCCGTTCCTGCAGGGCCAGCTTGAGCGCCTTGAGCGCGTAGTACGTGCGGGACTTCACCGTGCCCGGCGGGATGCCGAGCGTGGTCGCCGCCTCGGCCACCGAGCAGCCGCGGTAGTAAGTCTCGACGATCACCGCCCGGTGATCGGGGCGCAGCGACGCCAAGGCCTCCGCCACCGCCCAGGACTCGAGCGTGCGGTCCGCGTCGTCCTGCGCGGGCAGCGTGTCAAAGGCGTCTTGCCCGGTCTCCGGCGGCCGCGACTGCCGCGCCCGGTAGGCGTCTACCGCCAGGTTGCGGGCCACGGCGAACAGCCAGGGGCGTGCCGGGCGGTCCGCGAGGGCCTCCGGATGCCGCCAGGCGCGCACGATGGTCTCCTGCAAAAGATCCTCCGCCTTCTGCCTGTCGCCGCTGGTCAGATGCAGCGCGTACCTGAGCAGCGCGCCGCCGTGTTCGGCGTACAGCGCCCGGATAAAGGCATCGTCGGCCATGCGCTCGCCGCTGGCCGATGCTGTGCTCGGCACATCACGTAGAACGTTGGCTTCGGGCGGCTGGTTCAACGGCGGCGGAGAATTTCGCTGCCCGGGCGGACCGGGATCAGTGCTCACAGTCAACCGATATACCGGGCCAAGGTACTTAGCGCAACCAAATCAAGCTAAACAGTTACCGCTTGTAGTCAATGTTTCCTATGGGTAGTAACACCCGCCGGGGTGAAGCTCATCACGTTTACCCAGTGGATAACTACGTCCACGCCCGAGGGAAGGAGACTCAGCGTTAGCACTTGGTCACCCGAACGCCACGCGCACGCCTCAGCCCCCGGCGAAGGGCGGCAGCACCTCGATCACCGCGCCATCGTCGAGCACGATCGACTCCGTGGGTGCGCGGCCCACCGGATCGGCGTTTACCAGGAAGGACGACCGGGCGATGACGTCGGCTAGGCGGCTGTCCGGTTTCCTGCTCGCGACAACCGCGTTAAGCACGTCACGCAGGGTGACCCCGTCGAGCGACTCCTCCGGCAACCCGGCCGCGTCCTTCGCCGCGGCCCAGTACCTGATGGTTACCTTGGCCATGTCTCGGTTATCCTCATTTCAACGGGACCTCGGGCGGTGTTGCCCCCGGGGTCCTTTGTGTTTATACAGAGAAGGACGGGTGAACTGCCCGTGACCGGAGGTGGCATCACGTGAGCGAGTTGCTGTTGATAACCGGCGTGCTCGAGCCTTCATCGGAGGTTCTGCCGGCCCTCGGCCTGCTGCTGCACTCCGTCCGCGTGCTGCCCGCCGACCCCTCCGCGCTGGTCGAGGCGCCCCCGTCCGACGTCATCCTGGTCGACGCCCGCCGCGATCTCGCCCACGCCAAGAGTATCTGCCGCCTGCTGCACACCACCGGGCTTGACTGCCCGATGTTCGCCATCGTCACCGAGGGCGGCCTTGCCGCGATCAGCGCGGAATGGAACGCTGACGACGTGATCTTGAACACGGCCGGCCCGGCCGAGGTGGAGGCCCGCCTTCGCCTGGCCACCGGGCGCCGGGCCATACGCGTGGCCGCGGACGCACCGGATGAGATCAGGTCCGGCGACCTGGCGATCGACGAGGCGACCTACTCGGCGCGGCTGCGCGGCCGCGTGCTTGACCTCACCTTCAAGGAGTTCGAGCTGCTCAAGTTCCTCGCGCAGCACCCTGGCCGGGTGTTCACCCGGGCCCACCTGCTGCAGGAGGTATGGGGTTACGACTACTTCGGCGGCACCAGGACGGTGGACGTGCACGTACGACGGCTGCGCGCCAAGCTCGGCCCGGAGCACGAGGCGCTCATCGGCACCGTGCGCAATGTCGGCTACCGGTTCGTGCCGGTGAAGGGCTCGCCCGAGGACCGGGACGGCGTGGAGATGCTCGCGCCGGACGCGCTCCCGGCGAACCGGTGAGCTGGCCGCCGCCCCCTGGCACGGTCATCACGGAGGGACCGCTCTCCGCGGCGCTGAGCGCGCAGGTTCAGGACCTGGCCGCGGCCGCGGCCAGCGCGGACGGCGTGGCCCCGCTGTCCGAGGACGTCCTGCTTCAGGTCAGGCACGGTAGCGAGGCACGGTCTCGCGATCTGGTCGT
>DASWAE010000066.1:0-1572 GCA_036391275.1 Trebonia sp.
GTCCTCCACGTGGTAGAGCAGGATCTTGGTCAGCGTCGCCTTGCCGAACGTGCCGCAGATGTTGCCGGCGTTCAGGCCGAGCTTCGCGAAGGCGGCGTCGGTCGGGGCGAACACGGTGAGCTGCTCGCCGCTGGTCAGTGCCTGGGCGACGGCCGGGTCGGCGCAGCCGACGGCCGCGACGAGCGTCTTGAACGCGCCAGCGCCGACGGCGATGTCGACGATCGTGCCGCTCGACTTGGCTGCCGGCACCACGGGCGAGGCGGCGAACGTCGTCGGGACGATCGTGAGGACGAGCGCGGCCGCGCCGATGAGCGATGCGATCTTTCGCATCCGGGTTCCCTCCTGGTCCATTCGTAGGGGGTCGATGCCCTCAGTTCGGGCGCGGCCGGGCTCCGGATTGGATGGGCTCCGCGCCGCCCTCACGCCGTGTATCGCCATCCGCGGCGACGCGGACCGGGATTGAGTCAGCGCCGTCGGCCGTGCCGGCGGGCAGGAACTGGTCGGTCGACGACTTCTTCCCGCGCGCGCTGACCGTGGCGCAGGGCACGACGATCGGCTTCGCGATCGAGGGCTTTCATACGACGAATTGGCGCCGCACTGTAGGAGTAGACTCGCCGGGCCAGCGCGCGGGTCTGTCCGGCGTTTCGGGGATGCCGGCGACTGGTTGAGGGGAAGTTGTGGGCCTCCGTCTCTGGCGCCGCATCAAGGTGGCCCCGGGCGTAACGGTCAACGTGAGCAAGTCGGGGGCCTCCGTTTCCTTCGGGCCACGGGGAGCCAAAGTCACGCTCGGACGACGGGGCGTCCGGAGGACGGTGGGACTGCCAGGGACCGGCCTGTTCTACACGTCCACAAGCCCGCTCTCGGCCAGCGCCGGGCCCGCAACCCCCGGCCCCGCGCCACGTGCTACCAATCCCCGCGCCTCTCGCGGACGCCGGGTCTGGTGGCTGGCTGGCGGAGCAGTTGCCTTGCTGGCTGTAGCCGGCGCACTTTCATCGGGTCCGTCAGGGACTGCGCTTGGAGTCTCCCCGTCGCCGTCGTCCACGCCTTATGCCTTCGCGGAGTCGGCGCCTCCAACGGCTGCGACCACGGCCAGTCCATCGCCCAGCATCCATCCCTCCGCTCCGCCGACTGCCAAGCCAACGCCCAAGCCCACTCCGCAGCCGACGCCTACGGCGACGCCGCGACCCACCGCTCCCCAAGCCGCGGTCACGGTCACGTTCGTCAGCCTGCCTGCCGTGAGCCCGGGCCAGTTCGAGACTGCGGTTGTCAAGACCGCCGCCAGTGCAACCTGCACGATCGTCGTCGTGTACGCATCCGGTCCATCCAAGGCTGCCGGGCTGGGGCCGGCGACGGCGGGCGCGAGCGGGTCCGTGACCTGGACATGGAAGGTGGGCACAAAGACCGCGGCGGGTTCATGGCCGGTGACGGTCGCATGCAGCCACGCCGGACAGAGCGCGAGTGCCACCGCGCAGTTGGTGGTGCTATAGGTGGCGGACTGGGCTCAGACGATAGAACTCGAGGAGCAGGCCGGCCTCCGCGATCGCTTCAATGCGTTCGTCGTGCGCCACGAGA
>DASWAE010000067.1:0-4771 GCA_036391275.1 Trebonia sp.
TTCTGGTTCGGGGTGAGCGCGGCGACCGTGCCCGGTTCCCAGGCGCCCATCAGCTCCATGGCGGCCTTGTGGTTGGCGAGCAGGCCGGCCGAGGAGCCAGCGCCCACCTGCGCCGCGGTCGTCAGGAAGCCCGTCTGGAACGGGTTGACCTTCAGGAACGCCTGCAGGTCGTTGCCGGCCTTGGTCCAGCACGGGTCGGTGAACTTGAGGCTCGCGCCTGCCTCGTTCATCGTCGCCTGGCTGCACTCGCGCAGCGCGAAGTTGTAGTACCAGTGGGCGGCCGGCCACGCGTCCTTGGCGCCGACCGCGATCGCCGTGATGCCGGCGGCCTTCAGCTTGGCGATGTCGGCCTCGAGCTCGGGGATGGTGGTCGGCGTCGTGGTGATGCCGGCCTTAGTGAACAGGGTCTTGCTGTAGTAGATGCCCTCGGGGTTGGCGTCGAGCGGGATGCCGTACACCGTGCCGTTGATGCTGTCCACGGGGGCCCCGGCGCCGATGTTGGTCTTGTCCGCGGCGCTGAGGGTCAGCGCCTGGAGCTGGTTCGCGTTGACCATGGCCTGCATCTTGCCGCCGCCGCGCTGGAACAAGATGTCCGGCGCGGTGTTCGAGGCCAGCGCGGTCTGCAGCTTGCCGTCGTACGACTCGTTCTGGATGTTCTGCATCTTGATCGTGACGCCCGGGTGAGCGGCCTCGAACTGCTTGATGGCGTTCTGGTAGTACGTGAGGCCGGGACCGGGGGTGGCGTTGTTCCAGAAGGTCAGCGTGACCGGGCCGTTGGCGGACGAGCTTCCTCCTCCGGCGCTGCTGCTGCCACCGCTAGAGCAGGCGGAGGCGGCCAGGAGGACGCCGAGGCCGAGCGCGGCTATTGCCGCAGCGGGGGTTCTCTTCATCATCGTAGAAACTCCTTGAGCGAAAACTGGGTACCACGACTACTCCGAAGACGCTCCGCGGGAGCGGCGGCAAGTGCCCGGCTGCTACGCATGGTCGTCTCCTGGGATGGGGCGCAAGGCACTTTCGAAAGTTTTCGAACACTTTCGACGTGCCGCCATCGTAATTTCGTCTCCTACCTGGGTCAACCCCCCATTTCCAGAACGTTACAGACGTTTTCATCTCGGATCGATTGCCGTACCATGCAGCATGAATGGGGCGGATCGGTGATCGATCACGGATCCGAAAGTTACGAAACCGAGCGAAAGGTGAGGCCGTGCGGAAGACCACGCTCGCCGCGATTGCCGCGGAGGCTGGCGTGTCGCTGCCCACTGTGTCCAAGGTGGTAAACGGCCGGCCCGACGTCGCGCCGTCCACTCGCGCACGGGTGGAGAAGCTCCTTGTCCAGCACCAGTACCCGCGCAACGGGCAGCGCGCCGCGCGCCGTTCCGGGCTCATCGACCTGGTGTTCGCGGGCCTGGACAGCCCGTGGGCGGTGGAGATCCTGCGGGGCGTCGAGGAGTGGGGCGCCGAGCACTCCACCGCGATCGCGGTGTCTTCCGTCCGGCACGGCGACGCCCGGCCCGCCGCCTGGACGTCGGCGATCGCCAGCCACCACTCCGACGGCGTGATCCTGGTCACCACCACGCTGACCGCCGCGCAGGTCGGGCAGCTTGGCGGGGCCGGCATCCCGCTCGTGGTCATCGACCCGGCCAACACGCCGCCGCCGCACATCCCGTCGGTTGGCGCGACGAACTGGGCGGGCGGGCTCGCCGCCACCGAGCACCTGTTGTCCCTGGGACACCAGCGAATTGGCGTGATCACCGGGTTCCCTGACATGCTGTGCAGCCTAGCTCGGCTCGACGGTTATCGATCCAGCCTCGAGCGGGCTGGACTGACCGTCGACCCGGCCCTGATCAAGTACGGCGACTTCGAGCACGAGGGTGGCTTCGCCCGCGCCGTCGAACTGCTTGACCTCCCCAGCCGGCCGACCGCGATCTTCGCGGGCAGCGACCAGATGGCGTTCGGCGTCTACGAGGCGGCCCGGCAGCGCGGGCTGCGCATTCCCGACGACCTCTCTGTCGTCGGGTTCGATGAGCTGCCCGTCAGTCGCTGGGCGTCGCCCCCGATGACCACGGTACGCCAGCCGCTCACGGAGATGGGCAGGGCCGCCGCCCAGATGATCGGCGAGCTGATCGACGGCCTGCCACTGCGGACCAACCGGGTCGAGTTGTCCACCGAGCTGCATATCCGAGAATCGACCGCCGCCCCTAAGGAGCCAGGTAAGTGACCCAGACCGACATCGACGCCTGGCGGGACCCGGCGCGCGCGGCGGATGAGCGGGTCGCTGACCTGCTGCGCCGGATGACGCTGGAAGAGAAGATCGCGCAGCTGGGCAGCATCTGGATGGGCGCCTCCGGCGACGGGGACGGCGTTGCGCCGATGCAGGACCAGTTCTTCTCCCTCGCTGACCAGGTGCCGTTCGAGGAGCTGATCAAGAACGGGCTCGGGCAGCTCACCCGGGTCTTCGGCACCCGTCCGGTCGACGCGGCGGCCGGGATGAGCGCGCTCGCCACGCTGCAAAGCAACGTGATTGCCACCAACCGGCTCGGTATCCCGGCGGTGGCGCATGAGGAGTGCCTGACCGGGTTCGCCACCTGGGGCGCGACCATCTACCCCACCCCGCTGGCCTGGGGCGCGTCGTTCGACCCGGCGCTGGTCGGGGAGATGGCCGCAGCCTTCGGGGCCACCATGCACGCGGTCGGCATCCACCAGGGGCTGGCCCCGGTGCTCGACGTCACCCGCGACTACCGCTGGGGCCGGACCGAGGAGACCATGGGCGAGGACCCGTACCTGGTCGGCGTGATCGGCACCGAGTACGTGCGCGGGCTGCAGCGCGCGGGGGTGCAGGCCACGCTCAAGCACTTCGCCGCCTACACGGCCTCCCGGGCGGGGCGGAACATGGCGCCGGTCTCCATGGGCCCGCGCGAGCTCGCCGACGTCATCCTGGTCCCGTTCGAGATGGCCATCAGGCTGGCCGGCGCGCGCTCGGTGATGCCGTCCTACGTCGACATCGACGGGGTGCCGGCCAGCGCCGACCCCTGGCTGCTGACCACGCTGCTGCGCGATGAGTACGGCTTCGACGGGGTGGTCGTCTCCGACTACTACGCGGTCTCCTTCCTTGAGCTGCAGCACGCGGTCGCCGCCGATCCGGGCCGCGCGGCGGCGCTCGCGCTCAGCGCCGGGATGGACGTCGAACTGCCCGGCACCCGCTGCTTCGGCGAGCCGCTGCTCGACCTCGCCGCAGCGGGCGAGGTGCCGGCCACGGTCATCGACCGGGCGGTGGCCCGGGTGCTACGGCAGAAGCTCGAGCTCGGACTGCTCGACCCGGGCTGGACCCCCGTCCCGGAACGGCCGGAAGGCCTCGGGCAGCCGCCGGACCTGGACCCGCCCGCGCAGCGGGACATCGCCCGGCGGCTGGCCGAGGAATCGGTGATCCTGCTCAAGAACGGCGCCAGCGGCGCTGGAAGCACCGTGCTGCCGCTGGCAGCGGGCGCGAAGGTCGCCGTGGTCGGCCCGCTCGCCGACGACCCGCTCGCGTTCTTCGGCTGCTACTCGATGCCCCGGCACCTCGGCCACACGAGGCAGATCGAGGAGGCCGGCGACGTGGCCGGCGTCGAGGTCAGCACGCTGCTCGCCGCGCTGCGCGCCGAGGGCCTGGACGTGACCGGGTACGCGCGCGGCTGCGACGTCCGCACGCCGGATGAGTCGGGGTTCGCCGAGGCGGTCAGCCGCGCCCGTTCCGCTGATGTCGTCGTGGCCGTCGTGGGCGACGAGGCCGGCCTGTTCGGGCACGGGACGAGCGGCGAGGGCTGCGACGTCGACGAGCTGAAGCTCCCCGGTGCCCAGGAGCGGCTGCTGCACGCGCTGGCCGACACCGGCGTGCCGGTGATCGCGGTGCTCGTCACCGGGCGGCCCTACGCGATCGGCGGCGTGCTCGGCCGGCTGGCCGCCGTGGTGCAGGCGTTCTTTCCCGGCGAGGAGGGCGGGCCCGCGATCGCGGGGATCCTCACCGGGCGGGTGAACCCCAGCGGGAAGCTGCCGGTCGAGATCCCGCGCGACCCCGGAGCGCAGCCGTCGACCTACCTGCGGTCGCGCAACGCGGCGCAGCACACCGGCAGCACGGTCGACCCCACCCCGCTGTTCGCGTTCGGGCACGGCCTGTCGTACACCACGTTCGAGTACGCGGGCCTCGCGCTGTCCGCGGACGAGGTGGCAACCGACGGCGCGGTGGAAGTCTCCTGCACGGTGTGCAACGCCGGCCCGCTCGCCGGGTCCGAGGTCGTGCAGCTCTACCTGGGCGACCCGGTCGCCTCCGTGGCGCGGCCGGAGCGGTGGCTGTCCGGGTTCGCCCGGGTGGCCCTCCGCCCCGGCGAGACCGCGCGAATCACGTTCCGCGTGCACGCCGACCGCACCTCGTTTACCGGCCAGGACTTGACGCGGACCGTCGAGCCCGGCAACATCACGGTGTACGTTGGCGGATCTTCGCATGATTTGCCGCTGACGGGTACATTCACGCTGACTGGCCCAATACGTACCGCGGGTATCGATAGGGTGCTGGACACGCCGGTATCTGTAAAGAAACTTACCGATTAGGTAAGCGCCCAACCCGCGGGCAGGGATCGGACATGGAGGTTTCCGAATGGCACGTATCGCGCTCGACCACGTGGACAAGGTCTACGGGGGTGGCGTCAAGGCGCTCGATGACCTGAACCTGGAGGTGAGGGAGGGCGAGTTCATGGTGCTCGTCGGTCCTTCCGGGTGCGGGAAGTCGACCGCGCTG
>DASWAE010000068.1:0-12279 GCA_036391275.1 Trebonia sp.
CACCGGCGGTGACCGCCGACCCCGGGGTCACGGTCAGCGACCCCGCATGGCCGTGCGCCGACACCTGCTGCACAAACGAGGGACTCGCTGCGAAGGCGGCCGGCGCATTGGTCAGGCCGACCGCGGCAGTCGCCATCAGGATAAGAGTTGCTACCAGAAATGTGCGGCAAGTACGAATGACACGCGACACAGTTCCCCCAAACCGCATCTATTGGTCCACCCTAAACGCATACAATAGACGCCGGATAGGCCCGGCTGGACTCACATAGCGAATTCCGATGAGCGCGAGCTTCGTGCATGGTGCGCTACGTGACTTGCGCGATAGTTGTGATGAAATGTGATCTACTGTGCAGATGCTGCCGGACTGTTCAAGACAAATCAGAAAGCTCAGGATGCCTGTGCGTCCAGGCCACATGGAAACGTGAACCGGTTAGGCTCAACCGAGCGTACTGTATGGGCCGAAACTTCACAAGACGTCAGACGGAATGTATCGAGGCTGTCTGGATTATGGCAAGTTTGGTGATTCATGGGGAACTCAGTCTCCCAAATGGTAACCTTATCCTTACGCTAGAAACCCAGTACGGACATAATCGTATAGCAGACCCATTGGTCGTATCTGCAAAACTCGGTGACATAATGTCTATTCACACTCCTATGCCGTGCCCAGCTGCGTGCCTGATGAGATGGCCGACCAGGGGCAGGTGGAGGAGCATTTTGGCCGGCACCCGGACGCTGAGATCTACCGGTCGCAGCCCGGCATGGGAGCCGTCCTCGGCGCCCGGGTGCTCGCAGAGTCCGGCGACGACCCGCACCGCTACCGCGACGGCAGGGCCCGCCGCAACTACGCCGCCACCAGCCCGATTACCCGCGCCCCCGGGAAGAAGAAGGTGGTCGCCACCCGGTTCGTCCACAATGACCGGCTCGCCAACGCGCTCAACGCCTGGGCCTTCAGCTCCCTGAACGCCTCACCCGGCGCCCGCGCCTTCTACGACGAGCTCCGCACCCGCGGAATCGAACATAACGACGCACTTAGGCGGGTAGCCAACCGGCTTGTCGGCATCTTGCACGGATGCCTCAAGACGCGGACCCTCTACGACGAGGTCATGGGGACACCGCCAAAAACTCCCTCAATCTTCCGTAGCGGCTTGACACTTAAGCTCCTGGGATGTCTTTGAGGCTCGTGGTGTTACGAGGCTCGCCGCGTGACGTCCCGGCCGCCGTCCCCGCCGGCTCCCATGGATAACCCGGCTACGCGAGGGCCTGGAACAGGTCCGCGAGCAGGTCATCCGGGTCCTCGATCCCGACGGACAGCCGCACCAGGTCTGGCGGCACCTCGAGCGGGGACCCGGCGACCGAGGCGTGCGTCATCCGCGCCGGGTGCTCGATGAGCGACTCCACCCCGCCGAGCGACTCGCCGAGCGTGAACAGCCTGGCGCGGGCGCAGACCTCGACGGCCTGCCGCTCGCCGCCGGCCAGCCGGAAGGAGACCATCCCGCCGAAGTCCCGCATCTGTGACCGGGCGACCTCATGACCCGGGTGACCAGGCAGCCCCGGGTACAGCACGGACGCCACGGCCGGGTGGTCCGCGAGTGCCCGCGCCACCCGGGCGGCATTGCCGCAGTGCCGGTCCATCCGCACGGCGAGGGTCTTGACACCGCGCAGCGTGAGCCAGGCGTCGAACGGGCCGGCCACCGCCCCGGTGGCGTTCTGGGTGAACGCGAGGTCCGCGGCGTGCCGCGGGTCCTTGATGACGATGGCGCCGCCCACCACATCGGAGTGACCGCCGAGGTACTTAGTGGTGGAGTGCACCACGATGTCCGCGCCGAGGTCGAGCGGGCGCTGCAGGTAGGGCGAGGCGAACGTGTTGTCCACCACGAGCAGCGCGCCGTGGCTGTGCGCGAGCGCGGCGAGCGCCCGGATGTCCACGATCGACAGCAGGGGGTTCGTGGGGGTTTCGGCCCAGATGAGGCGCGGCCGCTGGGCAGCGGCAGCCTTCGCCACGGCATCAAGATCGGTCTGCATAACGGGGGCGTGTGCTACCCCCCACGTCTTCAGCACCTTGTCGAACAGGCGGAACGTGCCGCCGTAGGCGTCGCCGGGAATGAGCACGCTGTCCCCTGGCCGGCACAGGGTGCGGACCAGGCAGTCCTCCGCGGCCATGCCGGACGCGAAGGCGAACGCGCTCGCCCCGTTCTCCAGCGCGGCGAGGCACGTCTCCAGGGCGGTACGGGTGGGGTTCGCGGTGCGCGAGTACTCGTAGCCGCCCCGGGTGCCCCCGATGCCGTCCTGCTTGTAGGTCGAGGTCAGGTAGATCGGCGGGACCACCGCGCCGGTGACCGGGTCCGGGTCCTGTCCCGCGTGGATGGCCTGTGTCTCGAAGCCCAGCTTTTCCAGGTTCTCGTGAGTCACTGGGCCCCTCCGGTCGCGTAGTACCCGAGCAGGTCGGCCCGGGTGAGCACGGCGGCGGGCTTTCCCTCGAGGTGGACGAGGGCCGCCCCCGACTTCTCGAGCACCGCCGCGGCGCGGCTGACCGGCTCCCCCTGGCCGAGCACGGGCAGCGGCGGCGACATGTGCTTGCTGACTGGGTCCTGCGGGCTTGCCCGTCCGCTGACCAGCGCATCGAGCAGGTCCCGCTCGGCGACGGACCCGGCGACCTCGGCGGCCATCAGCGGCGGCTCCTCCTGGACCACGGGAAGCTGGGAGACGTCGTACTCGCGCAGCAGCGCGATCGCCTGCGCGACGGTCTCGTCCGGGTGCACGTGGACGAGCGCGGGCAGGTCCGGCTGCCTGGCGGCGAGCAGGTCGGCGACGGTCGGGCCGGCGGCCTGCTCACGCAGGAAGCCGTAGTCGGACATCCAGGCGTCGTTGAAGATCTTCGACAGGTAGCCGCGGCCGCCATCGGGCAGGATGACCACGATGACGTCATCGGGCGCCGCCGTCGCCGCGACCCGCAGGGCGGCGACGACCGCGAGGCCGGACGAGCCGCCGACCAGGAGTCCCTCCTCCTTGGCGAGCCGCCGCGTCATGCCGAACGAGTCGGCGTCGCTGACCGCGATCACCTCGTCGACGACGGACCCGTCGTAAGTGGCGGGCCAGATGTCCTCGCCGACGCCTTCCACCAGGTACGGACGGCCGGTCCCGCCCGAGTAGACGCTGCCCTCGGGGTCCGCGCCGATGACCTTGACCTTGTTGCCCGACACCTCCTTGAGGTAGCGGCCGGTGCCGGAGATCGTGCCGCCGGTGCCGATGCCCGCCACGAAATGGGTGATCCGCCCCTCGGTCTGCCGCCAGATCTCCGGGCCGGTCCAGTGGTAGTGCGCGGCCGGGTTGTCCGGATTCGCGTACTGGTCGGGCTGCCAGCCGTTCGGCGTCTCCCGCGCCAGGCGGCGCGCGACGCTGTAGTAGGACTCCGGGTGGCCGGGCGGCACGCTGGTAGGGCACACCACCACCTCGGCGCCGTACGCGCGGAGCACCGCGATCTTGTCCGCCGCCACCTTGTCCGGGCAGGTGAACAGGCACTTGTAGCCGCGGGCCTGCGCGATGATCGCGAGGCCGACGCCCGTGTTGCCCGAGGTCGGCTCGACGATCACGCCGCCCGGCCGGAGCCGGCCCTCCCGCTCGGCTGTCTCTACCATCCGCAGGGCGATGCGGTCCTTGACCGAGCCGCCGGGGTTCAGGTACTCGATCTTGGCGAGCACGTCCCCGGTGGCGGCCACGCCCTTAGTCACCGACTTGAGCCGAAGCAGGGGCGTGTTGCCCATGGCCTCGGTCAAGGAGTCGTATACCTCCACGCCTAGACGCTATCCGCTGCGGCGCGGTGGTGGCTGTTACCGTGGCGTTGACACGCAGTTTTTCGAAGGAGGGCCAGTCATGCCTGAGGCAGTAATCGTAGCGACCGCTCGCTCGCCCATCGGCCGGGCGTTCAAGGGATCGCTGGCGTCGATCAGGCCCGATGACCTGCTCGCGCAGATCGTCACGGCCGCGCTGGCCAAGGTGCCGCAGCTGGACCCGGCCACGGTGGAGGACCTGATCGTCGGCTGCGGCCTGCCGGGCGGCGAGCAGGGGTTCAACATCGCCCGGGTGACCGCCGTGCTGCTGGGTCTCGACGGCGTCCCCGGCACCACGGTCAACCGCTACTGCTCGTCATCGCTGCAGAGCACGCGGATGGCGTACCACGCGATCAAGGCGGGCGAGGGCGACGTGTTCATCACCGCGGGCGTCGAGACCGTCTCGCGGTTCGCCAAGGGGTCGAGCGACAGCCTGCCAGACACCCGCAACCCGCTGTTCGCGCAGGCGCAGGCGCGGACCGAGGAAGCGGCGGCGGCCGAGGCGCCCTGGCACGACCCGCGCGCGGACGGCGAGCTGCCCGACATCTACATCGCCATGGGCCAGACCGCGGAGAACGTGGCGGCGCTGCGCGGCATCACCCGCGCCGAGCAGGACGAGTTCGGCGTCCGCTCGCAGAACCTGGCGGAGAAGGCCCTCGCTAACGGGTTCTGGCAGCGCGAGATCACCCCGGTGACGCTGCCCGGCGGCTCGGTCGTGTCGGCCGACGACGGGCCGCGGCCGGGCACCACCCTGGACAAGGTCGCCGGGCTCAAGCCGGTGTTCCGCGAGCACGGCACGGTGACGGCGGGGAACTGCTGCCCGCTGAACGACGGCGCGGCCGCCCTGGTCGTGATGAGCGACGTTAAGGCGGCGGAGCTCGGCATCACGCCGCTCGCGCGGATCGTCGCCACCGGAGTCAGCGCGCTGTCCCCGGAGATCATGGGCCTCGGGCCGGTGGAGGCGTCCCGGATGGCGCTACGGCGGGCCGGGATGGCGATCAGCGACATCGACCTGGTGGAGATCAACGAGGCCTTCGCGGCGCAGGTCATCCCCTCCTACCGGGACCTGGAGATCGACCAGGCGCGGCTGAACGTCAACGGCGGGGCGATCGCCGTCGGCCACCCGTTCGGCATGACCGGCGCCCGGATCGCCACCACCCTGATCAACGGCCTGCAGTTCCACGACAAGACGACCGGCCTGGAGACCATGTGCGTCGGCGGTGGCCAGGGCATGGCGATGATCTTCGAACGACTGAGCTAGCAGCGCATGCCCGGGGCGCCCGCGGCGCCCCCGGGTACTGTCGGGATCATCACGGTCCGACAAACAGGACATTGCGGGAAGGTTGCGAACTGGGTCTTGCCAGCAGGCATCTGTTGAGGCAGGCTCAACTGAAAGCGGCTTCCGACTCGGAGGTGCCAATGTCGCTGATGCACTCCCCCGACATGCACAAGAGCCTCATCGCCCGCATCCCCGCGCAAACGGGGCGCGAGCTGGCCGAGTGGTTCACCCATCTCGAATCCGGCCCCGCCTTCTTCCGCCGTGAAGAGCGCGCCAACTGGCTCGCCGACGAGCACGGTATCTGCGATCGCTACGCGACCGCCATCGTCCACGAGTACGAGATCCGCCGCAGACTCCGGCTCTTCGGCGCTTAGCCGGGCGCACCCGCGCGTTCCGACCCCCGGCATCCTGGGATGGCCGCGGGTTAGGCCAGCCCTGTGGCAGCGGCCCGTTCTCCGGCCCCGCCACGTACCCCCGGTCGGACTCGAACCGACACCGCGGACCCTTTTAGGGGGCGGCCTCTGCCCTTGGGCTACGGGGGCGCATTCAGCGCAACCCGGCCCTGGCAGCTACACGACATGCCAGTCATCGCCGTAAGGATCGGTATATAGAGGACTCATCGGGCACCCCGATTTCGCTCCGGCAGCGGGAGTAGGCGTCACCGGGGCCTTTTCTTACAGGGCCGGGAGTCCACCTCAGCTGAGGCCCGCCGTCTCGCGGGCCAGCAGGAAGATCGCGTCGGTCATGGCTGGTGTGACCCGGCCGGTGAACGTGTTCTGCTGGCTCGGGTGGTAACAGCCCAGTAGCAGCAGCGGCGCACCGCCCGGGCCACTCACCCGCGCCTGCACGCCGTGCCCGAAGGCCGGGCGCGGCCGCGGCGCCTTGTACCCGCATTCCGCGAGGACCGGCCAGAGCGCCTGCCAGGCGAAGCCACCGAGGCAGACCACCACCCGCAGGGCGGGGGCGATCAACCGGAACTCCGCCGCCAGCCACGGCGCGCAGGCGTCGCGCTCCTCGGGGAGCGGCTTGTTCTCCGGCGGTGCGCAGCGCACGGCCGCGACCATGCGGGCGCCGATGAGCCGCTGGCCGTCCCCGGCCGCCACGCTCGTCGGCTGTGCTGCCAGGCCGCACCGGTACAGCGAGGCGAACAGGAAGTCGCCGCTCCGGTCCCCGGTGAAGATCCGGCCGGTCCGGTTGCCGCCGTGCGCTGCGGGCGCCAGGCCGAGGATGAGGATCGCCGGCTCGGGATCGCCCCACCCCGGGATCGGGCGTCCCCAGTACGGCTCGTTTATGAAGGACTTGCGCCGGGCGACGGCGACGTCCTCGCGCCAGGCGACCAGGCGCGGGCAGGCGCGGCAGACCGACTGCCGCGCGATCAGCTCTGGCAGGGCGCCGGCGGTGGCGGCGAGCGCGCGAACCTCCGCGGCGTCGCGGGCGACCGGGGTCGACGGGGTCGCGGGATCATCTGGCCAGCCGGTCATGATGCGGTCAAGGATAGGCGCGGAACGTTCGGCCGGTACTAACGATCCTCAATCGCTGGGGTTGCGGAGGGATGTGCGGCCGAGTCTGGTTCCTGCGGGAAAGCCGTCGATCGGGGCGGGCGGGTACTGCGTCGGTTGAAGGCGTCGGCGGCGAGGTCAAGGAGGAGGGCTAGCCCCAGGACGGTGCCCGTGCCGACGGCGGCACCTGCCACGGTGTCCGTGAAGTAGTGCCAGCGCAGGCCGATGACACCGATGACCACCATGACCGTGAGCAGGCAGGCCGCGGCCACCACTGCCGCGCGGACCGCACGCGTCCTCGCATCCTGGGGCGGGACGAGGAGCAGTAGGGCGAGTGTGGCAGTCATGGCGGTCACGGTCGTCGTGTGCCCGCTCGGGAAAGCGAGCGCACCGAGATAGGTGCGGTGAAAGAGGTGCTTGAGCAGCCCGTCGGTCAGCCCTCCGGCGGCCGGGACGGCCATCACCGCGAGCATGGCCCCGTTCGGCCGCTTCGCGATGAGGCACCCGGCCGCGATGGCGGCGCTGATGGCGATCGCCGGGATGAGGGTCCCTGGCAGTGCGAGCCAGGGCAGGAAACCGCTGTGGGGGCGGAAGAATGCGATGACCGGCGAGTCGACGGCGTTATCGAACCCGTCCGGCCCCGTCTTTCCCTTGAACAGCAGGCCAAGCACTACGACAACGATCGCGCAGGCCGTCAGTGTCATGCCTGCCCAGGTGCGGCGGGTATCCCCGAGCAATGGCCTAGCGCGCGGTAGCGTCATGCCCGCCTCTCCCTTCAAGCACGTCATGACTATGACATCAGCGGGCCATCCGGAAATACCTGAGGCTGACGGCCGGATTCAGGCCTTTACCTGGGACCAGGCGATGCCGTCGAGGATGTCATGCTCACTGACGAGTACCTCAGCGAAACCGAACCTGGACATGATCCGGTCAAGGATAAGCGCGCCTGCGCCGATGACATCGACCCGGCCGGGGTGCATGACCGGGATCGCCGCCCGCTCCGCGCGCGTCATGGCGAGCAGCTCGCCGGCTATCTCATGGACCCGTGCTGCGGAGATACGCGAATGATGGATCCGGATGGAGTCGTACTCGCCAAGGCCGAGGGCGATCGCGGCGACCGTGGTGACCGAGCCGGCCAGGCCGACGAGCGTCCTGGCCTTCTCCGCCGGCACGGTTTCGGCGACCAGCTCGAGGGCGGCGTCGATGTCCTTGGTCGTGGCGGCGATCTCCCCTGGCAGTGGCGGGTTGGCGTGCAGGTGCCGTTCTGTCATCCGGACGCAGCCGATGTTCACCGACCGGCCGCTTAGCTGGCCGTGGGGTACGCCGGGCGCCGCCTCGCCCGGGGCGCCGAGGATGAACTCCGTCGAGCCGCCGCCGATGTCGGTGACCAGGTAAGGCGGCGGGCACATGCCCGCAGTGGCGAGCGGCGTGCCCGCCAGCTCCCTGGTCGCGCCGGTGAACGACAGCCATGCCTCGTCATCGCCGGAGATTACCTCGGGCGCCACGCCGAGGATCGCGCGGACCCGGTCGGTGAACTCCTGAGAATTCGCCGCGTCCCGCGTCGCGCTTGTCGCCACCATCCGGACCGCCTCGGGCCTCGCCTCGGCGATCAGCGCCGCGTATTCCGACAGGGCGGCCATGGTCCGGTCGAGTGCCGCGGGCGACAACCGCCCGGTCCGGTCTACGCCCTCGCCGAGCCGGACGATCCGCATCTGACGGGTGACATCCATCAGCGGCGGGGACTGCGCGGTCTCGGTGGCACCATGCCTCCGTTCTGTATCCCGTTGCTCGTTGCCGGAGTCCGGTGTGATGTCGGCGATCAGCAACCGGATCGAGTTGGTACCGCAGTCGATGGCCGCCACGCGGTGGGTCACTCCGCCTCCTTCGCCGCTGGCCCGGCCCCCGTGCCAGCCTCATCCGGGATGGTCACGCACGGGCCCCGGGACCACCACCGGCCGGCCGCGGCGAGGGCCTCGCGGCCGAGCGGGTTGACGCCGGGCACGGCAAGCTCGTGCGCGGCGAGGGCATGCAGGCACTTGACCCGGTCCGGCATGCCGCCCGCGGACTGGGTGCCCGCCGGGAGCGGTTCAACTCCTTCCGCTACCGCGGCGGCGTCCCGGCGGGCGAGGTAGTCGCGGTGCGCCCGCCGGCACGCGGCCCGGAGGTCGTCGTCGGTGGCGAGTCGTGCGGTCATCTCGCGCATCAGGCCAGACGCCTCCAGGCCGCTGATCGCCGCGGCGGCCCGCGGGCAGGTCAGGTAGTACAGGGTCGGGAACGGGGTACCGTCAGGCAGCCGGGGCGCCGTCTCCACCACGTCTGGCTGCCCGCACGGGCAGCGATGCGCGACCGCCCGGACGCCGCGCGGCGCGCGGCCAAGCTGTGCGCCGACGACCGCCTCGTCCGCCGGGGTGATCATCGCAGGGCCGTGCTCATCGGGAAGTCCTTGCTCATCGGGAAGAGGGCGCGTCCGCCCGCTGCACCGACTGCCAGAGCTTGGCGTACCAGGGCTCGGCGGAAACCTGCGGCCCGCCAGACGTCTTCGCCGGCTGGCCGGTGATCACCTCGTAGCATTGCTCCTTTGGGAAGCACATGTGCAGCTCGTTCCGCGCCTGCTGCTCGACGTACCAGGTCTGCGACAGCTTGATGCGCTCTTCGGTCAGGGCCTTCACCTGGGCGGACATCGTCTGCTGCTCGGCGAGCAGCAGGTCGATCTGCTGCCGCTGCGCGATGTACTCGCGGACGGGGTAGGCGAGGCTCAGCGCGATCGCGCAGATCACCACGGCGAGCAGCGCGGCCCGTCCGGTCAGCCTGGTAGACCGCACGGCCGCCGCCATCGCGGCGGCCTGCGCGGGGGACTGCGGACCTGGCGCCGCGGGCTGCTCGGGGGAGGGCTGACCCTGAGTAGGCATGATCAGGCGGCGGTGAACCTCGGGAACGCGGACGCGCCCGCGTAGCTGGCCGCGTCGGCGAGGTGTTCCTCGATGCGCAGCAGCTGGTTGTACTTGGCCACCCGCTCGCCACGGGCCGGGGCGCCGGTCTTGAGCTGGCCAGCGTTGGTGGCGACGGCGAGGTCGGCGATGAACGTGTCGTCGGTCTCGCCGGAGCGGTGGCTGATCATGCAGGCGAACCCGGCCCGGTGCGCGAGGCTGACCGCGTCGAACGTCTCACTGACCGTGCCGATCTGGTTCACCTTGACGAGCAGGGCGTTCGCCGACTTCTCGGCGATGCCGCGGCGCAGCCGCTCGGGGTTGGTGACGAACAGGTCGTCGCCGACCACCTGGACGCGCTCGCCGACCGTGGCGGTGAAGGTCTGCCACCCCGCCCAGTCCTCCTCGGACAGCGGGTCCTCGATCGACACGATCGGGTAGGCGCCGATCCAGTCGGCGTAGACGGCGGACATCTCCTCGGCGGTCTGCGGCTTGCCCTCGAACTTGTACGCGCCGTCTTCGTAGAACTCGGTCGCCGCGACGTCGAGCGCGAGCGCGATGTCCCGTCCTGGGGTGTAGCCGGCCTTGCCGATCGCCTCGATGATCAAGTCAAGCGCGGCCCGGTTGTGCTCCAGGTTCGGGGCGAAGCCGCCCTCGTCGCCAACGCCGGTGGACAGCCCGTGCTGCTTGAGCACCGACTTGAGCGCGTGGTACGTCTCCGCGCCCCAGCGCAGCGCCTCCGTGAAGGTAGGCGCGCCGATCGGAGCGATCATGAACTCCTGCACATCCACGTTGGAGTCGGCGTGCGCACCACCGTTGAGGATGTTCATCATCGGCACCGGCAGCACGTGCGCATTGGGACCGCCCAGGTACCGGAACAGCTGCAGCCCGGCGGAGTCGGCGGCGGCGCGGGCCACCGCCATGGACACGCCAATGATCGCGTTCGCGCCGAGCCTTGACTTGCCCGGCGTGCGGTCAAGGTCGATCAGCGCCTGGTCAACGAGCCGTTGGTCGTCGGCCTCGTGGCCGAGCAGCTCGTCCTGGATCTCCTCGGTCACCGCGTCCACGGCCTTGGTGACTGACTTGCCGCCGTACTCAGCGCCGCCGTCACGGAGCTCGACGGCCTCGAACGCGCCGGTGGACGCGCCGCTCGGCACGCCCGCCCTTCCTACGGAGCCGTCGTCAAGGACGACCTCGACCTCCACGGTCGGGTTGCCCCGGGAGTCCAGGATCTGCCTGGCATGCACCGCTTCAATGGACGCCACTGTCTCGGCTCCTTGCCTGTGACCGCGATTAGTTCCGATATGGAGCCTAGTGGAGCCCTCATCGTCTGGCATAACGGGCACGCCGATGAACGCCCTTTCGACCGCGCGTTCGCTCGTTGACTGGCGCCGACGGGTCAGCTCAGCTCCACGTCACGATCACCGGCGCGGAGTTCGCCTGAATGTTCACCCCGCCCGCGTTATCAACCTCGGCCACGTACCGCTGCGTCAACGCCGCCGACTGCGACACCACCACGCTGAAGGTGGAGCCGCTGCCGACATGCGCGACGATCACCCCGGTCGAGGCGTCCACGATCGACATCCCGTACGGCGTCGGCCCGACGTCCCTGTTCGCCGTCGCGGTCAGCGTCACCGACCCGCCCACCGCCGGAGCCGTCGTGCTCGCCGCCAGCGAGTTCGAATACGTGCTGCTGCTCACCTGATACGTGAACTCATCCGCCGGGCTCACCGCGCTCATCCCGCCCGGCCCGCTCACCGTCACATCGACCGTGCCCCCGATCCGCTGGGAGTTGCCCGCCGGCGCGACCGCGGTGATCGACGTCGCCGAGACCACGCTCACCCCCGACGCCGCGCTGCCCCCGAACGACACCGTGTCACCCGCCGCGAAGTTCGACCCCGAGATCGTCACCGCCGTGCCCCCAGACACGGTCCCGGACAGCGGGGAAACCCCGCTCACCGCCGGCGCGCCCACCGGGGCGGCGTATGTGAACTGGTCAGCCGAGCTCACCGCGCTCGTGCCGCCCGGCCCGGTCACCGTCACATCGACCGTGCCCGACCCCGCCGGCGACGTCACCGTGATCGACGTCGCCGAACTCACCGTCACCCCCGTGCCCGCGCTGCTACCGAACGACACCGTGTCACCCGCCGCGAAGCCCGTCCCGGTGACCGTCACCGTCGTGCCCCCGGCCACGGGACCGGAGGCCGGGGAGACCCCGCGCACCGCCGGGGCCGCCGCCGCGGCGGCGTAGGTGAACTGGTCAGCCGAGCTGGTCGCGCTCGTCCCGCCAGGCCCGGTCACCGTCACATCGACCGTGCCCGACCCCGCCGGGGACGTCACCGTGATCGACGTCGCCGAGACCACGCTCACCCCGGTGCCCGCGCTGGCGCCGAACGACACCGTGTCACCCGCCGCGAAGCCCGTCCCGCTGATCGTCACCACCGTGCCGCCCGCCGCCGGGCCGCTAACCGGGGAAAGCCCGCTCACCGCCGGAGCCGGGGGCGGCGTCCCGCCCCACGTCACGATCACCGGCGCGGAGTTCACCTGGATGTTCACCCCGCCCGCGTTATCGACCTCCGCCACGTACCGCTGCGTCAACGCCGACGCCTGCGACACCACCGCGCTGAAACTCGAACCCGAGCCCACGTGCGACACGATCACCCCGGTCGAGCCGTCCACGATCGACATCCCGTACGGCGTCGGCCCGACGTCCCTGTTCGCCGTCGCGGTCAGCGTCACCGACCCGC
>DASWAE010000069.1:0-2252 GCA_036391275.1 Trebonia sp.
GGCGGACCGCGGCTGATCCTGGATTTCGACGGGACCGGGCCGCAGGCTAAGGGGCCGATCAACCACTGCGCGGACTACGCCGACGGCAACTTCCTGGCCAAATGGCTGGCGCCGATCCTGCGTAATCTTGCCGACTCACCCGAGCGGATGGCCGAGCTTGACGTCAACGAGGGCGTGGTCGAGCTGCTCGAGCTGCGGTTCCCGCCGCCGGGCACCCTGCTGACGCCGGTCTTCCCGGCCCCGACGAACGCCCGCACCTTCGTGATCCTGCGGTTGCTCGGCGTCCTGGCGGGCGTGCTCGCCAAGGCCGTCGAGGGGCGGATGCCGGCCGACCAGGAGACGATCCGCTACACCGGTGTCTACGGCACCGACGCCAGGGGCGAGCCGTACCTGATGCGCGAGGTGCTCGGCGGCGGCTCGGGCGGGCGGTACTACGCCGACGGTGAGGACACCATCCACGTGGTGCCCGACTCGCGCAACCTGCCTGCCGAGTTCTCCGAGGCGCGCTTCCCGTTCCTGGTCGAGCGGCTCGGGCTCGCTGTCGACTCGGGCGGGCCGGGGGAGTTCCGCGGCGGACTCGGGTACGAGAAGGTGATCAGGATGACCACCGACGGCTTCTTCATGTCGATCGCCGACCGCTCGATCCTGTCCTGCTGGGGGGTCAAGGGCGGCAAGGCCGGCCGTCCGTTCGAGGTGACGATCGACCCGGGCGGGCCGCAGGAGCGGGTCGCTGACGCGCTCGCCGACGCCGAGCCGGTACCGGCCGGGACGCTGATCAGGATCCGCACGACGGGCGGCGGCGGCTGGGGCGACCCGCTCGATCGCGACGCGGCGCGCGTGGTCCGCGACGTCGCCTGGGGGAAGGTATCGCGGGCGGGGGCGGCCGCCGACTACGGCGTCGTGATCACCGGGCCGGGCGATGCGCCTGCCGCCGACATGGGGGAGACGGTCTTGTTGCGAACGAGAATGCGGGCCGAGCGCGCGGGCGATCAGCCTTTCTTCGACCGCGGCCCGGGCTACGCCCGGCTCGCCGGAGTCTCGTCGGCGCAGGTGGACTGGCTATGACCGCGCAGCCCGACGCCGCGGCGGGCGGTACCGAGTCAGGCGGGCCGCTGGCCGGCATCCTGGTGGTGGATCTCACCCGGGCGCTGGCTGGTCCGCATGCCGGGATGATGCTCGGGGACCTGGGCGCGCGGGTGATCAAGGTCGAGTCAGCCGACGGCGACGACAGCCGGGGCTGGGGTCCGCCGTTCGTCCACGGCAGCGACGGGCACGAGCACTCGACCTACTTCCTGTCCTGCAACCGCAACAAGGAGTCGATCGCGCTCGACCTCAAGTCCGACGACGGTCGCGAGGTGCTGACCGGCCTGGTCGCGCGGGCCGACGTGCTGCTGGAGAACTTCCGGCCCGGGGTGCTCGACCGGCTGGGCTTCAGCGTCGGCCGGCTGCACGAGCTCAACCCCGGGCTCGTGATCATGTCGATCACCGGGTTCGGCCATGACGGCCCGGAGGGAGACCGGCCCGGCTACGACCAGATCGCCCAGGGCGAGGGCGGCATCATGTCGGTCACCGGGCCCTCGCCGGACGAGCCGACGCGGGTCGGCGTGCCGATCGGCGACATCCTGGCCGGCATGTACGGTGCGTACGGCGTTCTCGCCGCGCTGGTCGAGCGGAACAAGACCGGGCTCGGCCAGGTCGTCCGGACCAGCCTGCTCGCCGCCGTGGTCGGTGCGCACGCGTACCAGGGCACTCGCTTCACGGTCGCCGGCGAGGTACCCGGGCCGGCCGGCAACTACCACCCGTCGATCTGCCCGTACGGCCTGTACCGGGCCGGCGACGGGTGGGTGCAGATCGCCGTGGGCAGCGACGCGCTCTGGCAGCGGATGGCACCGGCGTTCGGCCTCGACCGGGCCGAGTGGGCGCTGAACCGGGACCGGGTACGCGACCACGACACGGTGAACGCTGCCGTCGACGCCGCCTTCGGCCAGCGTCCGGCGGCGGAGGTGCTGGCCACGCTGGCCGACCTCGGCATCCCGGCAGGCAAGGTTCGCGATCTGCGAGAGGTCTACACCTGGGAGCAGACCAGGTCACAGGGCCTGCTGATCGAGGTGGACCACCCGGCGCTCGGCGCGATCACGCTGCCGGGGCCGCCGCTGCGGTTCGAGTCCGACGGCCGGGAGACCACTCGCGGCGATCATCTCGCCCCGCCCGTCCTCAACCAGCACGGCGACGCGATCCGAGCCTGGCTCAAG
>DASWAE010000070.1:0-19597 GCA_036391275.1 Trebonia sp.
GCCGCTCGCACCGGTAGCCCCGCCCGGGCGCGCCGTGGGCCGGGTCAGCTACTGAAGCCCGGCGCGGACGGACGTGATGCGCTGGGTGTTGAAGCCGAGCCAGTGCATCCGGCCCACGTAGCGCGCGTGTTCGATCTTGAGGCAGCGGTCCATGATCACCGTCAGGCCGCCTTCTTCGGCGACCTTCGCGCCCTCGGCGTTGATCACGCCGAACTGGCACCACAGGGCGCCCGCGCCGATCGCGACGGCGTCCCGCGCGATCGACGGGAGCGCGTCTGGTGCGCGGAAGACGTTCACCACGTCGACCGGTACCGGTACGTCGGGCAGGCTCGGATACGACTTCTCGCCGAGGATATCCGTCTCCCGGGGATTCACCGGGATGACCCGGTAACCGTGCCGCTTGAGGTAGTAGCCGACGAAGTAACTGGCCCGCAGCTGGTTATTCGACAGGCCCACGATCGCGATCGTCCGCGCGGTGTGCAGCACGCGCTGGATCGTCAGCGGATCCTGGTACCGCCCGAGGTCGAAGTCGGTCATGCCGTCGCTACCTTCTTTCCGGCCTTTCCGGCCTTTCCGGCCGTCGCGGCTACGAGCGCGAAGCCCTGTTCCAGGTCCCAGGTCAGGTCCGCGACGGACTCGGTGCCGACAGAAAGCCGGACCGTCCCTGGCCCGACGCCGGCCGCCCGCAGCTCATCGTCACTCAGCTGGCGGTGGGTCGTGCTCGCGGGGTGGATGATCAGGCTCTTCGCGTCCCCGACATTCGCCAGGTGAGACCACAGCGACACGCCGCGGATGAGGTCCTGGCCGCCGGCCCGGCCGCCCGCGCAGTCGAACGAGAACACCGCGCCTGCGCCCTGCGGCAGGTACTTCGCCACCAGCGGCTGGTACTTGCTCGATGGCAGGCCGGCGTAGCTCACGTGCGACGCGAGCTCGTGTGACTCCAGGAACGCCGCCACCGCGAGCGCGTTCTCCACGTGGCGCTCCATCCGCAGTGACAGCGTCTCGAGGCCCTGCAGGAACAGGAAGGCGTTGAACGGGGAGAGCGCCGCGCCGAGGTCGCGCAGGGTTTCCGCGCGCAGCTTCATCAGGTAGCCGTAGGTGCCGAACGTCTCGTGGAACTGCAGGCCGTGGTAGGCGGGCGACGGGTCGGCGACCACCGGGAACCGCCCGTTGGACCAGTTGAAGGTGCCGGCCTCGACGACCACGCCGCCGATGCTGGTGCCGTGGCCGCCGATGAACTTGGTGGCCGAGTGGATCACGATGTCGGCGCCCCACTCGATGGGGCGGCACAGGTACGGCGTCGCGAACGTGTTGTCCACGATCAGCGGCAGCTCATGCTCGTGCGCAATCGCCGCCACCGTCTCGATGTCGAGCACGTTGCCTGCCGGGTTGCCGATGGTCTCGCCGAAGAACGCCTTCGTGCTCGGGCGCACCGCGGCCCGCCACGCGTCCGGGTCGTCGGGATCGACCCAGGTCAGTTCCACGTTCATCTTGCGCAGCAGGTGCTTGAGCTGGTTGACCGTCCCGCCGTAGAGCGCCGACGACGAGACCACGTGGTCACCCGGCTGGAGCAGCGTGAAGAGCGCGGCCGCCTGCGCCGCGATCCCGCTGGCGAACGCCACCGCGCCGGCGCCGCCCTCGAGGTTCGCCACCCGCTCCTCGAACACGGCGACCGTGGGATTCATGATGCGCGAGTACGTGTTGCCGTACTCCTGCAGGTTGAAGTACGCGGCCGCCGCTTCCGGGTCCTCGAACACGTAGCTGGTCGTCTGGAAGATCGGCACTGCGCGCGCGCCCGTGTTCGGGTCGGGCCGCTGCCCTGCGTGCAGCTGCCGGGTCTCGAATCCGAACGTGCGGTCTTGCTCTATCCGCGGGGGATTATCGGTCACCAGGACCCCTTTCCTGCTGGCGAAGGAACCGGCGGATGATGGGCGTCTGCGTCGCCTCTTCCAGCAGGAAGCAGTCGTGCCCGTACGGCGCCTCGATGATGTGGAACTCGACCGTTTTGCCGAGAGCGATGAGCGCCCGCTCGATGTCGCTGGACGCGGACGGCGGGTACAGCCAGTCCGAACTGAACGCTATCAGCAGCGTCCGCGCGCAGACGCCTTCGAGGGCGCGCAGTAGTGACCCGGCGCCGTGCTGGCGGGCCAGGTCAAAGTACGTCAGCGCGCGCGACATGTAGAGGTAGGTGTTGGCGTCAAAGCGCCTGACGAAAGAGTCCGCCTGGTGGCGCAGGTAGCTCTCGACCTCGAACTCCGGCTCGGTGATCGTGTAGCGGATGACGTCGCCGCTGTTCGAAACTGGCCGCTGCAGGCGGCGGGCGAACTTGTCGTCGAGCGCCGGCGCGGACAGGTAGGTGACATGGCCGACCATCCGCGCGACCCCCATGCCCGCCTCGGGCGCGCGGCCGGTGCCGTAGTAGCGGCCGCCCTGCCAGGCCGGGTCGCGCATGATCGCCTCGCGCGCGATCGCGTTCCACGCCACGCCCTGCGGCTGCAGCGCGTGCGTGCTCGCGATCGGGATGATCGCGTCGACCTGATCGGGGTACAGCACCGCCCACTCAAGCGCCTGCATCCCGCCGAGCGAGCCGCCGGTGACCACGGCGAGCCGTTCGATGCCCAGCTGATCGAGGAACGCGCGCTCGGTCCGCACCATGTCGGCGACGGTGATCACGGGAAAGTCCGCACCGTAGGCCCGGCCGGTCGCCGGGTTGACCGACGACGGGCCCGTCGTGCCGCGGCAGCCGCCGAGCAGGTTCGTGGCGACGACGTAGTAGCGGTCGGTGTCGAACGCCTTGCCCGGCCCGATCATCCCGTCCCACCAGCCGAGCCCCTTGCCGGCGGTGCCGTCGCGGTCCGTGGCGCCGAACCCGTCCCGCGTGCTCTCGGCGGGCAGCGTCTTGGCGATGCCCGCGGCGTGGGCGTCGCCGCTGAGCGCGTGGCACACCAGGATTACGTTGTCTCGCCGGGGCGAGAGGGTGCCGTAGGTCTCGTAGGCTACGCGGACCGGGTGCAGCTCCTGGCCGCAGTCGAGGCGCACCGGGGCCGGCAGGTCAAGGTACTGGGTTTCGACAACGCCGACCGAGCCGGCCGCGAGCGTCGGGGCTGGCTCTGCCATGGGGCTATGTTAGCTCCCCCCGCACAGTGTATTGTCAATCAGATCCATAGGGAATGTGGGAAGCGAAGGGACATTACCCGACATGACTACGGTTGCCGATAACGGCGTCAACGTGCAGGCGCTGCTCGACGCGCGTGAAGTGCTCAAGGGCGCCCCCGAGGCCGCGCAGTTCACCTGGCGCGCGTCCTCCAAGTGGCAGGGCGGCGTGCACACCACGATCACGGTCAAGGACTACTTCGGCCTCGGCCAGGAGCAGGCCCACAAGGCGTCGTCGGTCTTCGAGGCCGACCACCCCGAGACCTTCGCGGCGACGGACGACGGCATCACGCCGATCGAGTACCTGCTTGTCGGGCTGGCGAGCTGCCTCAGCGCGGGCGTCGCGTCCGTTGCGCAGAACCGCGGCATCCAGCTGCGCTCGGTCGAGGCGGTCGTCGAGGGCGCGCACGACATCCGCGGCATCCTCGGCGCGGACAGCGACGTGCGCAACGGTTTCAACGACATCAAAGTCACCTTCAACATCGACGCCGACGCCTCCAAGGAGGACATTGAGGCGCTGGTGGCCCAGTCGCAGAAGCGTTCAGCCGTCTTCGACGCGCTGAGCAACCCAACGAACATCACCGTCGAAGTCGCCTGAGGGGCTTAGTCATCGAACGCACCGCCACGGTTGTTATCGGCGCGGGCCACGCGGGCCTCGCCGCGAGCCACTTCCTCAGCGACCAGTCGATCGACCACGTTGTGCTCGAGCGCGGGGAGGTGGCGAACTCCTGGCGCCGCGAGCGCTGGGACTCGCTGCGGCTGCTCACCCCCAACTGGCAGAGCCGCCTGCCGGGCCTGCGCTACGAGGGCGCGGATCCCGACGGCTACATGAGCGCGCCCGAGGTCGCCGAGTTCATCGAGCTCTTCGCCAAGGTATCCCGCGCCCCGGTGCGCACCGGCGTGAACGTCACGTCGGTGCGCCTGGCCGGCGACGGGTACCTGGTGACGACGAGCGACGGCGAGATCGCCTGCCGCGCCGTGGTCATCGCGAGCGGCGCCTGCAACCGGCCGTCCGTGCCGTCGCTGTCCGAGGCGGTGCCACCGGAGGTCGAGCAGCTGACCCCGTTCGACTACCGCGGCCCCGGCCAGCTTCCCGACGGCGGGGTGCTCGTGGTGGGGGCATCGGCGACCGGCGTGCAGCTGGCAGCGGAGATCAAGCGCTCAGGCCGGCCGGTGATCCTCTCCGTCGGGGAGCACGTGCGGCTGCCCCGCGTGTACCGCGGCCGGGACGTGCTGTGGTGGATGGACACGTCGGGCGTGTGGGACCAGCGCTACGACGAAGTCGATGACCTCACCCGGGCCAGGCGGCTGCCCTCGCCGCAACTCGCCGGGACGCCCGAGCGGGTGACCCTTGACCTCAACGCGCTCACCGCGCTGGGCGTCGAGCTTGCCGGGCGGCTTGCGATGGTCCGGGACGGCCGTGCGCTGTTCTCTGGCGGCCTGCGCAACGTCTTCTCGCTTGCCGACCTCAAGATGAACCGCCTGCTTGACACGTTTGACGAATGGGCGCTCACCAGCGGGCGCGACGCTGAGTTTGACGCTCCTGAGCGCCCCGCGCCGACGGGCGCGCCAGCGTCCCCGCGGCTCCAGGCCGACCTGAGGAGCGGCGAGATCCGCTCGGTCGTGTGGGCGACCGGCTTCCGGCCCGACTACGGGTGGCTCGACGTGCCCGTGGTCGACGCCAAGGGCTACTTGCGGCACCAGGGCGGCGCGGTCGACGTCCCCGGGCTGTACGCGCTCGGCCTGCCGGTGCTGCGGCGACGCAGGTCAACGTTCATCTGCGGCATCGAGGACGACGCCCGGGCGGTCACCGGGCACCTCGCCGGGTACCTCGCGGGGGCATGATATTCCGCGAGTTCCGGGTTTCTGAAGCATGCAGAGGCGATGCATAGGGTGGACCAGAACGCAGAACTCCGGCATAGCGTAATCGCGGCGTGAGTTGATATCCGCCCGGCAGTCTGTGACATGACAACGAAAGGCCTGCGGTAAAGCCGAGCGGGCCGAGGGAGGTAATCATGTCCGCTGTCCTTTGGATGAATATCCCGCTGATGGTGCTCGCGTTCGGGCTTATCACCGGCATTCCGTTGTGGCGGGTGATCCGCCGCTCCGACTGGCACCACAAGCCGGAAACCCGGGCCGTCCCTGCCTACCTGGCGCGTCGCCTCGCCCCCGCCAGGGTGCGGGTTACCCGGTCCGCCGGGTACGCGAGCCGTCGTCCGATGCGGCCTGCGACCGGCGGCGCCAACAGCTAATTAACCTGCTAGGCGCGTAGGCCAAAGAGCTGATACCAGCCCACTTAGCCGCGGCAGCGTAAACCGCGCCGCCGTGACCCACAAGGCTCATTGTCCTGCAAAGACCTGTTAGCGTGATAAACGTCACAGCGTCTTGACAGCGACAATTCCCTTCACGGTCACGGTGGCGCGGTTTCGCGTTTATCTGGGGTTATGCCAAGCTTCGGGTGTGCTTGTAGTCGCTATCGCCTGTGTCGTCGGTGCCGCCGCCTGGGTCTACCTCGTGGCCGGTCACGGAGGTTTCTGGCTGACCAGCCAGCGGCTGCCCGCCGTCAGCGCGGCGCCCGGGACATGGCCGGCGGTCGCCGCGGTGGTCCCGGCCCGGAACGAGGCGGAATCCCTGCCAGTCACGCTGCCGGCGCTGCTCGCCCAGGATTACCCGGGCGAGTTCCGTGTCTTCCTCGTCGACGACAACAGCGACGACGGCACCGGCGCGATCGCGACGGAGACCGGCGAGAAGTCGGCTGCCCACGGCGGGGCGCCGCTGACCGTCGTCCAGGGGCGGCCGAGGCCAGCGGGCTGGGCGGGCAAGGTCTGGGCGATGGCCCAGGGCCTGGCGGAAGCGACGAACCAGATCGTGGTCGCAACCGGTCCCGGGCCGGAGTACGTCCTGTTCACCGACGCGGACATCGCCTGGGCGCCGGGGGCGCTGCGCGACATGGTGCGGAGCGCGGACGCCGACGACCGGGCCCTGGTCTCGCAGATGGCCCTGCTCCGCGCGGAAACCGGGTGGGAGCGGATGATCGTCCCGGCCTTTGTCTACTTCTTCGCCCAGCTCTACCCGTTCCGCAAGGTGAACGCGCCGCGGAGCGGGACCGCCGCCGCGGCGGGCGGCTGCATGCTGGTCAGCAGGCCCGCGCTGGAAGCGGCCGGCGGCCTTGAGCCGATCAAGGGAGCGCTGATCGACGACGTGGCGCTCGGCACCCTGCTCAAGCGGCACGGCAACCGTACCTGGCTCGGCCTGACCACGGACATCAGGAGCGCACGTCCCTATCCGAGCCTGGCCAGCCTCTGGCACATGATCGCCAGGTCCGCCTACGTGCAGCTCAGGTACAACCCGCTGCTGTTGCTCGGCACCATCGCCGGCCTGCTGCTGGTCTACGTCGCGCCGCCCGCCGGGGTGATCGCCGCCCTGGCCGTCGCCGCGGCCGGCGGCGGCGGCCCCGCCACGGCGGTCGCCGGGGCCGCGGGCCTGGCCGGCTGGGCGCTGATGACCGTCAGCTACGTGCCCATGCTCCGGCTGTACCGGCTGTCACCGCTGCGCGCCCCGGCGCTCCCGCTGATCGCCGTGCTCTACGCCGCGATGACCGCCGACTCCGCGCGCCGCCACTACTCGGGCCGCGCCGTCTCCTGGCGGGGCCGCACTGCCGGCCGCGTCTGACCCGGGAAGGGGGAGTGCTGTACGGGACCGCCCCGCCGGGCAGAGAATGCCGTAGGCGGGTGAGGCGCAGCCCTACGAGCCCTTCTCCCCTGATGGTTCCGGCTGGCAGGCCTCGACGGTAAAGCAGGAGAGAAGGGCTCGTCCGTTCGGAATGACGGTTTTGACCTAGTACATGGAGGGACCGCGGAATGACGATCAGCGTGCAGGGCGTGGTGTCGCGCGGCAAGGGCGAGCCAGTTCAGGTCACCGAGGTGCTCGTGCCCGACCCCGGGCTGGGGGAGGCGCTCGTCCGCGTCCAGGCGTGCGGCGTCTGTCACACCGACCTGCACTACAAGATGGGCGGCATCGGCGACAACTACCCGTACCTGCTGGGGCACGAGGCCGCCGGGGTTGTCGAGGCGGTCGGTGAGAACGTGACCGACGTGGAGCCCGGGGACTTCGTCATCCTCAACTGGCGCGCGGTCTGCGGCCATTGCCGGGCCTGCAAGCGGGGCAGGCCCTGGTACTGCTTCAACACGCACAACGCCACGCAGCAGATGACGCTGGCCGACGGCACGGAGCTGTCGCCGGCGCTCGGCATCGGCGCGTTCGCGGAGAAGACGCTGGTCGCGGCCGGGCAGTGCACCAAGGTCAACCCGGCCATCGCCCCCGCCACCGCGGGACTGCTCGGCTGCGGCGTGATGGCCGGGATCGGCGCGGCGATCAACACCGGCGGCGTCACCCGCGGGGACACGGTCGCCGTGATCGGCTGCGGCGGCGTCGGCGACGGGGCCGTACTTGGCGCACGGCTGGCGGGCGCGAAGACGATCATCGCGGTGGACGTCGACGACCGGAAGCTGGAGTGGGCGCGCGAGTTCGGCGCGACGCACACGATCAACTCGCGCAATGCTGACCCGGTCGAAGGGATCCGCGAGCTGACCGGCGGGTTCGGCGCCGACGTCGTGGTGGAGGCGATCGGCCGCCCGGAGACCTACAACCAGGCGTTCTACGCCCGCGACCTGGCCGGCGTGGTCGTCCTCGTCGGCGTCCCCACCCCGGAGATGAAGCTCGAGCTGCCGCTGCTCGACGTGTTCGGCCGCGGGGGCGCGCTCAAGTCCTCCTGGTACGGCGACTGCCTGCCGTCGCGTGACTTCCCGATGCTCGTCGACCTGCACCTGGACGGCCGGCTGCCACTGGAGAAGTTCGTCTCAGAGACGATCGGCATCGGTGACGTCGAGGCGGCGTTCGCCAAGATGGAGCACGGCGAGGTGCTGCGCAGCGTGGTGGTCTTCTGAGCGGCGTTGCCGGGAACCCGGCCCGGATCGCGATGTGGTCCGGGCCGCGCACGGTCTCCACGGCGATGATGCGCGCCTGGGAGAACCGGCCGGACACCGTGGTGACCGACGAGCCGCTTTACGCGTTCTACCTGTCGTCCCTGCCCGGGCTTGACCACCCGGGCAGGGACGAGGTGATCGCCAGCCAGCCGACCTCGTGGCGGGTCGTTCTCGATTCGCTGGCGGAAGACCCGCTGCCGCCCGGCGTGAGCATCGCGTACGCCAAGCACATGACGCACCACGTGCTGCCGTCGGTGGACCTGGCGGCGTTCGCGCCGTTCCGGCACGCGTTCCTGATCAGGGACCCGCGCTCGCTGCTCGCCTCCTACGCGAAGGTCCGCTCCGCGCCGACACTGGCCGACCTGGGCCTGCGGCAGCAGGCGTGGCTGTACGAGGAATTCGGCGGCCCGGTCATCGACTCGACCGACCTGCTCGCCGCGCCCGAGGCGGGCCTGCGGGCGCTGTGCGCGGCGCTCGGCGTGCCGTTCTCCGCGGCGATGCTGTCCTGGCCCGCCGGCCCGCGCCCGTCAGACGGCGTGTGGGCGCCGTACTGGTACGACAGCGTGTGGCGGTCAACCGGGTTCACCCCGGTCACCCCCGGTCCCCCGCCGCCGCTCGACCCGGCGCTCGAGCCGCTGCTCGCGCAGTGCCTGCCGTATTACGAGCGGCTCAGCAAAAATAAGATCAAGATCGATATACCGAACGAAAGCTGACTTTTCCCGGGGACGTCCATTGCTGCAGAAGTTCGACGAGCGCAACCGCGACCTGATCGTCAACGTCGGCGGGCGCCTGGCGCACCGGGACGAGGCGGGAGTGTCGCCGTTCGACTCCGTGGTGCAGGGCGGCGACGCGGTCTGGGAGGGCCTGCGGCTGACCAACGGGCGGATCTTCGCGCTCGAGGAGCACCTGGCCCGGCTGCGCAGGTCCGCGCACGCGCTCGGCTTCGCCTCCGTGCCGTCGGACGCTTTCATCACCGACGAGATCAGGCGCACGCTCGCGGCCAACTCCATGGTGACCGGCGTGCACATCCGGCTGACGCTGACCCGCGGCGTCAAGGTCACCTCGGGCATGGACCCGCGGCTGAACGTCTCCGGGCCGACGCTCATCGTCCTGGCCGAGTTCAAGGACCCGGTCTACGACCAGTCCGGGATCCGGCTGATTACCGCAAGCGTCCGTCGTCACGCCCCGGACTCGCTTGACCCCAAGATCCACCACAACAACCTGCTCACCTCGATCCTGGCGAAGATCGAGGCGAACGTGGCGGGCGCCGACGACGCGGTCATGCTGGACAGCCGGGGCTTCATCGCGGAGACGAACGCGACGCACCTGTTCCTGGTGTTCCCCGGCGACGTCCGCCCGGGCGGCGCTTCCGGTGGCGCGGGCCCGGTCCTCGCCACACCCACTACGGTGGCCTGCCCGGAGGGCATCACCCGGGCGACGCTGCTGCGGCTGGCCACGTCGGCCGGCCTCGCCTGCGCCGAGGGCGACTACACGCTGCCGCGGCTCTACAACGCGGCCGAGGTGTTCGTCACCGGGACGATGGGCGGCCTGGCCCCGGTCGTGGCCGTGGACGGGCGGACGATCGGCGACGGGTCGGTCGGCCCGGTCACCAAGCGGCTCACGGAGCTCTACTCAGAGCTCACCGCCACCACGGGCACCACAGTCGTTTGAGCGGCGGCCCGGCGGGGCGCCCTGATGCCCTGGCAAGCGCGTCGCGCCGCACGCCGCACCGGATGGTTGTGGCAACGCGCCGGTCAGAGGCGGCTGGTTGCCGCAACCATCCGCCTGGACGATTGCGTCCAGCCGAAAACCGGGCCGATAGGACCAAGGGCCATGCGCGCCGGGCCGTGCGGCGGTGCAGACTATGCGGTATGGGCAACGCTATCGAGGCGACTGGGCTGGTCAAGCGCTTCGGCAAGACGACCGCGCTTGACGGCCTCGACCTCACCGTCCGCACCGGCGAGGTGCACGCGTTCCTCGGCCCGAACGGCGCGGGGAAGACCACCACGATCCGCATCCTGCTCGGCCTGCTGCGCAAGGACGCCGGGAAGGTCGCGTTGCTCGGCGGCGACCCGTGGCGGGACGCCACGGCGCTGCACGGCAGGCTCGCCTACGTGCCGGGCGACGTGACGCTGTGGCCGAGCCTGACCGGCGGCGAGATCATCGACCTGCTGGCCAGGCTGCGCGGCGACGGAGTCGAGCTCGCGCGCCGCAAGGAGCTGATCGAGCGGTTCGACCTTGACCCGTCCAAGAAGGCGCGCGCCTACTCCAAGGGCAACAGGCAGAAGGTCGCGCTGATCGCCGCGCTCGCCAGCGACGCCGAACTGCTCATCTTCGACGAGCCGACCGCGGGCCTCGACCCGTTGATGGAGGCTGCCTTCCGTGACTGCGTGAACAGCGAGCGCCGTGGCGGCCGTACCGTGCTGCTGTCCAGCCACATCCTCGCCGAGGCCGAGGCGCTCGCGGACCGGGTGACGATCATCAGGGCCGGCCGCGCCGTCGAGACGGGCACGCTCGCCGAGATGCGCCACCTCACCCGCACCACGCTCGACGCCGAGCTCGCCGAGCCGGTCGCCATCGACGCCGTGCCCGGCGTGCACGACGCGGTCATCGAGGGGTCGCGGCTGCGCTGCGAGGTGGACAACGCCGTGCTCAACGAGGTGCTGCGCCGGCTGACGGCCGCCGGGGTGCGGACGCTCACCTGCCGCCCGCCGACCCTCGAGGAGCTGTTCCTCCGGCACTACGCGGACCAGAGCCAAGACGCGGAACGAGTGCGGGTGACTCCGGCGCCATGACGACCACCCCTGTCCTGCCCACGGCCGGCGCGGCGGTTCAGCCGCGGGGCGGCCCGCTCACCGGGGCCGGCGCGCTCGCCAAGCTGGCGCTGCGCCGGGACCGCATCATGCTGCCCGCGTGGCTCTACGTAGTGATCATCGGGGTTTCCTCCAACGCCTACGCGTTCGTCAAGCTCTATCAGACAACCTCCGACCGGGCGGCGCTTGTCGCGTCGGGTGAGAGCAACCCCGCGCTGCTCTTCCTCTACGGCCGGCTGAACGGCGACTCCGTCGGCTCGCTCACCGCCTGGCGGTACGGGGTGTGGGGCGCGCTGTTCGCGGCGCTCATGTCGGTCTTCCTCGTGGTGCGGCATACCCGTGGGGATGAGGAGGCCGGGCGCCTTGAGCTGATCGGGTCGGCGCGGGTGGGCCGCCAGGCGCCGCTCGTGTCGGCGATCGCGGTCGCGGCGGGTGCCAACGTGGTACTTACCGCCGTGCTGTGCCTGGTGCTGCCGTTGCTCGGCCTGCCCGTCGCGGGCTCGGCCGCCCTCTCGCTCGCCATCGGCACCTGCGGGCTGGCGTTCACCGGGGTCAGCGTGACGGCGGCGCAGCTGACCGCGGGCGCGCGGTCAGCGCGCGGCCTGGCCATCGGCGTGCTCGGCGTCGCGTTCCTCGCGCGGGCGGTTGGCGACGCGGCCGGGGCGAACGGCCCTTCCTGGCTCACCTGGGTGCTGCCGCTCGGCTGGACGGAGATGGTCCGCCCGTTCGCCGGCGAGCGCTGGTGGGTGCTTGCCCTGCCGCTCGCGCTGTTCGCGGCCGGCTCGTGGCTGGCGTTCGCGCTGGCTGCCCGGCGCGACCACGGAGCGGGGCTGTTCCCCGACCGTCCCGGCCGTCCCGGGGCGCCGGCCGCGCTGCGCGGCCCGTTCGCCCTCGCCGTGCGGCTCCAGTGGGGCTCGCTGGCCGGCTGGGCGGCCGGGTTCGCGGTCACCTGGGCGGTCTCGGGTGCGGCGGGCAAGGGCATCGCTCAGCTCGTTGGTACCAGCGGGGCGCTGAAGGAGGAGTTCACCAGGCTCGGCGGGCAGTCCGCGATCGTCAACGCCTACCTGTCGGCCCTGATGCTCCTCGCCGGGATCGTCGCCGCCGCCTACGGTGTATCGGCGGTGCTCCGGTTGCACGCCGAGGAGACCGCCGGGCGCGCCGACCCCGTGCTCGCCGGGTCGGTGGGGCGGGTCAGGTGGGGGCTGAGTCACGTCCTGGTGGCGGTCGGCGGCACGGCGGTGCTGCTGGTGGTGGCCGGGGTGGCAACTGGTCTCGGCTATGGGCTGAGCGTGGCCGGCGCGGGCGGCGAGACGGCCCGGATGCTCGGCGCTGCCATCGCCCAGTTGCCCGCCGCGCTGGTGATCGTGGGCGTCGCGGCGCTGGCGGCCGGCGCGCTGCCCGACGCGTGCGTCGCGGTCGGCTGGACGGCGGTGGGCCTCGCCGTGCTGCTGAACATCTTCGGGCAGGCGCTCCAGCTGTCTCACTGGGTGCTCGACGTGTCCCCCTTCACGCATGCTCCCAGGCTGCCGGGCGGCACTGCCGACGTCGCCGCGCTGGCGTGGCTGTGCGTAATCGGCGTCGCGCTGTGCGCGCTCGGGCTCGCGGCCCTGCGGCGGCGCGACATCGGCTAGACCGCCAGGGACGGGTCCGCGGCCGGGCCGGAACGCGGTGTATGCGGCTTATGACCGCAGATTCTGACGGCGAGTCGGCCGCAAGTTCCCGGCATCGGGCCGGGCGGAGCGCTACGTTGGGTGCCGGGCAACCAGGCAGCTGCTGGGGGAATGTCCGGTGATGAGCCGTTTTGCCGAGATGTTTACCTGAGTGACAGTCTGATATGCCCGTTCAGGTAGCGAAGATGGGTAATTGCCGAGATGATGTTGTGACCTTGCCAACCGCAGGTACCACAGACAACACGAGGTGACCGCCATATGAGGAGCGGATGGCCGCATACCGGGGACGGGCAGGGCCGCACGCCCGCCGGGTACTCCCAGGGTTCGCACCCGTATGCCGCGTTCACCGCGGCGGGCTATGGTGACGACGGCTACAGCGACCCCGGTTACCAGGGGCCAGCCGCTCAGGACGCTGGCATCGCGGGCACCAGGACGGTGCGCGGGTTCGTGGAATCCGACCAGCGGCGAACCGGCTACGCGTACTCACCTGACGCGGGCTACGCGCAGTTGTCTTCCGGGGGGGCGACCCCCCGTACCCCACGGGGCGCGTACGATGGCTCCGCCATCGTATCGGGCGCGCAATCCGGGTACGGCCAGCGGCCATCAGGGCCGGAGTACGGCCAGTCTGGCTACGCCGGAGCCAGCTACGCGGCCGGCGGGCAGATCGAGATGGCGTACCCGCAGGCGGCCAGCTCCTACCGCGGCGGCGACCTGTACAGCCAGCCGTGGGACTACGACCAGCCGCTCCGTTACGACGGCGAGGGCGACACCTACCAGCACGGCGACAGCTACGCGTACGGCCAGCAGGACAGCGGCGCCGTGCGGTACCAGCCGCCCGCCTACGATCCCGCCGCCTACAACGGGTCCGACTACTCGATGCCCGGCGTCAACGGCCCGGGCTACGACCTGACGGGGATCATCGGCACGAGCGACTTCGAGGCGGTCGGCTACGACGAGCCGAGCTACGGGCGCCTCTCCTATGACGACCCCAGGTACGACGACTCGCAGCGCTACCTGGGCGCGCCGAACTCCGGCCCGTTGCCGCGGTTCGACGAGACCCGGTTCGACGTGCCGCGGTTCGACGAGACCCGGCTCGACAACTTGTGGCTGCCGGGCGAGGACGTCCGGCGCGAGGCCGCGCCCATGGGGTACGGCAATGACGGTTTCGGTGGACCCCGCCCTCGTTCGGAACCTCCTGCGGCGTTCTCCGGGCGCAGCGCACGCTCGGCACAGACCCGTTATGACATGAAGGCGCTGGTCGAACCGGGTGACAGCACCAGGTTCGACGTCCCGGTGTTCGATGAAACCCGGATCGACAACCTGCGTACTCCCGGCCGGGGCCTGCGGGGCGCCGGCACCGCGGTGCTCGCGCCGCCGGCGGTCAGGCCGCGCAGCTGGGCCGAGGACACGTCGCTTGACCACTTCGCCGACCTTGACCTGACCGACGAGCCGGTGCCCGGGGCGTTCACCCGCACGCTCGAGCGGCCGCAGCGAGACGACGACACCGCCGCCAGGCGGGCGGCCGGCCGCCGCCGCGGCCGCAGCGGCGACCGCAGGCAGTGGATGGCCCTCGGCGCCATCGCCGTCGTTGCCGCGGGCGCGATCGGCTGCGTGCTGATGAAGTACGTGTTCTCCGGGCCGGGCGGCCCCGCCCACCAGGTCGTCGCCCCGCAGGCGGTGGACGGCTTCACGAGGTCGGCCAACCTGGAGAAGCAGCTTCAGGTCAGCGCCGAGGCGGCGAAGGTGGCGCAGGCCAGCTCAGGGCAGGCGAGCGACGTCGTGTCCGCCGTGTACCAGCAGGGCAGCCTCGCCCCGGGCAGCAACGCGCAGATCTTCATGTTCGTCGGCGGCAAGCTGGCCGGCGCCAATCCCGGGGCATCCGTGACCAACTTCGAGCAGACCTACGCGGGATCGGCGAGCGTGTCGCCTGGATCGCTCGGCGGTCAGGCGGCCTGCACCGAGACCCATCTCAACGGGCAGAGCGCGTCGATGTGCGTATGGTTCGACAACGACACGTTCGGCGCCGTCGTATCGCCGACGATGACGACCGCGAAGCTAGCCGCCACCATGGACGCGGTACGGCCCAGCCTGGAGCTTTACGCGAAGTAAGGTCCAGCTACGCGTCTGGCTTGTCGCCGGTTCCGGGGTTGTCGCCGGCCTTGTCGCCGGTCCCGGTATCCGGGCCTGACTTGCTGGCCGGCTGCTCGGCGGTGCGGCGGATCGACAACCGGGTGACCGCGAGGACGAAGGCGACCGCGAGGGCAGCCAGGCCGGCCAGCTGAGCGTTGACAACCGAGGCGCCCTCGGGCAGCGCGGAGGTATCCGCGACCCGGCTCGCTTCGCCCGCAGGGGGGAAGCCTAGCGTCGGCGACGGGTTGACCGTCGGGAACAAGCCGGCCGCGTTGCCCGCCTGGCTCTGCGTGGGGGCTGGGCCGACGGGCGGGCCGACCGGTGGAAGGCCAGGCAGGGAACCGACCGGCAGCGGCGAGAGGAGCGTCCCCGGTGGCGCTGGCGCCGACGGCGGTCCCGGCGGCACCCCTCCCGGCGGTGCCGAACCGGGCGCGGGCTGCGTGGTGGACGAGGTCTTGGGCGCGGTGATGGCGACGGTCACGGATACCTTGGCCGCCGTGGGCAGCTGGGCCGCGCTGCCGGTGACCGTCAGGCTGACCGACTTGACGGCCGAGGCGGTGACCGGGACGGTCAGCTGCGCCTGGAGCTGCCGGTGCGCGGACTGCGGGTCAACCGCGCCCAGGTCGCACGATGAGGTGCCGTCGGAGGTGCCGCAGCCGAAGCTGAACGTGGGTGTCCCGCTGGCGGCCGGGCTCGCCCGCAGCTTGACGGCGACAGCGGTCGCGGTCGCGCCGGTGGTCCAGGCGTTCACGGTCCAGCCGATTTGCTTGCCACGCTCGCTGCTCGCCTGCGCGGCGGTGACCTCGACGCAGAGGCTGGCCTGCGTAGCGCTGGAGGTCGTGCCCGGCGATGCGGCGGCGGCCGCAGGCGGATCGGTAGGCGCGGTGGTGGACGTAATCCGGCTTGCGCCCGTCGTCAAGGTGGACGGGGCTGCGGCCGTGGACGCAGACGTGGACGAGGACGTGGACTCAGACGTGGACGAGGCGGAGCCGGTCGGCGAGGACGTCGCCGTTGGCGAGGTGGTCGTCGGCGACCCGCTGCCTGACGGCGTTGTTGTCGGCGTGGTGGGCGCGGCTGTCGGCGTGGTGGGCGTGGCTGTCGGCGTGGGGGTGGTGCTCGTCGGCGTGGGGGTTGGTGACGGGGATGTCGTAGTGGGTGTGGCCGACGGGCTCGGCGACGCCGCGGGCAGCCGCAGCGGCTCGCACGACTGCTTGCCCGCTGGCGTCGCGGCACTGGTCGCCGCGGCCGCCGTGGTCGCGGCGGCGGCGAAGCTCATCCCTGAGACGGCCGTGAACAGGACACTTCCCGCCACCAGGGTGACCGCTGCGGGCCTCGGGTGCGCCAATCGCATGAAAACGCCCTATCGATGCTGCTGGCTACTGCTCGGAACGCTCACTCGACTACGCCGGTCCTTACCCGGTTGGCCCGGATCATCACGGCCTGAGGGCGAGCAGCTGGTTCTTTTTTGTGCGGCTGGAACGCCCGAGCCGGAAGGCCGGGCATAAATAAACAAACAGTGAAGTTGCAACCACTGTGCGTAGCATGTAGAGTCCTCATCTGTGACGCTCCGCGTACGTAGCGTGGTGCTTCCGGGACCTGGGGGCCGAGGGCCGGAAGCGGGAGATCGCGAGGAGGTCACCGGGAATCGCTGTCAGGGCGCGCCAGGCAAGGACATGCGGCTGGCGCGCGAGGGACTGACGGCGGCGTCGGTTACTGTACGTGACGTAGGTCACGGTCGCTTTTTGTTTGATCGCGGATTGAACTTGAGTGTTTCCCTGTTACTACCAACAGTTAGGCACCCAGACATGAGATGGTGGCTCCCTCGCAACACGTTGCCCTGACCCGCATCAACGTCCACGTCCCCTGCCGTTGCTACGGTACGTCGCACCGGCCGGCAGTGCTGCGGGTGAAGGCGAGCGCCTCCTGGATCGGGGCGCCATCTCAAGGGCTCACTCTTGTACTCCCGTATCCACGCACGCATGCCCAGCTCCATCAACCCCGTCAAGCGCGCCGCTGCTGGCCTTGCCCGCCGGCACTCGCGCCTCTCGCTCTTCGCCGCCTCCGCCGCCACGGCGGGCGTGCTCGGCGCGGCCGGCTCGGCGTCGTGGTCCCGCACGGCAAGATCGCCGCCGTCTGCGCCAACGGGGCCGCTGCGGCCTCGGGCAACCAGGTGGCACACCAGAAGTCGGTGCTGTGGATCGGCACCGACGGCAGCAACCCGGGCGCCACCGTCCTGGACGTCGAGCCCGGTGACGCTACCCCGCACGGCGCGGCCGTCTGGGTGCAGCAGCGGCTGAGCAAGCCCCCCAGCTCGGTGGCGACCGCCTACACCATGCGGTCCTCCTGGCAGGCCGTCAAGGACAACGTGGCCCACCTGCCGAAGTGGCAGCAGGACAAGGTCCGGTACTGGATCGCCGACCCGACCGGCGTCCAGCACATGGTCCCCGGCGCCGACGCCACCCAGTGGTACTGGGGCGCGAACATCGACATCAGCGTCGCGAACCCGACCCTTACCCAGCAGGGGTAAGTACAGCGGACCGCGGTCCACGAGCTCCTGCCACCGGGCGCCGCCACCCCCGGGCGGCCCCGGTGGCAGGGACCACCGCGCACCGGCAGCACCACTGCCCAACGTGCGCTATGCTCACTACGCGACGCGCGAACCGCGCCGCGACAACAGAACAGTGCCTCCTTAGCTCAGTCGGCAGAGCGTCTCCATGGTAAGGAGAAGGTCTGGAGTTCGATTCTCCAAGGGGGCTCCACGTCCACGTAGAGGTTTTCACGTTTCGGTGGGGACCGGTTCGTCATCTGCTTCAACCCGGACCAGGCCGTGCGCGACGCCGCCGTCCGCGCGAAGATGACCGCCCGCGCAGGGCATGGACGTGCCCGCGATCGCCAAGGTCGCTGCTGACGAGCGTCTTTGGCAGAGCGGCACGCGATAGGCGGCTCGTGCGGGCAGGGCCAGGAGCGGTAAGACATGAGCAGACGGCGTTGCTGTCACGGTCCCGGTTTTGACGGTCCGTGAACCCTCGGAGACACTGAGCCACGCCTCGGTCCGGAGAAGATAACCCTGTGCGGCGAGGCGACCGAGTAACCAAGTGAGTAACAATCGCCATCGCCAGTGGCCGACGCCAGCGGACGCCAGCGGACGATGATTGCCAGATCAGACACGCCGTAGCGCTGGCAGCCTGCGCTGCGAGTTGGCTTCGGGACGAAGAGGCCCGCGCCCTCCTCAGGCCGGGGGCTGCCCCGGAGCAGGTGCCATGCCAAGTTGCCGCAGCAGGCTCAGCCTGTCGATGACGACGTACTCAGATACGATACGTCCTTCCTGAAGGTGGTAGATCGAGATGCCCGGCGCGGTCCAGAATCTGCCGGCCTCTGCATGGTGCCCGCTCGCGGTCCACCGGTGGACCACCGCATCGCCTTCTGCGATCTCCTCTTCGATGCGGACGGCGATGTCCGGCGTTCGCGCGCGAACATCGCGGGTCAGGTCCCGCATGCCTTCATGCGTGGTGATCACCTGGCCTGCTGTCGGATCGCGGAATTCAAAGGCCTGCCCGTAAATCTGGTCAACCAGTTCGACCTGTCCCTGACTCACCAGGTCGTCAAGTACCCGGCGGGCCACTGCCCGGTTCTCTTCGATCGGCACCGCAGTTCCTTCCCTCCGACGCACGCCGGGTCCTGTACGGTTCGCCAGGGCGCCAGCGGCATGATCGGTCCAGTTCCCAAGCCCATTGTCCGGCCATTGAACCCAATCTTTGTCCCATGGGCCAGTCTGCCGCTAGATCGCGAGGAGAAGCTCCTTCCGGAGTAGTGTTCCGTCCCGGCCACCTGCCCGAACGAGGCGGAGACGTTGGACATCGGGCGGCGGTGGCACCGGCTCCCCGCCCATAGAGCGGAGGGTCAAGCCACCGGGTATAGAAGCCCGCTGCTAACACAGTGCTAACAACAGTTGTGGACACGTGGGGCCGCTCTTGGACGCCAAGACGCCCGAGTAGGTCATCTGCCCTGATCAGATGCCCGCGGTGGACTCGTGTGAACCCGGGCATTCTCCTGAAAAGCGGAAGTCGGCGCAGGCAGTGGGGTTCGAGCCTCCCCACCCCGCCACGGATGACCTCGGCAAGTAGGAGAGCCCAGGGTTCCCCCGGGGCTCTCCTAGGTGTGCCTTCTTTACTTGATGCTGAGCGCCACCGGCCCAGCGGGAGTGGCGGAACTGCTGCCGAGCATGATCCCGAACTGGTAGGTGCCGGTCAGGTCAGGCAGCTGGCTGACCGGGAAGTTGTACATGTACATGCCGTCCACTTGGCGGAACTGTCCGCCGGTGTCGCCCTGGGTGCTGGTGATCAGCGACTCGTCGATCTGCTGCGGCGGTGTGGAACTGCTCACCTTGGCCACGTAGATGTAGGCCGGGGTGCTGTTGCCCGTCGTGGTTACCGCCCCGGGCCAGGTGAAGGTGCTGGTGCCGCCGTTGTAGGTGACGGTCGCGTCGGTCAGGTTGATGACCTGGTCAGAGGTCCCGAGCGGGCCGCTGCCCCAGCCGCCGTCCACCACCAGGCCGACGTAGGTGACCGGCAGGTTGCCGTAGTTGGTCACCACGTAGGACCACGGGGTGTACAGGGTGCCGCCCACCTGGTTGGACTCGCACCGGTTCTCCGTCGCCAGCGCGGAGTTCACCATGTTGGTACCCGAGCCGGCGGTGCCGCCCTGCAGGCTGGCGGAGGCGTCACCGTAGTCCACCATGATGTTGCCGTTCGGCGTGCCGATCTGCCACCGGAACCCGCCGCCGTGGTTCTCGCCGAAGGCCCAGGTGAAGTCGGCGGTCAGGCCGGTGAGGTCGTTGACCGTCACG
>DASWAE010000071.1:0-36516 GCA_036391275.1 Trebonia sp.
CCTTCCTTGTCCTCCTTCTGGAGAACCAGGGCCTCGATCTGCTCGCCGGTCTTCACGACCTCGTGCGGGTCGACGTCGTGCTTGATCGACAGTTCGCGGGACGGGATGACGCCCTCGGTCTTGTAGCCGATATCGAGCAAAACCTCGTCTCGATCGACCTTGACGACGGTGCCCTCAACAATGTCGCCGTCGTTGAAGTACTTGATGGTCTGGTCGATCGCGGCGAGGAATGCCTCCTCAGACCCGATGTCGTTGACCGCTACCTTAGGGGTCTGAGTGGCTTGCGTGCTGCTCGTCATGAGTGGGTTGGCTCCGGATGCGGACAGGGATGAATAGTGTGCGCAGCGGCTGAATGCAGTGAACGCGCGGGACTTGCCAGGCCGGGTCGCGGCCGCAGCACGCCCCGGCGGCCAAACCGCCAGTCGGCCCCCGCATCTGGGAGGCCAGGCGGCGGTAACAGGACCGCACGAGGACACAGCGCAGAGTTCAGGGTATGTAGTTCTGGATGCCTGGTCAATTGAACATGGCTACAACTCGGCCACAGCTCAAAGAACCATTGATCCAACATCATAGAACGCTCAGAGTCAGCTAAGTGTTCCGGGCATCGAGTGACGCCGCGGCTGCCCCGTCCGCGCCTCGCGCGCGAGCCAGGGACGCATCGGGTAGATGGTCACGCCGCCCGCCGTCATGCCGCGCATGCCGAGCTTGCCCAGGTCCATCCACGGCGCCTCCCACGCCTGCTCCACGATGATCGCGCCAAGGCCTGCGGACCGGGCGTAGCTGTCGAACATCCGGATCGCCGCCGCGCTCGGGTGGGCCAGCAGCGTGACGGGATGCGGCAGCGCGTTGACGGGGGTCAGCGACGCGTTGATGTAACCGCCGGCGATACGGAAGTAGAAACCCGCGTCGGCCTGGAACAGCATCCCGGCGTTGCCCCGGCCCGTGAGGACGACGACGATCTCCCCAGGGCGCAGGTACCGCCGGTACATGCCGTCGGTGAGAAACGCCGGGAGACGGTTGACCGGATGCCCGATGGACTGCAGGGGATAGCCGGGCGGCACCGGCTGGACCGCGCTGTAGGAGGTCGGCGTGTCCGTGATGACCGCCGCGACGGCCAGCAGCCCGAGGCACCAGCGCGCCGCGAGCAGCGGCCTGCTGCTAGACGGCGCCGCGAGCCACAGGGCGAGGGCGACGGCGAGCGCCAGCACGCCGAACACGATGAACCTGGACGGCTCGGCGCTGCGCGCGACCGGCAGGCTCCACAGCCCGGCCCAGGGCAGCGGATGGACATGCCGCACGGTGGTGACAACCAGGTTGGGGCCGACCGCGAGCGCGATCACGAACAGGAACACGGCGAGCAGCAGCAGGCTGATCCGGTTCCGCCAGGCCCAGGCGGCCAGGGCCAGCATGATGACGATCAGCGGGATGCCGACGTAATTCTCTATCCCGCCGTCGCCGATCCGGTTGGAGTAATTGATCAGCGGGCCGAAGCCGAACAGGTGCTGCGAGGCCGGCAAGATCAGCCGGACAAGCGGCAGCGAAAAGGCGGGCTGCTGCCGGGTGAGCCCCGCCTGGTAATGCCTGAACGAGTAGATCAGGTACGGGGCGGCGAGCAGCACGGAACCCGCGTAGGCGAGGCCGGCCAGCCCGGCCAGCCGGGCCACCTTCCACCGCGCCGGCCGCCCGGCGACCGCGAAGCCGGCGACCAGGGCGCCCGTCCACACCGCGGTCATCTCGGCGAACGCCTCGTTGAACGTGTAGAACTGCACGGCCATCGCGAGCGTCAGCCAGACCACGAACCAGGTGCGGCCTAGCGTCCCGTCCCACCAGCGCAGCACCAGGTACGCCATGAGCGGGAACAGCCCGGTCACGGTGAGGTTGGGCTGGCCCTGCCAGTTGTGCATCAGCTCGTACGGGCAGAAGCCGTAGACGGCGCCAGCGAGCAGCGACGGCCAGAACCGGCCGGTGAGCCGGCGGGCGAGGACGAACGCCGCCCAGGCCGAGACCGGTGGCACGAGCAGCAGCACCACGTTGTACGACACCAGCACGCCGAACGCCGCCGTGACCGGCCACATCAGCAAGTCCACCGACGGAGCGGTACTCGCCCAGGCCAGGCTGTAGCCGTGCGGCGCCCCGATCTGGCTGGAGAACAGGGGATTGACCCCGTGCGACACGGCATAGGGCCACCAGCGCAAGGACCAGGCGTAGAACTGAACGTCCGTCCAGTACTGCCGGAGGTTCGGCTGGTTCAGGTGACGGGCAAGCGGCAACCCGAATCCGATCACGAACACGCCCAGGTAGAGCGCGAAGGCGAGCGCCCCCTGTCCGAGTGGGCCGGGTAGCCGGGCAGCGAGCGGCCGGGTGATCCGCGCCAGGAAAGGCGGGTCCGCGCGGGACGCGGCGGGCGGCGCCTGCTCGCCTTCGACTACCTCTGAGTTACCTTCCCATACCTCTGAGTTAACGGAATCCATCGGATGTCCCCATCGGCGCGAAGTGTCGGCGTCAGCTACTGCCATTCCGCGGTGACGATAAACTCAGATTAAGCAGATATTAAAATAACATTAAGCAAGTACTCAGAATGTACTAAGCGATCTTCCAGTCACCGCACCGCAAATCGTAGGAGCCATCGCCTTTCCGCGGCCGCGATTGCCGGGATCTTAGTAATGCTCATGGTGTTTTCAGCGCAGTGTTCCGGCGCGGCCGCGGGCGCTCGGCTAGTGGGCGGCTTCCGCCCAGCTGCGGCCGGTGCCGGTGGATACCTCGAGCGGGACGCGCAGGCTGGCGGCGCCGCTCATCTCCGACTTCACCAGGGAGGTCAGCGCGTCAAGCTCGCCCGGGGCCGCCTCGAAGATCAGCTCGTCGTGCACCTGCAGCAGCATCCGCGACTTCAGGCCGGCTGACTTCAGCGCGGCGGCGACCCGGAGCATCGCCACCTTGATCACGTCGGCGGCCGAGCCCTGGATCGGCGCGTTGAGCGCCATCCGCTCGGCCATCTCCCGGCGCTGCCGGTTGTCCGAGGTGAGGTCGGGCAGGTAGCGGCGGCGGCCCATGATCGTGGAGGTGTAGCCGTCGAGCCTGGCCTGGGCGACGATCGACTGGAGGTAGTCGCGGACGCCGCCGAACTCCGTGAAGTAGTCGTCCATCAGGCCGCGCGCCTCCTCGACGGAGATGCGCAGCTGGTTCGACAGGCCGAACGCGGACAGGCCGTAGGCGAGCCCGTAGTTCATCGCCTTGATCTTGGCCCGCTGCTCCTGCGTCACCGTGTGCGGGTCGACGCCGAACACCCGGGAGGCGGTCGCGGCGTGGAAGTCGTGACCCGACGCGAACGCCGCCATCAGTGCCTCGTCGCCGGACAGGTCGGCCATGATGCGCAGCTCGATCTGCGAGTAGTCCGCGGTGAGCAGCGTCTCGTAGCCGGGCCCGACGATGAAGCCCTCGCGGATGCGGCGGCCTTCCTCGGTGCGGATCGGGATGTTCTGCAGGTTCGGATCGGTGGACGACAGGCGCCCGGTCGCGGCGATCGTCTGGTTGAACGTGGTGTGGATGCGCCCGTCGTCGCCGGTCGCCAGAGTCAGGATGTCCACGAAGGACTTGAGCTTGCTGACGTCGCGGTGGCGCATGAGGTGCTCGAGGACCGGGTGGCCGGTTTCTACGAGCAGTTTGGTCAGCGCCTCTGAGTCCGTGGTGTAACCGGTCTTGATCCGCTTGGTCTTCGGCAATCCGAGCTGGTCGAAGAGGATCTCCTGCAGCTGCTTCGGCGAGCCGAGGTTGAACTCCTTGCCGACGATGTCGTAGGCCGCCTGCTCGGCCCGCTTCACCTCCCCGTACAGCGTCGCGGACATCTCCGCGAAGTGGTGGGTGTCGGCGGCGATCCCGGTCCGCTCCATCTCCGCCAGGACGGTGACGAGCGGCAGCTCGATCTCCGCAAGCAGCCGGGTCGCGCCGCGCCGCTCCAGGTCCGCGTCGAGCGCGGCGGCGAGGTCGAGCGTCGCCCGCGCGCGCAGCACGAGCGCGAGCGCCACTTCCTCCTCCCCCGACCCGTCCAGGGTGAGCTGCACGTTGTCGCCGGAGGGGTCGCTCAGCTCCTTGCCGAGATAGCGCAGCGCGAGGTCGGCAAGGTCGAACGTCCGCTGGCCGGGCAGTGCGAGGTACGCGGCGAGGGCGGTGTCAGAGGTAAGTCCACGCAGAACGAAGCCGTGCGATGCCAGCGCGTGCATCGGTCCCTTGGCGTCGTGCAGCGCCTTGGGGTGGTCCTCTGCCGCGAGCCACTCCCCCAGCGCGCCCTCGTCGTCGGGGGTGAGCACGACCGGGTCGATGAAGGCGCCCGTGCCATCGGGGGCGGCGATCCCGATGCCGGTCACCCGGCCCTTGCCGCCAAGCCACTGGCCGTCTAGAGCAAGCCCCATCCGTTCGGGCGATGCGTGTTCCTCCAGCCAGGCGCGGACCTCCTCGGGGCCGAGGACGGATGCGTCGACCTCGAAAGCCGTCGGCTTCCCGGCGGCGGGGGACGCCGCCGCGGCGCCCGTGCGGATGGCGCCGGGCAGGCCGTCAGGGAACGTCTGGTACAGGCGGTCGCGCAGCACGCGGAACTGCAGGGTGTCGAAGAGCTGGTGGATCTTCTCGCGGTCCCACGGCTCGGGGGTGAGGTCGGCCGGGGTGACGCCGACGACCTCCGCGGGCAGGTCGCGGACCAGCGTGGTGAGCTCGCGGTTGTTCAGCACGTTGCCCAGGTGCTCGCGCAGCGCGTCGCCCGCCTTGCCCTTCACCTCGCCGACCCGGTTGACGAGGTTCTCAAGCGAGCCGAAGTCGGTGATCCACTTGGTCGCGGTCTTCTCGCCGACGCCGGGGATGGACGGCAGGTTGTCGCTCGGGTCGCCGCGCAGCGCGGCGAAGTCCGGGTACTGGGCGGGGGTGAGGCCGTACTTCTCCAGCAGGGACGCCGGGTCGTAGCGCCGCATGTCGGACACGCCGCGGCTGTTGTACAGCACCGTGGTCTTGTCGGAGATGAGCTGGAACGTGTCCCGGTCGCCGGTGACGATGAGGACGTCGTCGCCGGCTCGCTCCGCCTGCGTGGCGAGGGTGGCGATGATGTCGTCGGCCTCGTAGCCGGGCGCGGACAGGTGCCGGATGCCGAGGGCGTCGAGCACCTCGAAGATCAGGCTGATCTGGCTGCGGAACTCATCCGGCGCCTTGGTCCTGCCCGCCTTGTACTCCACGTACTTCTCGTGCCTGAACGTGGGCTCGCCGCGGTCGAACGCCACCGCGACGCGCGTCGGCTTCTCATCGCGCAGCACGTTGATGAGCATCGCGGTGAAGCCGTAGACGGCGTTGGTCGGCTGTCCGGTCGTGGTGGCGAAGTTCTCCACGGGCAGCGCGAACCACGCGCGGTAGGCCAGTGAGTGGCCGTCGAGCAGCAGCAGCCTGTCGTTCACCCTTCGCAGCTTAGCCCCGGGGGACGACGACCGGGCCACTGACGTCCGCGCGGCCAGCCGGCTGCGCCGATCACCGATGGCACGGGCCGCGACACGCCGATGCTGCGAGATTGTTATCTATAGCGGACCGGTTACCGTCCGCTGCCAACCGCCTGCCAGGACGCCTTGTAACGGTCAAACGGGCGTCAGGATTGCCCAGTTCGCAGCCGCTATGCGGCTGCCGAGTTGCCGCATCGAGGTCGAATGACGGCAAATGGTGACGTACTTGGGTGAACGGACCGGAATCGGCAGGCAACCGCGGGCCGTCCCGCGTCCCAACTTGGCTTTGCCGTGGACACTCGATGTCGCTAACGTAACGACAGCGGGCCCGGGGGTCCAAGTAGAGAACGTGTCAGCCCGGGGAAGGCGGGCACGGTACCAACGGGTCCCCGGGTCCCCTCCACGCTAATCGGCCTTCTGATCATTCTTCGTAGTCGCGCCGAGGGTGCCCTCGATCACGGCCTCGGCGACCTTGCGCATCGTCAGGCGGCGGTCCATGGACGTCTTCTGGATCCAGCGGAATGCCTGCGGCTCGGTCAGGCCGTGCTCGGACTGCAGCAGGCCCTTGGCGCGGTCAAGCAGCTTGCGGACCTCCAGCCGGTCCTTGAGCGTGCTGACCTCATCGTCCAGGGCCTTGATCTCGGTGTACCGGCTGACCGCCATCTCGATGGCGGGCACCAGGTCCGCTTTCGTGAACGGCTTCACAAGGTAGGCCATAGCTCCGGCGTCCCTGGCGCGCTCAACCAGCTCCCGCTGCGAGAAGGCGGTGAGGATCACGACCGGGGCGATCCGGTCGGCGGCGATCCGCTCGGCGGCGGAGATCCCGTCGAGCACCGGCATCTTGACGTCGAAGATGGCCAGGTCCGGCTTGAGCGCGGTCACCTTCTCCACCGCCGCCTCGCCGTCGGCCGCCTCGGCTACCACCGAGTAGCCTTCTTCCTCGAGCATCTCCTTGAGGTCCAGGCGGATCAGGGCCTCATCCTCGGCAATCACGACACGCAACGCATTCTCGCTCACGTCGTAGAGCCTACCGGGAAGCTGTAGATTGTTTCCGACCACCGTCCTCGAACCGGATGTATGGTCAGTGCCCCGGTAGGCCAACCGGGAGAGCCAGCGGATTCAAAACCCGCACAGTGTGGGTTCGAATCCCACCCGGGGCACTTCTTGCGGCATAGCCGGTCAGTTCCGGCAGATATTTCCGCGGCTCTCGTGACGGCAAACGGCCGTCGCGCGGCTCGATGAGTTCGTCGGGCCGAAGTACTGACCGGCCTCGTGATGCCTGGCATCGCCTGATCCGCCTTGGCGGGCCGCTTTCATGAAGGATTGTGGTGTCATGGTGGCGGTGGGGCTGGCGGTGCTGAGGATGCTCGCTGCGGGGCGTTCCCGGGCATCGGTGCCGCTCCGCCTCGCTGGTCGCGGCCTCTTAGCCGCGGGTGATGGTGATCTTGGTCCAGGCGCCTAGGTGGATGCGGTCGCCGGGGCGGAGGGGGACGGAGTCGCCGGAGGGGACGTCCTGGCCGTTGACGGTGATGCCGTTTTCCGTGCCGAGGTCGACGACCGTCCAGCTGCCGTCGGGGGCCGGGACGAGCTTGGCGTGCAGGCGGGAGACGCCGGGGTCGCGGGGCGGGCCGATGAGGTCGATCTCGGGCTCGATGCCGCGGGAGACGCTGCGGCGGCCGATTCTTACCTCGGCGCCGGTGAGCGGGATGCGGCGCTCTGGCAGCTCGCCGGGGAAGCTGATCGACGCGGTGTCCTGCTCGTTGACCGCGCAGACGCTGTCGTAGTAGGCGCGGTCGGTGGTCACCACCGCGGTCCAGGTCGCCGCGGCGGGGGGCTGGGGCGCCGGGGCGCGGACAGGGGCGGGACCGGGCTCGCGGGGGGCACCGGGCGGGGTTAGCGGCAGCGTCGGGGAGATGGGCGGCTGGACCGGGACCGCGGTCGTGGGGGGGCGGGCGGAGCGGGACGGGTCGTAGGGGTCGAGGCCGAGCGCGTCGCGCAGCGCGTCGGCGAAGTCGGCGCAGCTGGGGTAGCGGTCGGCGGGGACCTTCGCGAGCGCGGTATTGAGCACCTCGTTGACGGCGAAGGGCAGGTCCGGGCGGGCCAAGGTCACCTGCGACGGCGGGGTGGACAGGTGCGCGTAGAGCACGGCGAGCGGCATTTCCCGCACGAACGGGACCGTGCCGCTGAGCACCTCGTAGGCCACGCAGCCGAGCGCGTACTGGTCGGCGCGGCCATCGACCGGGTGGCCGTTGATCTGCTCGGGCGCGGCGTAGTCGGGGGTGCCGAGGAACTGGCCCGCGTTCGTCAGCGTGCCCGCGGACAGCATCGCCCGGGCGATGCCGAAGTCGGTCAGGTAGGTGTGCTCGGGGCCGCCGCGCCGCGCGTCGACCAGGATGTTGCCCGGCTTGACGTCTCGGTGCACCAGGCCCGCGGCGTGCGCCGCGTCCAGCGCGGACGCTACCTGGGAGATGAACGCCGCCGCGCGCCGTGGCGGCAGCGCGCCGTTGTTCCTGATGACCCCCTGCAGGGTGCCGCCTGCCACGAACCGCATCGCGATGAACTGCACGCCGTCGGACTCGCCCGCCTCGTACACGGGGATGATGTGCGGGTGGTCGACCGCCGCGACCGCCCGGGCCTCGCGCACGAACCGCTTGCGCAGCGCCTCGTCGCCCGCGAGCAGCTTGAGCGCTACCACCCGGCCGAGCCGCTCGTCGCGCGCCTGGTAGACGGCCGCCATCCCGCCCACGCCGATCAGCCGTTCCAGCAGGTACCCGCCCACGCGGGAGCCGGGGGCGAGCCCGCTCAGCGGGCCGCTCAGCTGCGCAGGGGATTCCCCGGCCACCGTCCCTCCTCGGGCAGCTATGACGTTTTCGGTCGTGGTCTTATTGTGCGGCTTCTCCCGGCTTGCGCGCGGGCAGCACAAGGAGCTTAGCGGTATTCCGCGAGCCGGCGGCTGAAGGCCCACGCGCAGCAGAGCGCCATCAGCAGCGCCCCGGCGATCACCACCCCGGCGAGCGGGCTGAGCGCGCTGGCGCCGGCGCTGGCGGCAGCCTGGAAGACGCCCTGGTCGGCGTTGATCGCCGCGCCGAGGCGGCCCTCAAGGGCGTCGTACCCGGTGGCGGTGCCGCCGGGTCCGGCCGCGACGACGCTGGCCCGCTCCGCCGCGTACCGTGCCCTGGTGCCGAGGGCGTACACCCGGCCGTTCGCCGCGTACCAGGCGGTCGCCTCCCGCTCCGCCTGCGTCACCAGGGCGGCGCCGCGGCCGCCCGGCTCCTGGGCGGCCGCCGCCGCGCCGAGCCAGCTGCCCGCGCCGGGACCGACCTGCTTGCTCACCGCGGCGAAGTCGTCGGCGAAGGAGGCGTTGCCGCTGCGGGAGATGACGTTCAGTACCGCGTCTCCCCTGATCTGCTGCACGCCGATGGAGGCCAGGGCCAGGTTCTCGGCGGGCGCCGAGCCGTGCCCGAAGCCCCGGCCAAAGTCCGAGCGGGCGGTGAGGAAACCCGCGGCCAGCCACGCCACGCTGATGATGAGCAGCGCCGAGGCGAGGACCAGCCCGGGGCTGAACATCCGGTTGGTACGCCTGGTGAGCCATCGCTGGGCCCGGTACAGGACGATGCCGGTGACGAGGGCGAGAAGCAGGGCGGCGATCAAGGTGAGCCAGCCGGTCGCGTCGCCGCTCGCCGCGGCGAGTGCCGCGTTCTCCTGCGTGAAGACGCTGTTGGCGGCGGGCAGCAGGACGAGGTGGGCCTCCTCGGAGGCGACCTGGAAGAACGAGCCGCCGGTCAGGGGGAAGCCCATCGCGTACTCGGCCTGTGCCTTGGCGACGTCCCCGGTGTAGACGGGCAGCCCGGCACTCAGCGCGGCGAGCGAACTGAGCGCCGCCTGGCTGCCGCCGCCCGATCGCAGCCGGGACAGGTCCGTGGCGGCCGCCGCGATGTCGCTTGAGTAGCGCTGCAACTGCGCGAGCGGCGGCTGCGAGCGGGTGAGGTAGGCCGCGGTGATCGTCGCGTCGGCGTCGGCGATCGCCTGGTACATCTGCCTGGCATCGAGGCTGAGCGGCTCGTCCACGCTGACCAGGGACTGGGCGGCCGAGGAGTGCACGGTGGCGACCCAGCCGCCGAACGCGCCCCAGGCGAGCGAGAGCAGGACCAGGCTGGCGAGCAGGGCGCGCAGCGTGGCGGGGGTGTTGAAGCCATGGCGGCGCGCCGCCGCGAGGGAACGGCGCCGTGGCGCGGGGCGGGCCCGGCCGGACGCGGGGCTGGCCGACGGGGCCGGGGTCAGCGTGGCGGTCATCAGCGGATCTCCGCGATCTGCTGCTCGCCGAGCGTCACCAGCGGGCCGCTCAGCGACTGGAAGCCGAGGTTCTCCAGGTAGGAGGGGCCGTTCCCGGTGGTGATGACCCAGCGCAGGAAGGCCCTGAGCGCACTGGCCTTCGCCGCGTCCGGCTGCACGGCCTTGACCACGGCGTACTCGTAGTTCACGATCGGGTACCCGGTAGGGGCGGGCCCGTCGATCATCGAGATGGTCCCGTTGGGCGGGGTGAGCGGCACGAAGCTGCCTACCGCCGCCTTGATCGCCGCGGAGGCCGGCAGCGTGTAGGAGCCGGCGCTGTTCTTCAGGCTGGCGTAGCCGAGGTGACCCGCCAGCGCCCCGGACAGGTAGCTGATCCCGTTGTAGCCGATGCAGCCGGGGGTGTGCTCGCAGGCGCTGCGCATCGCGGTGCTGCTCGTCTCGCCGGCGGCGTCGCCCGCGCTGGTCACGCTGGGCACGGACGGCCACTCGGCCGTCGTGCCGTACCCGATCGCGGCGTCCCAGGCGGGGTCCTGGGTCGACAGGTAGCTGGTGAACAGGAAGGTGTCGCCGGAGCTGCCGCCGCGGTGCAGCGGGACGATCTTGAGCGGCGGCAGCGAGAGGCCCTTGTTCTGGCCGAGGCCGGCGATCCGTGAGTCGTTCCACATCGTGATGGTCCCCTGGTAGATCTCCGCGAGGACCTGGCCGTCCAGGCTGACGTGGCTGCCCTGGCTGAGGCCGGGGATGTTGTAGATGACCGTCTGCGCCGACACGGTCAGCGCGATGTTGAGCAGGGTGGGGCTCTGCACCAGGTCACCGCTCGACAGGTAGGCGTCGGAGGCGCCGATGTCGGCCGTGCCCGCGCTCGCCGCGGAGATGCCCGTGCCGGAGCTTGTCGACGTGACGTTGACCGTGACGCCCGGGTTGGCCCGCTCGTACGCCCTCGCCCAGGTCTGCGCCTGGGGGGCGAGCAGGCTGCTGCCCGTCTCCGAGATCGTCGCCGGCGTCGCGGACAGGGCCGACGCGGAGTGGATGCCAGGGCCGGCGGGCTGGGCGCCCGGGCCGGCCGGCTGTGCCGTGCCAGCGCAGGCTCCGGCGAGCACGGCGGCACCGGTCGCGGCCGCCGCGCGCAGCGCGGCCACCAGCGGGCGGTACACCGGCGCGCGACGCCGCACACCTGCGGAAACGGGGTACGGCCGGCCTTGGTTGAGCCATCGCGTGAGTCCTGTGCCCGTCACCGTGACCGGCTCCTCATCGCCGCGGCGGCCGCCATCGGCCGACCGAATCCACCGGGTACGCGGCAATTGTTACCGGGCGCGGCACCAGCCGTAATCGCCACAAGGGACGATGCGGCAGATATTCACCTGGTTGCCGCCAAGCGTTCGCCTAACGCGGCGGCGCGGCCGGGCCGGCGCCGTTACCCGCGGGTGAGCCGCAACTCGGTCCAGGCGCCAAGGTGGATCGTGTCGCCGTCGTGAACCGGGACGACCTGGCCGGCCGTGAGCTCGGCGCCGTTCAGCAGCGTCCCGTTCGCCGAACCGGGGTCGACGATGGCCCAGCCGCCGTCCGCGGCCCGCAGCAGCACCGCGTGCAGCCGGGATATGCCCGGGTCGGCCGGCGGGACGGACAGGTCGATCTCCGGGGAGATGCCGCTCGACGCGCTGTGCCTGCCGATCCGGATCTCGGCGCGGTCGAGCGGGAACCGCCGCTGCGGGCAGTAGGCGGGAAACTCGATGCGGGCCGCGTCCGGGCCGCTCGCCGCCTGGACGCTGTCGTAGTAGGCACGGTCCGCGCTCACCACGGCGGTCCACGTGGCGCCGGCCGGCGCGGCGGAGCCAGGCACGGGGCCGACCGGCACGGAGACGGCCGGCCACGGATCGATCGTGGCCTGGGCGTCCCGGGCCGGAGTGTCCGGGATCCGCGGGCTGCGCGGCTGAGCGGCAGTGACGGGCGGGACGGGCGCCGGCTGAGCCGCGCCGCTGGCCGGGACGGCGAAGTTGTGGCCGCAGGACTCGCAGAACTGGCCGTCGCGGGGGGTGCCGCAGACCGGGCACGACTCGGACCACCGGGGTGCCGCCTCGACGACCGTGCCGCCGCCTGCCATGCCGCTGTCAGGTCCCGCGGCGGGGCCCGCGCCGGGGTCCAGGCCGGGCCCGAGGCTGGGCGCCGCGCCGATCAGGACCCCGCACACGTCACAGAAGTCGTCGCTGGCCGACTGGTGACCGGACGGGCAGGTCGCCACCGCTAGCCCTTCCTGACCCGGACGGTCTTGGTGGAGCGGGTGTCGAGGGCCATCTCGGCGGCGGCGTCGACCTTGCGCTTGAGCCGGACGGTGCCGGTGGCCTCGTCCACCACGTCGACCACCCCGGCCAGCAGCCGCGCCATGTCCTGGTTGCCCGCCTGGTGCGCCAGCGCGACCGCCCGGCCCAGCCGTGCGGTGGCGACCTCCTCGTTCCCCTGCTTGCTCGCCTCCAGGCCCTCGGCGATCGCGGCGGCCAGCTCCGCCTGCCCGGTGTACCCCGCGACCCGGCCGTTGATCCTGGTCGACAGCGCCTCGTCCTCGGTCCAGGTCACCACGATCCGGCCCTGGCCGAGCACCTCGCCCGCCGGGTTGGCGGCGGAGGTGGCGACCAGGCTGACCCGCGCGGCGAGCAGCTCCTGGCCCAGGTTCGCCGGGCTCACCGTGACCGCCACGTGGTAGTCGCGACTCTCCCCCGGCGCCCACGCCCCGGTGGGGTAATCGCCCGCCTGCGCCCCCGACGCCACGCGGCGGCCGGTCAGGTCGTCGATCGCCGGGGCGACCTGCTTGACGAACTTGACCGCGGCGGTCTGCGGCGTCCACACCCGCAGCAGCACGTCGGGCAGCTGCTTGCTCATCGCGCCGCGCACCATTTCCTCGAAGTCGGCGGCCAGGCCCGCCGGGTCGACCACGATGTCGACACTGCCGAGCAGCGCGGTGGACACCTTCCGCAGCTCGCTGACCTCCCAGTCGGTGCCGACCCCGCGGCAGTCGCAGCGGAACACCCCCTCGCACGCGCTGATCGCGGCGGCGAGCTCTTCCGGTTTCTCGTGCTGGTTCTTCCCGTCGGTCAGCAAGATCGCGTGCCGCAGCGTGGCCGGGCAGCCCTGGAACACCTGGTTCGCCAGCCGCAGCCACTGGCCGATCGCGGTGCCGCCGCTGGCCCGCAGCCGCCGCAGCGCCGCCTTCGCCTCCCCCCGGGTCCGTTCCCCGGCCAGCGCCATCGACCCGTCGGCAGGGTAGACCGGCCAGGCGGTGGAGGTGCCCGCGATGATCGCGAACCAGGTCCCGTCCCTGATCACGTCCACGGCCGCCGCGGTGGCCGCGCGCGCCTCGGTCATCTTGGTGGGCGGGTAGTCCATCGACCCCGAGCAGTCGATGATGACGATCTCCGCGCTGCCCCCGTCCGGCGCCGCCGCACCCGGGCCGGCCCCGGTCGCGTCCGCGGTCACGGTGACGATCGCGCTCACGTCCCGCCCGCCGACTGGCAGGTACGGGTTCTGGTCGATGTCCACGTGGAATCCGGGCAGGCCTGTCATCGATCGCTCCAATCTCCCGGGGGATCGCCCCCCGTACCCCGCGACGTCCGGCAGGGTTCATGTCCATGTCGGTTAGCCGCTTCAAATCCAGGTCCTGGGCCGGACGGTGTTCGCCATGTCCACCAGTTCGACCCGCCGCTCAGGCAGCAGGTTGGCGAGCGCGCGGTAGCCGCGCTCGAGCCCGAAGCGCAGCGCCCGCTCGTTCGGCTCGCAGCCGAGGATGAGCTGGCCGGCGGCTGGTGCCGCGCCGTTCCTGGCGGCGGGTGCCAGCGACACCCAGTCGAGCGCGGCCCGCAGGATCTCCACGGCGAGCTGGTGCCTGCGCGGGTCGTTGTCGTCGAGGGACAGCTTGCCGAGGCGGAAGTCGGCCTGGCGCAGGTCGTCCTCGGACCGTCTGGCCCCGCCGGCGACGAGCAGCCGGACGGCCGCGATCTGCGCCGCGGCGTGGTGGCTGGAGGTCTCCGGCACCGCGGCGATCGCGGCGATCGCGGCGATCCGGTCACCGCCGGCCAGGCAGGCGCGGGCCGTGCCGAAGCCGGCGCTGACGTAGGAGCGGTCGATGGTCCACACCAGCCCGAAGTAGTACCGCGCGGCGGCCGTGTCGCCGGCCGCCTCGGCGGCGAAGCCGAGCGCGAGCTTGGGCGCGAGCTCCCCCGGCAGCTCGTCGTAGACGGCGCTGAACGCCGCCCGCGCCCGGTCTGGCCGGCCGGCGGCCAGCTCGCAGAGCCCGGCGTACCAGGTGGCCCGCCAGTCCGCCTGGCCGGCGGGCAGCTCGGCCAGGGCTGCCTGCGCCCCGTTCAGGTCGCCGGCCGCGATCAGCGCGCGGGCGAGCGCGAGCCGGGTCTCCGGTGACGCCGCCACCTCCGGCGGGACGCCGGCGTCGCCCGCGACCGCGCCGCGCAGCGCCTGCGCCTGCTGCGCGGGGTCGAAGCCGGCCAGCGTGGCCAGGTAGCCGGCCGCCGGGTCGGAGCCGTCGGTGAGCGGGGCGGGCAGCCCGGCGATCACCTCGGCCAGTGGCGGCACGGGCACGGCGAGGGCGCCGTTCCCGTCCGCGGGCACCGGGACCAGGTCGGTGCCGACGGCCCGCAGCTCGGGGCTGAACAGGCCGGAGAACGCCGGCCGGGGCTGCCCGTCATCGGCCGAGAGCACCTCGCGGAGCACGCCGATGAGCTGTTCCGCCATCTCGCCCGCCGACTGGAACCGGCGGCCAGGGTCGCGGTGCGTGGCCCGGCGCAGCAGCCTGGCGTAGGACGGGTGCTCGCGGAGCAGCGGCTGGTCGTCGGGCAGCGTGAACCGGTACTTGCCCTGGAAGCCGGCGAAATCGAAGGTCAGCACCGCCAGCGTGCGGCCCACCGTGTACAGGTCGGAGCAGGGCGACGGCCCGTCCGTCTCGATCTCCGGTGCCTGGTAGCCGACCGTCCCGTAGATCGGGCCGTCGCCGTCGATGTACCTGACGCCGCCCATGTCGATGAGCTTGAGCTGCTCTTCGTGCTGCAGGACGTTGTCCGGCTTGAAGTCGCAGTAGACAAGACCGCGGTCGTGCAGGTAGCCCAGGGCGGGCAGGATCTCAAGCGCGAACGCGAGCGCGTGGGCGAGCGGTACCGCGGCGCCGTGCTGCCCCGCCTCCAGCCCGCGCTGCCGCGCCTCGAGCCGGATCTGCTTGAGCGACTTGCCGCCCACGTACTCCATCACGATGTAGCCGGCCGTCTCGCCGTCGCGCCGGCTGGTGTGCTGCACGAAGTTGTAGATCCGGACGATGTTCGGGTGCTCGACCTGGGCGAGGAACCGCTGCTCGGCGACCGCGGCGGCCATCGCGTCCGCGTCCCCGGTGTTGAGCAGGCCCTTGAGCACCACCCAGCGGTTGCTGACGTTGCGGTCCCGCGCCAGGTAGATCCAGCCGAGGCCGCCGTGGGCGAGGCAGCCGAGCACCTCGTACTGCCCGGCCACGAGCTCGCCGGGCACCAGCTTCGGGCTGAAGGAGTAGCGGGTGCCGCAGTTCGGGCAGAACCCGTCCGTTGGGCCGGGCCTGCCATCGCGCGACTGGCCGACCGGCTGGCCGCAGTTGCCGCAGGACCGGCGGTTCTCCGGTACCCGGGGGTCGGCGAGCACGGCCGCCGCCGGGTCGAGGGCGGGAACGGGTGGTACCGCGACGAGGCCGGCGCCGAGCCGGCCGCGCGATGACCGGCCGCTCGATGACCGGGAGCCGTGGGTACCCGACAGGCTGCCGGTGCTCACCGATCCCGACCCGGCGCTCCCGGAGCCCGCGCTCCCCCAGCCGACGCCGCCGGTACCGCCGCTGGGTGAGCCGCCGCTCGGTGACCCGCCGCTGCCCGAGCCCCCGCTGCCTGAGCTCCCGCTGGCCGGCCCGGCCGCGGGGCTGGCGCCCGCGTAGCGGATGCTGGCGGAGCCGGGGACCGGCGCCCAGCCACCGCCGGGCGACGGCGGGGCGGGCCGGCCGGGCGACGCGGCCGGGCGCGCGGCTGGCGCCAGGCCGCAGACGTTGCAGTACCCGTCCTCGATGGTTCCGCCGCACCCCGGGGTCTGGGTGCATGCCGCAGCGGTCATTGCCGTCCCTTCGTCGCCAGGATCGCACGCTGGTAGTCCGCCACGGCGGCCTCGGCGGCGGCCAGGTCGCATGGTGCCGTCCACAGCAGCTGGTAAGCGTGCTCGTGGCGGCCGGCCAGGTCCGCGTCCTCGGCCGCGCCGAGGCGGGCGGCCTTGGCCTTGTAGGCGCGCAGCAGCCCGCGCAGCTCGTCGCGCTTGTCGACCGCGGCCGCCGCCGCCTGGCGCAGCCCGGCGGTCTGGGCGCCCGCCGCGGCCAGGTCCGCCTCGCACCGGTCGAGCTCCGCCGCCAGCCGGCTCCACTGGCCGCGCGCCGCGAGGGCGTCCAGGCCGGCCAGCGGCGGCTCGCCGATGTCGGGCGGGGGCGGGGGCAGCGCGCTGACCCGTGCCGCCGCCTCCCGCCACGCGGCAACGGCGTCCTGGCGGGCGGCGCGGGCGCCGGCCACGGCGGCGGTGAGCCCGTCGATCCGGAGCCGGGCCTGCCGCCGCACCCGGTCGAGCTCGTCGATCCGGGCGGCGAGCGCCGCCGCGCGCTCGCGCAGCCGGTCGGCGGCCGAGGTGTCGGCACGGCCGCCCGGTGCCGCTCCCGCGGGATCCGGGTGCCACAGGGCCAGCGGGTCCGCGTTCGCGGCGGCGCGCAGCGCCTGGAGTTCGTCGGAGAGCGAGCGGAGCTCCGCCTCGGTGTCCGCGCCGAGGCCGACGGCGAGCGGCCCGCAGCGGGCGAGGTCCCCGGTCGCCGCGTCGAGCGGCGCGCCGATGGCGGCCCAGACCGACTCGACGGCCGAGGTCACCTCGGTTACCTGGGTAAACAGCCGGCGCATGGCGCCGACGGCGGCGGCCAGGGTGACCGGCGGGCGGGCGATGGCCGCCAGGTCCCTGCGGGCGAGCGGCACCGGGGCGCCTGGCAGCTGGACGCAGCCCTCGGTGAGCAGGTCGCTGAGCTCGGGCAGGTCCTTGCGGGCGGGGCGCTTCGGCCCGGTGCCGAGCGCGGCGACCCGGTCGATGACGGCCGAGTAGGCCAGGAAGGTTTCCCACAGGGTGGCGAGCGCCGTCGACGCGGTGGCCCAGCGGTCCCGCGTCGTACCGGACAGGGTCGCGCCCTCGAGCACCTGCTTGGCGAAGCTGCTGTCAAGCTCGAGGAGGTTCGCCTGGATGGCGTCCCGCTCCGCGAGCGCCGCGGTCACCCGCTCGGCGGCCGCCTGCTCGGTGATCACCGGGATCCCGCGCCGTCCGGCCGCGCCGCATCGGCCGGCCCGCCCAAGCGCGTGCCGGCCGCAGCCATTGATCCCGACATCCCGTCCCTGCTCCCGGCCGCAGCGATGCCCATGACCCAGCTGTCCCGGCCGCGAGCCCAGGGGCACGCGTCGCGACAGGTTTCCTTTTTACCGTAGTACGTCCGCATTTCAAGTGGGCCCAGGCAGATACGCCACCACGTCGCCGGGAGCTAACCAGAAATTCATCAACGGGCCACCCGCAATGGCGGTGCGGGGCAGCCGCGCGCGCAACGCGGGTGACGGGGGTCAGTTGCCCGAACGAAAGCGGGCGGCGAAGATCACCCGCCCGAGCTGAACGCGGCGTCGAAGGCCGCCGCGGGCGGGTCGAAGTCGAACTGGCGCAGGAACGCCAGCGCCTGCGGCGCGCCCTGCAGCCGGTCCATCCCGGCGTCCTCCCATTCGACCGATATCGGGCCGGCGTAGCCGATCGAGTTGAGCATGCGGAACACGTCCTCCCACGGCACGGTGCCCCGTCCCGCGGACACGAAGTCCCAGCCGCGCCGCGGGTCGCCCCACCGCAGGTGCGAGCCGAGGCGGCCGTTGCGGCCGTCGAGCCGCTTGCGCGCCTCCTTGCAGTCCACGTGGTAGATCCGGTCCCTGAACTCGCCGAGGAAGGCGACTGGGTCGAGGTCCTGCCAGACGAAGTGACTCGGGTCGAAGTTCAGCCCGAACGCGGCCCGGCGGCCGACCGCGTCGAGCGCGCGGTGCGCCGTCCAGAAGTCGTAGGCGATCTCGCCCGGGTGCACCTCGTGGGCGAACCGCACGCCCTCGGCGTCGAACACGTCGAGCACGGGGTTCCAGCGCTCCGCGAAGTCCGCGTAGCCGCGCTCGATCATCGCCTCCGGCACCGGGGGGAACATGGCGACCGTGTGCCAGATCGATGAGCCGGTGAAGCCGATCACGGTCCGCACGCCGAAGGCGGCCGCCGCCCGGGCCGTGTCCGCGATCTCGGCCGCGGCGCGACGGCGCACTCCTTCCGGCTCGCCGTCGCCCCAGATGCGGGCCGGCAAGATGCCCTGGTGCCGTTCGTCGATCGGGTGGTCGCACACCGCCTGGCCGACCAGGTGGGCGGAGATCGCCCAGCACCTGAGGCCGTACTTGTCGAGCAGCGCGTGCCGCCCGGCCAGGTAACCGTCCTCGCGCAGCGCCCGGTCGACCTCGAAGTGGTCGCCCCAGCAGGCGATCTCAAGGCCGTCGTAGCCCCACGAGCTCGCCAGCCGGCACACCTCCTCGAACGGCAGGTCCGCCCACTGCCCGGTGAAAAGGGTAAAAGGCCGTGCCATTACCGGCCCCCTTCCGTGCTGCCGTCCTCCGCATGTACCGGCTGGCCGGCGTGCGCGGGGTGGACGGGGTGCACAACGCGCTCCCACGAGTTGCCGGAGGCGGCGCTGCGCGCCACCGCGTCGAGTACCCGCTGCACCGCAAGGCCGTCATCGAACGACGGCAGCGGCTGCCGGCCGTCCGCGATCGCGGTCAGCAGGTCACCCGCTTGGTGCGTGAACGTGTGCTCCCAGCCGAGCACGTGCCCGGGCGGCCACCAGGCGGACAGGTAGGGGTGGCCGGGCTCGGTGACCAGGACGCGGCGGAAACCGCCCGTGTCGTCACCGCCCGCGCCGTGCTCGCCCGCGGCGGAGAAGAACTCGAGCTCGTTGAGCCGCTCAAGGTCGAACGCGAGGCTGCCCGCGGCCCCGTTGAGCTCGACCCGCAGCCCGTTCTTGCGGCCGGTGGCGCACCGGGTGACCTCGAAGGAGGCGAGCGCGCCGGAGGCGAGCCGCGCGGCGAACACGACCGCGTCGTCCACCGTCACCGTGCCGGTGCCCGATCCGTCCGCGTACGGCCGCTCGGGGGTGAACGTGGCGCTGACCGCCGACACCCCGGTGATCTCGTCCCCGGTCAGGTAGCGGGCCAGGTCGACGACGTGGGCGCCGAGGTCGCCGAGGGCGCCGGACCCGGCCCGCTCGGCCTGCATCCGCCAGGTCATCGGCGCGCCCGGGTCGGCGAGCCAGTCTTGCAGGTAGACGGCGCGGAAGTGGCGCAGCGGGCCGAGGCGGCCCTCCGCCACAAGCCGTTTGGCCAGGGCCAGCGCGGGAACCCGGCGGTAGTTGAAGCCCACCATGGCGCGGGCGCCGGCGGGGTAGGCGGCGTCGGCGGCCGCCTTCATCGCCTCGGCCTCCGCCAGGGTGTTGGCGAGCGGCTTCTCGCAGAGCACGTGCTTGCCCGCGGCGAGGGCGGCGATCGCGACCGGCGCGTGCAGGTCGCCGGGCGCGGAGATGTCGATGAGCTGGACGTCGTCGCGGGCGATCAGCGCGCGCCAGTCCGTCTCGACCGCCCCCCAGCCGAGCCGGACCGCGGCCTCCTCGGCGGCCGCCTTGTCCCGGCCGCAGATGGCGGCCAGCCGCGGCCGCAGCGGGACGTCGAAGACGCGGCTTACCGTGTGCCAGGCGAGCGAGTGGGCCCTGCCCATGAAGGCGTAGCCGACCATGCCGACGCCGATAGTGCCCGGGTTGCCGGTGTCGAGGGTGTCAGTGCGCTGTGACATATGGGTTCCATTGTGGCTCAAGGGGGCCGGGGGTGTCGAAGCGGCTCTCCACCGGCACGAAGGCGCCGCCGGCCGCGGACCGCTCGATGGCGGTCATCATCTCCAGCACGTGCAGCGCCAGCTCGCCGGAGGCGCGGTGCGCGGCGCCGGCCTGGATGGCGCGGACCATGTCCAGGACGCCGGTGCCGCGGCCGGCCCCCGCTCCCTCGGCGGGAATCACCGTCCAGTCGGCGTCGCCGGCCCGGCGGATGCGCAGGTCGCCGTCGAAGCGGTTCGGGTCGGGCAGCGCGAGGGTCGCCTCGGTTCCGGTGATCTCGACGAAGCCGGCCCGGTGCAGCGGCGAGTCCCAGCTGAACAGCAGGGAGGCGGCCTGGCCGCCGACGTACTCGGCGAGCGCGGCGACGTAGGTGGGTACCGCGACGGGGAACTCCGTGCCCGCGCGGGGCCCGGAGCCGATGACGCGCGATTCGCGCGGCCTGCGCCCGATGGCGGCGACGCGAAGCGCCGGGCCGAACAGCACCGCGAGCACCGACAGGTAGTAGGGCCCGAAGTCGAACAGCGGGCCCGCGCCGGGCGCGAACAGGAACTCCGGGTCGGGGTGCCACGACTGCGGCCCGGGCCCCTGCAGCAGGGTGAGCGCGGACAGCGGCGTCCCGATGGCGCCGGATTCGATGAGCCGCCGGGCGGACTGCAGGCCGGCGCCGAGCACGGTGTCCGGCGCGCAGCCAACCCGGACGCCGGCCGCCCGCGCCGCCGCGAGCAGCGCGCGGCCGCCGGCCACGTCGAGGGTGAGCGGCTTCTCGCTCCACACGTGCCTGCCCGCCGCGATCGCGGCGGCGCTCACCTCGGCGTGGGCGGCGGGGACGGTCAGGTTCACGATCAGCCGCACCCCGGGATGAGCGAGCGCGTCGGCGGGGCTGCCCCACTCCGGCACGCCGTAGGCGGCCGCCTGCGCCTTGGCCCGGCCGGGGTCCAGGTCGGCGCAGATCAGCACCGCCAGGTCGGGGAAGGCGGTGAGGTTGCGCAGGTACTGGTTGCTGATGACGCCGCAGCCGATGACGCCGATGCCGAACGGCTCGCCGGCGGCCGCCGGGGGAACGGTCATCGGGCGGCGGCCGCGGTCGCCAGGCCGCGCCCGGTGAGCCACCCGATGCTCTGGCGGACGGCGGTGAGCATGTCGGTGGCGCACCGGTCGAGTTCGACCACGTGCCACTCGGCGGCCCGCGCGGCGGCGAGGATCTCCGCGACCGGCATCCGTCCGGTGCCGACGGCGGTCATCGGGTCGTCCCTGGTGACCGGGCCGTCTTTCACGTGCAGGTAGCGCACCCGGTCGCCCAGCCTGCCGAGCAGGGCGGGAACGGCGTCCGGGTCCTGGCAGCCGACCGCCGCCCAGTAGGTGTCGACTTCAAGGAGCACGCCCTGGTCGAGCGCGTCGGCGAGGACCTCGAGCCCAGCCCGGCCGTCGACCTGGGAGAACTCGAAGGCATGGTTGTGGTAGCCGAACCGCAGTCCCGCGGCGGCCGCCCTGGCGGCGGCCTCGTTGAGGTCGCGGGCGAGCGCGGCGACCGCGTCGCGGTCCGCGAAGCGCTCGGCTGGCACCGACGGCACGATCACCGTGTCCGCGCCGACCCGCCGGGCGCCGTCGAGCAGCGCCCCGGCGTCATCGCCGAGGGCGCGGGCGTGCACGGAGCAGACGGCCAGCCCGGCCTCGTCGAGGTCCGCGCGCAGCGCGTCCGGGTCGGTTAGCACGTCGTAGGGCTCAACGGCGCCGTAGCCGAAGCTCCTGATGGCCGCCAGGACGGCTGCGCGGCCCGACGCAAGCTCGTCTCTTACCGTGTACAACTGCAGGGCAAGCGGGTTGCTCGTCAACTCGTCGCAGCCTTTCGCGCTCTCGGGTAATCGCCTCAACGCACGCTAGAGATGCCATAGAGGCGTGTCAACGGGGCCGGACGCCACGGGCGGGGTGGCCGGGCCGCTACCGGGGGTCACCGGCCGCGGCGGGGTGAAACAAGCTCTCGTTCTGGATAGCTGGTCATGGCGTGGATGCCCGCGGCGAACACGCTGCGCTCGCGGCGGTACTCGGTGCGGCGGCGCTCGCGCAGCCAGGGCGGGAGCGCGGCGCGGCGGGCGGCCCAGCTGTTGAACGGGGCGGCGGCCATGCCGAGCGTGGGGAACAGCAGATGCCGCCGGCCAGGTAGGCCCAGCGCTGGCCGGCCGACGGGTGGTTCTCCTTCGTCTCCGGGCCGGGGAGCAGCGACCGCCGGTGCATGCGCAGGATCTGGATGCCGCCGAAGCACCAGCGGTACCGCTGCCCCTTGAGCGCCTCGAACGTCAGCGGCATGATGCCGTGGCCGCCGGACTCATCGACGTGCAGGCCCGACCAGCCGGCGCGCAGCAGGCGCAGCGACATCTCCGCGTCCTCGGTGATGCACCATTCGTCCCAGCCGCCGAGCTCGTCGAGCGCGACCCGCCTGATCAGCCCCATGGTGCCCACGCCCGCCGTGAGGTTGCTGCCGGTGGCGCCGATCAGCTTGAGTATGGCCCCGGCGGCGACGGCGAGCGCGATGGTGCCAAGCACGGCGAGCACGATCCGGCGGACCGCGGGCCACCGGCGGCCGGGTAGGCGGTGTCCCGTGCGGGCGGCCGCGGCAGGAAGAGGGCGGCGGAGCCCAGGGGTGCGGCGACAATCCCGGCGATGACGAGCGTTTCAAGCATGCGTTCCCTTGTCCCGGTCGGCTGCGTCTCCCCTCGGGACAGGCGACTCCCCGGTTAACGGGCAATCATGCGCGGATTTCTGGAAAACCGACGTTTGCCCGTCGGTGGCGACTATCGGGCCGCGGGGACCGTGACCGCGGTAGGCGGCTCGGCGGCGGGCCGCGGCGGGAACGGGATGAGGACGACCGTGATGTTGTCGAGGCCGCCCGAGTCGAGCGCGAACTTCGCCATGTCGCTGGCGGCGTCGAGCGGACGGGTCAGCGCGGCGGGCATGGCCATGGAGGCCAGCTCCGCGGCCTCGGGGCGGTAGTTCCACAACCCGTCGGAGCACAGCAGCAGCGCGCCCTCCCCGGGCGGGCTGAACTGCTCGATGTGCGGCTCGGGATCGGACATGTCGGCGCCGAGCCAGCGGGTGATCACGTGCGCCTGCGGTGAGGCGAGCGCCTCGTCCACGGACGCGAGGCCCGCCGCGACGATCTCCTCGGCGAGCGAGTCGTCCCGCGAGACGCGCCTGGACCCGCCGGTGATGTCCATGGTGTCGTTGGGGCCCACCGGGCGCGCCGGGTTGGCGGCGAGCCAGTACGCGCGGCTGTCGCCGACCCAGCACACCGTGATCTGCCGCGGCGAGACGACCGCGGACACCCAGGTCGTGGCCGGCGCGCCGTCCGGGCCGGCGAGCTCGGCGAGCGCCTGGCCGGCGGCCCTGACCGCCTCCAGGGACGCCTCGCGCGGGTCGTCGCCCTGCCCCGCTCCCTCGGCGAGCAGCGTGATGCCGGCGTGCACCGCGGTCCAGGACGCGTCATGCGGGCGGGGGGCCGAGGACACGCCGTCGCAGACGATCGCGACGACCACCGGGCCGTCATCGTTGTCGGCGACCGCGAAGTGCATCGCGTCCTCGTTCCGCGAGTGCCGCAGGCCGCGATCGCTCACCCCGGCCACCTGGCCGAGGTCCTCTTCCATGTGGTCCCTGTCGGTTTCCATGTGATCCCTGCCCGCCGCTACCCGGCGGCCACAAGACGGGCAGAATCCGTCCTCTGTCGCGGTAACCGGCTCCGCGGAGTCCGTCGAGCACGCCGCGCACATCCGTGCGCCTGGCGAATCATCCCGCGACGTGGTCATAGCCGAATCCCCGCTCCTGTCCGCCTGGCGACACTGCGCTTCGCCAGGACATTAGCCTATGTCCGGCACGGTCAGGACGCCATTTTTCCTTTTGCCCACGGGTTTCTCGCGTGGGCGTGCGGCTGTCCTCCCGAGGGCGCCGCCCCGGGGGTCTTGCCCGGGATCGCGGTACCGGTCCGGTCAGGGATACGGCAGGCTGACGGCGTCGCCGATGCGGTGCACGCGCAGCGCGTTGGTCTTGCCCGGGCTGCCGGGCGGGCTGCCCGCCACGATGACGATCTTGTCGCCGATGGCGCAGCGGTTCAGGCTGACCAGAGCCGAGTCGACCGCGTGCACCATGTCGTCGGTGTGGTGCACGGTCGGGGAGATGAACGTCTCGACGCCCCAGGTGAGGGCGAGCTGGCTCCTGATCGCCGGGTTGGTGGTGAACGCCATCAGCGGGATCGGCGAGCGGTACCGGGCAAGGCGGCGGGCGGTCTCACCGGTCATGGTGAACGCGACCAGGGCCTTGGCCCCGACGATCGCGCCGACCTCGGCGGCGGCGCGGGCGATCGCGCCGCCGGTGGTGGTGGGCATCCGCGACAGGTGGTGCTCCGCGCGCAGCGAGGACTCCTCGGCCGCCGCGACGATCCGGCTCATGGTGGCGACCGTCTCGATCGGGTAGGCGCCGACGCTGGTCTCGGCGGACAGCATGACCGCGTCCGCCCCGGCCGTGATCGCGCCGGCCACGTCGGAGACCTCGGCCCGGGTGGGGCGCGGCGCGCTGATCATCGACTCGAGCATCTGGGTCGCCACGATGACCGGGCGGGCCCGCTCCCGGGCGAGCTTGATGGCCTGCGTCTGGATGGCGGGCACCTGTTCCAGGGGCAGCTCGACACCCAGGTCGCCGCGGGCCACCATGATCCCGTCGAACGCGTCGACGATGTCCGGCAGGACCGCGACCGCCTCCGGCTTCTCGATCTTGGCGATCAGCGGCACGTGAGAGCGGCCCATGTCGGTCATGATCTTGCGGGCCAGGTGCGCGTCGTCGGGCGAGCGGACGAAGGACATCGCGATGATGTCCACGCCGGCCGCCAGCGCCCAGCGCAGGTCCGCCTCGTCCTTATCGGTCAGTGCCGGCGCGCTGACGTTCACGCCGGGCAGGTTGATGCCCTTGTGGTCGGAGACCTTGCCGCCGACGACGACCCGCAGGTGGACCCGGTTGCCGGTGACGCCGGTGACGTCGAGCTGCACGTTGCCGTCGTCGATCAGGATGCGGTCGCCTGCCCGGACGTCCTCAGGCAGGCCCTCGTACGTGGTGGAGGCCTCGTGCCGGTCGCCGGGGATGTCCTCGGTGGTGATGACGAACTCGTCGCCGGCGTTCAGCCGGACCGGGCCGCCGGGGAACTCACCGAGGCGGATCTTGGGCCCCTGCAGGTCGGCGAGGATGCCGACGCCGTGGCCGGTCGCGTCGGAGCCGGCCCGTACCCGGCGGTATGCCTCAAGGTGGTCGGCCTGGTGACCATGGCTCATGTTGAGCCTGGCGACGTCGAGGCCGGCCCCGATCAGCGCGGTGATCTGCTCCTGACTTGAGGTCGCTGGTCCTAGGGTGCAGACGATCTTCGCTCGCCGGCTCATGGTCAATCCCTCCCGGTGGTCTATACCACCTTAGCCCATCCCGGACACCCGGTGACCGGGGTCACAAAACGTTCACCTGGTCGTGCCGGGTTGCCGGCCGGGCGGGGCTACCTGGCCGGTAAGGCCAGGTCCGCCCGGCCGGGCGGGGCTGCGGATAACACCAGGGGCCGCGCGGTGGGCGGGATCGCGACCGGGAGGGCGGGGCGGTCGAGGGCGCGCAGGTACTGGTCGACCGAGGCCGCGGCGCTGCGGCCCTCGGCGATCGCCCAGACGATCAGCGACTGGCCGCGGCCCATGTCCCCGGCGACGAACACCCCGGGCACCGACGTCTCGTAGGACGCGGACCTGGCCACGTTGCCACGGGCGTCGAACGCGACGCCGAGGTCCTCGAGCAGGCCCGGCTTCTCCGCGCCGGTGAAGCCCATCGCGAGCAGCGCCAGGTCGCACGGGATCTCCCGCCTGGTACCCGGCACCGGCGCGAACCTGCCGCCGTCGAAGGCCACCTCGGTCAGCCGCAGCGCCCGCACGTTACCGCTGGCGTCGCCGGCGAACTCCTCGGTGGAGACGGCGTAAACGCGCTCGCCGCCCTCCTCGTGGGCGGAGGAGACCCGGTAGATCATCGGGTAGGTCGGCCACGGCTGGCTGGCCGCCCTGGCCTCCGGCGGCCGCGGCATGATCTCCAGCTGGGTGACCGACGCCGCGCCCTGGCGGTGCGACGTGCCGAGGCAGTCCGCGCCGGTGTCACCGCCGCCGATGATCACCACGTGCTTGCCCGCCGCGCTGACGGGCGAGTCGAGGCCGTGCCGGTTGGCCAGCGGCAGGAACTCCATCGCCTGGTAGATGCCGGACAGCTCGCGCCCTGGCACGGGCAGGTCGCGGGCGACCCGCGCGCCGCCGGCCAGCACGACCGCGGAGAAGCCCGCGAGCTGGGCCGCGGAGTCGATCGGCGCGCCGGTGACGAACCTGGTCCCTTCCGCCTCCATCTGCGCGAGCCGCAGGTCCAGGTGCCGTTTTTCCATCTTGAACTCGGGGATGCCGTAGCGGAGCAGCCCGCCGACGGCGTCGTCCCGCTCGAAGACGGTCACCTGGTGCCCGGCCCTGGTCAGCTGCTGCGCGGCGGCGAGCCCGGCCGGGCCGGACCCGACGACCGCGACGGTGAACCCGGTGCGCAGCAGCGGCATGACCGGGACGACGCCGCCGTCCGCCCAGGCCCGGTCGACGATCTCGACCTCGACCTGCTTGATCGTCACCGGGTCCGCGTTGATGCCGAGCACGCACGCGGACTCGCACGGCGCGGGGCACAGCCGCCCGGTGAACTCGGGGAAGTTGTTCGTCGCGTGGAGCCGGTCGGCCGCGGCCGCCCAGTCCGACCGGTAGACCAGGTCATTCCACTCGGGAATGAGGTTGCCGAGCGGGCAGCCGTTGTGGCAGAACGGGATGCCGCAGTCCATGCAGCGCGCCGCCTGCCGCTCGGTGCGGTCGGCCTGAAACGGCTCGTACACCTCCCGCCAGTCCGCGATCCGGACGTCGACGGGCCTGCGCCGCGGCGTCTCGCGGGCAGTCTTCAAGAATCCCTTGGGGTCACCCATTGCCTATTGCACCCTTACCCGTGCGCCGCGGCCATCACGGCCTCGTTGACGTCCCGGCCCTCGCGCTCGGCGGCCGACGCCGCGAGCATGACCCTCTTGTAGTCCTGTGGCATGACCTTGGTGAACCGGTCCGTCGCCGAGTCCCAGGAGGCGAGCAGCCGGGCGGCCACCGCCGAGCCGGTCTCGGCGCGGTGCCTGGCCAGCGTCTCGGCGAGGAACTCGATGTCGGACTCGTCGAGCGGGTCGATGTCGACCATCTCCCGGTTCAGCCGGGCCGGGTTGAGGTCGAGCACGTAGGCGATGCCGCCGGACATGCCGGCCGCGAAGTTCCGCCCGGTCGGCCCGAGGATCACCACCCGGCCGCCGGTCATGTACTCGCAGCCGTGGTCGCCGACGCCCTCGGCGACGGCCAGGGCGCCGGAGTTGCGGACGCAGAACCGCTCGCCCACCACGCCGCGCAGGAAGATCTCACCGCCCGTCGCGCCGTACCCGATCACGTTGCCCGCGACCACCTGCGTCTCCGCCTCGAACGGCCCGTCGGGGGACGGCGCGACGATCAGCCGGCCGCCGGACAGGCCCTTGCCCAGGTAGTCGTTGGCGTCGCCGGTCAGCCGCAGCGTGATGCCGCGCGGCACGAACGCGCCGAACGACTGCCCGGCCGAGCCGGTGAACGACACCGTGATCGTGTCGGCGGGCAGTCCCTCGCCGCCCCAGCGCCTGGTCACCTCATAGCCGAGCATGGTGCCGACCGTCCGGTTGACGTTGCGGATCGGCAGCTCGAGGCGGACCGGGAGGCCTTCCTCGAGCGCGCCCTCGGCGAGCTGGATGAGCGTGTTGTCAAGCGCCCGGTCAAGGCCGTGGTCCTGCGCGGTCACCTGGTGCAGCGGCCCCGCGGCGCGTTCCGGCGCGTGCAGCACCGGGGCCAGGTCGAGCCCGGCCGCCTTCCAGTGCGACACCGCGAGCGCGGTGTCGAGCAGGTCGACGCGGCCGACGGCCTCCTCGATCGAGCGCAGCCCGAGGGCGGCGAGGTACTCGCGCACCTCTTCGGCGATGAACTCGAAGAAGTTGACCACGAACTCCGGCTTGCCAGTGAACCGCTTGCGCAGCTCGGGGTTCTGCGTGGCGACGCCGACGGGACAGGTGTCCAGGTGACAGACCCGCATCATGATGCAGCCGGACACGACCAGCGGCGCGGACGCGAAGCCGAACTCCTCCGCGCCGAGCAGCGCGGCGATAACCACGTCCCGGCCGGTCTTGAGCTGGCCGTCCACCTGGACCACGATCCGGTCACGCAGCTTGTTGAGCAGCAGCGTCTGCTGGGTCTCGGCGAGGCCGAGCTCCCAGGGCGCGCCCGCGTGCTTGAGCGAGGTCAGCGGGGCGGCGCCGGTGCCGCCGTCGTGCCCGGAGATCAGCACCACGTCGGCGTGCGCCTTGGAGACGCCCGCCGCGACCGTGCCGACGCCCACCTCGGCGACCAGCTTGACGTGCACCCGGGCGGCCGGGTTGGCGTTCTTCAGGTCGTGGATGAGCTGCGCCAGGTCCTCGATCGAGTAGATGTCGTGGTGCGGCGGCGGCGAGATCAGGCCGACGCCCGGGGTGGAGTACCTGGTCTTCGCGATCCACGGGTACACCTTGTGCCCGGGCAGCTGGCCGCCTTCGCCGGGCTTGGCGCCCTGGGCCATCTTGATCTGCAGGTCGTCGGCGTTGACGAGGTACTCGCTGGTCACGCCGAACCGGCCGGAGGCCACCTGCTTGACCGCGGACCGCCGCAGGTCGCCGTTGGGGTCGGGACTGAACCGCTCGGGGTCCTCGCCGCCCTCGCCGGTGTTGGACCGGCCGCCGAGCCGGTTCATCGCGATGGCGAGGGTCTCGTGCGCCTCGGCGGAGATGGACCCGTAGGACATCGCCCCGGTGGCGAACCGCCGCACGATCGAGGTGACCGGCTCCACCTCGTCGACGGGAATCGACGAGGAGGCGGCTGACTCCGCTCCCCCGTCGACTCCCTTGATGCGCAGCAGGCCGCGCAGCGTCTTGAGCTGTGCCGACTGGTCGTCGACGAGCGCGGTGTACTCCTTGAAGATCTCGTAGCGGCGGCTGCGGGTGGCGTGCTGCAGCTTGAACACGGTCTCCGGGTTGAACAGGTGCGGCTCGCCCTCGCGCCGCCACTGGTACTCGCCGCCCGTCTCCAGCCGCCGGTGGGCGAGCCCGGCGGCGGCGCCTTCCCCGGCGACCGCGGCGCGGCGCGCCGCCTCCTGGGCGAGCACGTCGAACCCGACGCCGGACAGCCGCGAGGGCGTGCCGGCGAAGCAGGTGCCGATGACTTCCTCGCCGAGGCCGATCGCCTCGAAGATCTGCGCGCCCGTGTAGGACGCGACGGTGGACACGCCCATCTTCGACATGACCTTGAGCACGCCCTTGCCGAGGGCCTTGATCAGGTTCCGCTCCGCCTTGTCCGGGCTGACCGCCTTGTCGTGCGGGGCCCCGCTCAGCTCGCCGCGCGCGGCCAGGTCGCGGACCGTCTCGATCGCCAGGTACGGGCAGACCGCCGCGGCGCCGTACCCGACGAGCAGCGCGATGTGATGGGTCTCGCGGGCGTCGCCCGACTCGACGATCAGGCCGACCCTGGTCCTGGTCTTCTCCCGGATGAGGTGGTGGTGCACCGCGCCGGCGAGCAGCAGCGACGGGATCGGGACTGTGTTTCCCCCGGGGGAATGATCCCCCCGGGGACCCCCCAAATCATGGGGGAGTCCCTCCCCCATCGCCCCCTCGCCGGGGCGGAGCCCCGAGACGGCGCCTACGGCCCCGGGCCGGGGACCCCCCAAATCATGGCGGAGCCCCGAGACGGCGCCTACGGCCCCGGGCCCGCGATCGGACAGGACGATCAAGCGCGCCCCGCCGTGTATGGCGGCCGTCACCTCGGCGCAGATCTCGGCGAGCCGGTTACGCAGCCCGTCGCCCGGGTTGGCGGCACTGGCCGCCGGGTCGAACCGGCCGTCGATGACGTGCGCGGCGAAGCCGGGCAGGTTCCCGTTGTCGTTGATGTGCACCAGCTTGGCGAGGTCCTGCTCGCCGATGACCGGGAACGGCAGCACGACCTGGCGGCACGAGGCCGGGCCGGGCTCGAGCAGGTTCTGCTCCGGGCCGGTGGTGGTGCTCAGCGAGGTGACGAGCTCTTCCCGGATCGCGTCCAGTGGCGGGTTGGTGACCTGCGCGAACAGCTGGGTGAAGTAGTCGTAGACCAGCCGCGGGCGGTCGGAAAGGACCGCGACGGGGGTGTCGGTGCCCATCGAGCCGATCGGCTCCGCGCCGGCCCGGGCCATCGGGGCGAGGATGACGCGCAGTTCCTCTTCCGTGTAGCCGAAGGTGCGCTGCCTGGTGAGCAGGTCCGCCGCGGTGGGGACATGCCGTTCCCGGTCGGGCAGGTCGTCAAGGTGCAGCTGGCCCGCGTGCAGCCAGTCCTGGTAGGGGTGCTGCACGGCGAGCTCCGCCTTGACCTCCTCATCCTCGACGATCCGGCCGGCGGCCGTGTCAGCGAGGAAGATCCGGCCTGGCTGGAGGCGGCCGCGCCGCACCACGCGGGCGGGCTCGATGTCGAGGACCCCGACCTCGCTGGCCAGGATCACCAGGCCGTCGGCCGTCACCCAGTACCGGCCGGGGCGCAGCCCGTTGCGGTCGAGCACGGCGCCGATCACGGTGCCGTCGGTGAACGCGATCAGCGCGGGCCCGTCCCATGGCTCCATCAGCGCAGCGTGGAACTGGTAGAAGGCACGGCGCTTGTCGTCCATCTCCTCATGGTTCTCCCACGGCTCGGGGATCATCATGAGCAGCGCGTGCGGCAGCGACCGGCCGCCGAGGTGCAGCAGTTCGAGGCACTCGTCGAACGAGCCGGAGTCCGACCCGTCCGGGTCGATGATCGGGAACAGCCGCTCGATGCCGCGGCCCGACTTCGACGCCGGGATCAGCGGCGACTCGAGCATCGCCTCGCGGGCACGCATCCAGTTCCTGTTGCCCCGCACGGTGTTGATCTCGCCGTTGTGCGCGACGTACCGGTACGGGTGCGACCGCGGCCAGGACGGGAACGTGTTGGTGGAGAACCGGGAGTGGACCAGGGCGAGGTTGCTCTCGTACCGCTCGTCGGACAGGTCGGGGAAGAACGGCCCGACCTGCGGCGCGGACAGCATGCCCTTGTAGACGACGGTGCGGCAGGACAGGCTCGCGAAGTAGACGGCCGCCTCGTGCTCGGCCCGCTTGCGCAGGCAGAAGGCGAGGCGGTCGAGGACCAGGCCGCTTTCCGCGGCGGTGCCCGCCACGAACAGCTGCGCGAGGTGCGGCAGCACCTCGCGTGCGCCCGCCCCGCAGGCGTCGGTGCTGACCGGGACGTCGCGCCAGCCGAGGACCGTCAGCCCCTCGTCGGCGGCGAGGCTGGCGACCTGGGCGCAGGCGCGTGCGCGGGCCGCCTCATCGACGGGCAGGAAGGCCAGGCCGGCCGCGTAGCTGCCCGTCGCGGGCAGTTCGAACCCGGTGACCGCGCGGAAGAACCCGTCCGGGATCTGGGTGAGGATGCCGGCGCCGTCGCCGGTATCCGGGTCGGCGCCCGCCGCGCCGCGGTGCTCAAGGTTGCAAAGGACGCGCAGGGCGCTGGCCACGACACCGTGGCCGCCCCTGGCCCGCAGGTCGGCGACGAAGCCTACGCCGCAGGCATCGTGCTCGAACCGGCTGTCGTAAAGCGAGCCCGGGACATCCTGGCGTTCCGGCAGGTCGCCGGGACGCAGGGGACCACGGAAAGGCCTCGGTCCCTCGTTTGCGGCAGGCACCATGAACACTCCTGTCGTCATATCTCCGCTGTACTGCGCTTGCTGCGGTGGGGACGACGCTGGCCCTGCTGCGATGTACGTAAGTTACATCCACATTACATGACTGGTGAATCCCTTTCCAGAGCCGGCTTGTGAGCATTCTGGCGGGATTTGATGCACATGCGGCGCGTGTGTATAGGTGGATGACAGCGCCGACGGGCACCGTTGCGTCGCCGGGCACCGCGGGCGCGGAGCCCCAGGCATGAACTGGTAGGGAAAGCGATACCCAGCCAAAACAGCCCGAAACCGCTGATTTCAGCGGCCTGGTGACGCCGTGCCGCAACCTCGCGGCAACGCCACGGCGAACGGCCGCCCGGTGCCTTACGACGGCGCCGCCAGAATACTGCCGGTAACGTCGCCGGGATGCCCCGGTAATGCCGCATACCGCTTGCCGCGGAAATGGACGGCGCCAATGTGGGGAATTTCTCATCGCGCGCGCCCTGGTGCGTGAGCGAAATCACGGCGCACGTCAAGCGGAACCAGCATGGCTCGCTTCTTGCTGTTATCTCCGGCGAACGCCCTGGGCCAGGTCGATGGTGAGGTCGCGGACCCCGGCGACCGCGTCGGCCGGGGTGCTGGCCTGGGCGAGGCGGCGCACGAACGCGGAGCCGACGATCACGCCGTCCGCGAACCCGGCGACCTCCCTGGCCTGGGCACCGGTGGAGACCCCGAGCCCGACGGCGGCCGGCAGGCGCGTGTGCTCGCGGATGCGCGCGACGACGCTGGCCGCGCTCGAGCTCACCGCGTCCCTGGTCCCGGTGATGCCCATCAGGCTGACCGCGTACACGAAGCCGCGGCACAGCCTCGTGATCGCCGCGACGCGCTCCGGCGGTGATGACGGCGCCACCAGGAAGATGCGGTCCAGGTTGTGGGCGTCCGACGCGTCAAGCCAGGGCCGCGCCTCCTCGGGGGTCAGGTCCGGGGTGATCAGGCCCGCGCCGCCCGCGTTGACCAGGTCACGGGCGAACGCGTCGGCGCCGTAGTGGTCGACGGGGTTCCAGTAGGTCATCACCACGGCGGCGGTGCCCGCGTCGGCGATGGCGCTCACCGTGTCGAAGACGTCCGCGATCTTGGTGCCGCCCTTGAGCGCGCGGTAGACCGCGTCGGCGATGACCGGGCCGTCCATCAGCGGGTCGGAGTAGGGCAGCCCGACCTCGATGACGTCGGCGCCCGCCTCGGCCATCGCCAGGGCAGCCCTGATCGCGGTCCGCTTATCGGGGAAGCCGGCCGGCAGGTAACCGACAAGCGCGGCGCGGTCCTCGGCCGCGGCCTTCTCGAAGGCCGTGCTGACGGTGCTCATCTCAGGCTCTTCCTCACACGCCGAAGTAGGCGGACGCGGTGGCCACGTCCTTGTCGCCACGGCCGGACAGGTTGACAAGGATCAGCGCGTCCGGGCCGAGTTCACGGCCCAGTCGCATGGCGCCGGCCACCGCGTGCGCGGACTCGAGGGCGGGAATGATCCCCTCGGTCTTGCACAGGGCCGCGAACCCCTCCATCGCCTCGCTGTCGCTCACGCTACGGTACTCGGCGCGGCCCGAGTCCTTGAGCCAGGAGTGCTCGGGGCCGACGCCCGGGTAGTCGAGCCCGGCCGAGATCGAGTGCGTGTCGAGGGTCTGGCCCTCGGCGTCCTGCAGCACGTAGGTACGCATGCCGTGCAGCACGCCCGGAGTGCCCAGGGTCAGCGTCGCCGCGGACCGCTCGGGGCGGCCGTCGCCGTCACCGCCGGCCTCGCAGCCGATCAGCCGGACGCCCTCGTCCGGGATGAAGGCGTGGAAGACGCCGATCGCGTTGCTGCCGCCGCCGACGCAGGCGACCACGGCGTCGGGCAGCCGCCCGGCGACCTCCAGCACCTGCTGACGCGCCTCGATGCCGATGATCCGCTGGAAGTCGCGCACCATCATCGGGAACGGGTGCGGGCCGCCGACGCTGCCGATGCAGTAGTGGGTGTTATCCACGGTGGTCACCCAGTCGCGGAACGCCTCGTTCATGGCGTCCTTGAGGGTCTTGGTGCCCGCGGTGACCGGCACCACGGTCGCGCCGAGCATGCGCATCCGCGACACGTTCAGCGCCTGGCGGCGGGTGTCCTCCTCGCCCATGTAGACCACGCACTCAAGGCCGAGCAGCGCGCACGCGGTCGCGGTCGCCACGCCGTGCTGGCCGGCGCCGGTCTCGGCGATGACCCGCGTCTTGCCCATCCGCTTGGTCAGCAGCACCTGACCGAGCACGTTGTTGATCTTGTGGGACCCGGTGTGCGCCAGGTCCTCGCGCTTGAGCAGGACGCGCGCGCCGCCCGCGGACTCGCTGCCGAACCGCTTGGCCTCGCTGAGCAGCGTGGGCCGGGCGGCGTAGTTCTTGAGCAGGTCCGCCAGCTCCGCGGTGAAATCCGGGTCGTTCCGCGCGGCCTCGTACTCCTTGGCGAGCTGCCCGATGGCCGCCATCAGCGACTCGGGTGCGAACAGGCCGCCGTACACGCCGAAGTGACCAGTCAGGTCAGGAACTGGGCAGATGTCGGGTTCTGCGGGTGCGCTACTCACGCCCGCCACCTTACTGCCTGCGGGGGGACGCCCCCCCTGCACCCCCCGATCACGGAAGGGCTTCGCCCCTCCGTAGCCCCCCTCGGGAGGACGGCGCATAAACCACGCCGCCCCGCGCCGGCTGACCTTAAAGCCAGGTGGCGGGCGCCGGCAAGCGCGGCATCGCCGCGCTTACGGGCGCTCTCCGCGCAGGGCCGGGTGCGACCCGGCGGTCACCAGGTCGGCGACGGCGGCGCGCGGGTCCTTCTCGGTGACCAGGGACTCGCCGACGAGCACCGCGTCGGCGCCGGCGGCGGCGTAGGCGAGCAGGTCGTGCGGGCCGCGCACGCCGGACTCGGCGATCTTCACGATGCCTTCAGGGATGCGCGGCGCGAGCCGGGAGAAGATGCTCCGGTCCACCTCGAGCGTGGCCAGGTTGCGCGCGTTCACGCCGATGACAGTGGCACCCGCGTCGACCGCCCGCCCCACCTCGTCCTCCGCGTGCACCTCGACCAGCGGCAGCAAGCCGATGGACAGCGCCCGCTCCACCAGCGAGACGAGGGCGGGCTGCTCCAGCGCCGCGACGATGAGCAGCACCAGGTCCGCGCCGTAGGCACGCGCCTCCCACAGCTGGTAGGAGCTGACCACGAAGTCCTTGCGGAGCACCGGGATCTGCACGGCGCGCCGCACGGAAGCTAGGTCTTCCAGGGACCCGCCGAACCGCCGCTGCTCGGTCAGCACGCTGATCACCCGCGCGCCGCCCGCCTCGTAGTCGCCCGCGAGCGCGGCCGGGTCGTCGATGGAGGCCATCGAGCCGCGCGACGGGCTCGCCCGCTTGACCTCGGCGATGACGCTGACTCCCTCGGACTTGAGCGCGGCCAGCGCGTCGAGCGGAGACGGTGCCCTTCTCGCCTGGTCCTTCAGATGCTCAAGCGAGACGCGCGACTGGCGTTCCGCCAGGTCGGCACGTACCCCTTCGAGGATCTCGTCGAGCACACTCACCGCGGTTCCGTCGTCCCCTCAAATCGGAAATGTTGCACCGCCGATGCTAGCCGCCTCGCGGGCGGCCTCCCGGCGGCCCCCCGGAAGTTTGCCTCCGCTATGCATTGGGCTTACGTTCACGTGGGGCATGGCGCCCCTCGGCAGCGGCTTCCGGCCGCCGATCCGGCGGTTCAGCGCGCGGGACGCGCGGCTTCCCCCTGGTCAGCGCGCGGGGCGCGCGGGCGGCGGCATATTTTCTGCGGGGTCGTCCTCGGTCGGGTCCTCGCCGCCGTTCAGCGACTCCCACATCGTCGCCGCGTCGAGCGCCCGTGACCGGCCGCCCGGCGCGCCGGCCTGCGCGCCCGCGCCGCGACCGCCCGGCGCGTCGTACCTGGCGGACATCACCGGCCAGTCGGGGCCGCGCAGCACCGTGGCCAGGCCGGCGATGAACACGAGCAGCGCGCCGATGAGGACCGCGACGTGCCAGGGCGTGCCGGTCATCAACGCCTGCGCGGCCGACCCCGACACGACGAGCGCGCCACCGCCCGCCGAGCCGCTCGTGGTGGACCCCGCCGCACCGGAGACGGCGGCGGACTCGGGCGAGGCGACCTTAGCCGCGGCCACGGACACCACGGTCGCGGCGGTGACGGAGGTCATGATGGCCGCGCCGGCCCCGGCGCCGAACAGCGCGAGCAGCACGCCCGCGGCCCGCCTGAGCGCCCCCCTGGTAGCGATGACCGCGGCCAGGCCCGCCAGGGCGGCGAGGGCGAGCGCGCCGGCCAGCGGCACGAGGTCCGCACCCGACACGTTGACGACCTGCGGGGTGAGCGGCTTGGGCGGGGTGAAGACCGCCCGCGCCCACTGCTGCCTGACCGCGAGCAGGATGAGCCCCGCCCCGACGGCGCCTGCCAGCAGGGCAAAGCCGTACTCGCGCCGGGCCGGGTGTCCCGCCGGGCCACCGGCCGGCCGCGCAGTGCTTACCGATTCGCTCGCAAGCTCGCTCATCCGGCCACCTCGCTGGCGCTCGGAGTCCGCATTCGCGGACGCGCAGTGCTTACCGATTCGCTCGCAAGCTCGCTCATGTGCTAGCCGCCTCCGGCCGCTCGCCTGGCACGCTGTCGAGCACGTCCGTGTCGAAGCAGGTGCGGTCGCCGGTGTGGCATGCCGCGCCGACCTGGTCCACCTTGACGAGCACGGTGTCGCCGTCGCAGTCGAGCGCCACCGACTTGACCCACTGCTGGTGCCCGGAGGTGTCACCCTTCACCCAGTACTCCTGCCGGCTGCGCGACCAGTACGTGCACCGGCCGGTGGTCAGCGTGCGGTGCAGCGCCTCGTCGTCCATCCAGCCGACCATCAGCACCTCGCCGGTGTCGTACTGCTGCGCGACGGCGGGCACCAGCCCGTCGGCGTCCCGCTTGAGCCGGGAAGCGATCTT
>DASWAE010000072.1:0-24720 GCA_036391275.1 Trebonia sp.
CCGCGCGGGGGGCCGCTGCCCCGGCCGCCGCGGAGCCGGCCGCCGGGGAGCCGGCCACCAGGGAGCCGGCCACCACGGAGCCGGCCGCCGCGAGGGGTGCGGCCAGCAGGCGCGAGGGAGGAAACGTCCCGCGCCACTCCCCGCCCGGGGTCCTGAGACGCGGTGCGGCAAGGGTCGCCACCGCCCGGCCGGTTGCCCTGCTCGCGGCCCTCCTGTGCACCGTTGGCCTGGTCGCGCTGGCCGTGTTCGCGCGGCACCCGCAGCTAGGCTCGCCGCTGGTCAACGAGCTCCCGGCCGCATCGGCGGCCAAGAGCGCGCAGAGCGCGGCCGCGCAGGGCTTCTCGCCGGGGATCCTGGCTCCGACTGACATCCTGGTCATCGGACCGGGCGTGGCCAGCAAGCAGACGGCGCTGACCCGCTTCCAGCACGAACTCGCGGCCCAGCCGGGCGTCGCCGAGCTGGCGGGCCCGGCGACGCTGCACGAGGTGCCCGGGGTTCCCGCGGGAACGCCGAACCCGCTGCTGACCAAGTCCGGCGATGCCGCGCGGTTCGTCGTGGTGCAGGACACCGACCCGCTTGACGCCACTGCCATCGGCCGGCTGCGGGCGCTGACGGGCCGGCTTCCCGCGCTCGCCACGTCCGCCGGGCTGACCGGCGTCCGGCTGGAGGTCGGCGGAGAGACCGCGCTGACTGGCGACGCGATCAGCTCTGTCCTCGCCGACCTGGAGCGCGTCGCGGTGGCCATCCTGGTGGTCTCGCTGATCTTGCTTACCGTGTTCCTCCGGTCGCTCATCGCGCCGGTGTACCTGCTATGCAGCAGCGTCCTGGCCGTGTTCGCCAGCCTCGGGCTGACCCTGCTGGTGGCCTACCGTTTCCTCGGCTACGACAGCCTCGTGTACTTCGTGCCCATCGCGGGCGGCGTGCTGCTGGTGTCACTCGGCTCGGATTACAACGTGTTCGTCGTCGGCCGGATCTGGGAGGAGGCACGGCGCCGCCCCGTGCCCGACGCGGTACGGGTAGCCGCGCCTCGCGCCTCGCGCGCGATCACCACGGCGGGGGTGGCCCTGGCGGCGAGCTTCGCCATGCTCGCGGTGATACCCCTCGAGCAGTTCAGGGAGATCGCCCTGCTGATGGGCATCGGGGTGATCCTCGACGCCGTGCTGGTGCGGTCGCTCCTGGTGCCGGCCCTCGTGGTGCTGTTCGGCCGCGTCGGCATGTGGCCGGGGCTGCGGCGCCGCCGTGTCCAGGCCGTCCGCGCGGAAACACCACGGCGGGTCTTCTCCTGAACCGGGGGCTGTGCCGGCGCTTGCTGAGGACACCTGGTTCCGGCTGGGTGGATGGCCGGTTCCGCGCGCCCTGGGCGGCCGCGGTTCCCCGTTGACGGCCCATTGCCCGGGGAAATCGGTGAAGGATGGGCGGGGTAGGTGCCCGGTGCTGGTGTGGGCCGTGGGTTAGCGCGCAGCGATCGGTTTGGCGGTGGCGGGCCGGCTGTGGTGACGGCTGGTGCCGGCCGGGTAAGTTGCGCGAGGGTAATCACGGTGCCTGCGCAAGTGGTATGACGGAAGATACGCGGCATAAAGTCCAATTTCGCCATTCTGACGGGCTCGCCCATAATCATGAAGGGTTTACAGGGTGATAGCACCGATAAGTCTTCACAACACCAATAGGCTTCACGATCATGGCTCGGCCAGGGGAAATGAAGTAAATCACTGTTAATCAAGAGGCTCGCGAGTCCCGCTGCCCGCCGCAATCGAGGGAAATGCGCCAGCCGGTCCTTTTCTTGTACGGCTGCAATCAGCCCGGGCGGCCAGTTCCTGGTTTCTGGGGTTAGCTCCTGGTGGCTTGGATGCTCATGACGGCATGGTGGATCGAGGAGCTGCTGAGTTCCGTGGAGTCCGCGTCGATGTCCTTGGCAGGGCAAAGGCTGATGAGATTGGATCGTGGCATGAATGGCGTCGCGAGCTCGCTGATAACGACCTTCGGCTACATCTGGGCGCGGCTGGTCGGCCGGCTTGGCGGGCTAAGCGATGAGGAGTACTTCTGGGAGCCGGTGAGCGGGTGCTGGTCGCTGCGCCAGGACAATGAGGGGCGGTGGCGTCTCGGCGGCGGCGGGTGCGGCGGCCCGGCCCCTGACCCCGCGCCGGTGACCACCATCGCCTGGCGGCTGGGCCACCTGGGCGGGATGGCGGTCGGCGGCTTCGCGGACCGCCGGTTTGGCGAGGGCAAGCTGAGAACCGAGGAGACCGGCTACCCGGCTACCGCCGCCGGGGTCCCCGGGTTCCTCGACGAGCACTACCAGGCCTGGCGCACCGTCGCCGCGGCCAGGGCGTAGGTGATGCCGCGCCTGCGGTAGCCCTTGCGGACGACAAGGCAGGTGACAGACCAGACGCCGTCGTCAAGCGGGTTGCCCGGGTCGAGCCCGGGATCGAGCACGGCTGCGAGCCGCTGCCGGGTCTCCGCGGTGAGCGGCGCGAATGGCACGCCCACCGCGGCCGCGAGGTCAGCCACGTGCGCCCGTTCGAACCCGCAGTCATGCACGGTCGCCAGCCCGGTTCCCCCGGCGATCAGGGTCATGGACGTGACCGGTGCTGCCCGCAGGGCGGGCGGGACGCCGGACAAGGCTGAACAGTTCCAGGGCGTCGGCAAGCTCCGCGCACCCGCCCCCCGCACACCGCCGTCCCCGCGTCCCGGGCGGCCGCCGCGACCCGCTGGCGGAGGTCCGGCCCGGTGCGCTGGCCGGCGGGGTCCTCGGCCGGCGGGTCCACGGCGGAGCCGAAGATGACGGCCGAACGTACCCGGGTAATCGCGGCACCCCGCACTTGCTCCTCGAGCGCGGTATCCGGAACGGCGAGCAGCGCCAGTTCGGGCGGCCCGGGCAGCTCGGCGAGGGACGGGTAGCACCGCACGCCGCCGATCTCGTCGTACCGCGGGTTGACGAGTAGGTCCGCGGCCGGCCGGGCGACTTCGCCACCTGCTCGATCATCCGTGCCCCGAGGCGCCCCGGCCGGGGCGACGCGCCGACGAGCGCGACCGACCCGGCCTCGAGCACGACCGTCAGCGGATCCCGGTCATCGCGTTGCGGGACGGGGAAGCCGCTGTCGTTCGGGATGATGAGCGGTCAGCCACGGCGGCGCGGGCGGCGGCGGTCGCGGATCGCGGCCTTGGCCGCCTGCATGCCGGGGATGCCGCACACGCCGCCGCCGGCGTGCGTGGCGATCGTCCGCACGTTCAGGCCGCGGTGCCGCCAGGCGAGCCGCACCTGTGCCAGCACGTCGGCGGGCTTGCGTGACCCGATGGCCGGGGGGACGGTCAGCAGCATCGGCCTCAAGCAGACGCCGTCGCACCGGTTTGACTGAACATTCAGTCTAGATTCCTGCTACGATGGGCGACAAGGCCGCCGGGCGAGAGCGCCCGGGGCAGCGACCCGAGGCGGGGGCTGCGAGAACGATGGCACAGGGAACTTTGGACGGGCAGCACGGCGAGGGGCGGCGCGAGCAGCTGCTGCGCTCCGCGCTTGAGGTCATCGTGTCGCGCGGCTACGCCGACACCCGCATCGCCGACGTCGCCGAGCACGCCGGCACGTCGCCCGCCCTGGTCATCTACTACTTCAAGACCCGCGACCAGCTGCTCACCGAGGCGCTGCGCTACTCGGAGGACGCCTGGTACGCAGCGGGGACGCAGCGGCTCGCCGCCATCCCCACCGCCGTCGGGCGGCTGACCGGGCTGATCGCGATGACGTGCCCGCCCGACACCGACCCCGCGGCGCGCTCGGAATGGCTGCTCTGGCTCGACCTGTGGGCGCTGTCACCGCGCAACCCAGGGGTCGCGGCGGTGCGCAGGAAGTTCGACGAACGGTGGCGGCAGGCCATCGTCACCACGGTGCTCGCCGGCCAGGAGACCGGCGAGTTCGATACCGCCGTCGACGCCGGCTCCTTCGCGGTCACCCTGTCGGCGCTGCTCGACGGCCTGGCCGTGCAGATCGCCCTGGAGGACACGGACGTGCCGCCGTCACGCGCGTACGAACTCGCCATGGACTTCGCGGCCGGCCAGCTCGGCTTCTCCCTGGATGACGAGCGAGCTGGCTAGCCAGCCCCGGCTGATGGCGCTACCTGGTCGCCGCCGCGAGCGCCGCCCGGATGACGGCCTCTCCCGCGGGGACTCCCTTCTCGTTCTCGAATTCCCCGTACGGGGTTCCGTAGGCGGGCGTGCCCGGCTGCTGCCGCCAGCCCTCGGCGAGCGGGCCGTAGCCGGCCGCCCCGTACCCGATTGAGTCGAGGAACGCCGCGACGACCGCCAGCGCGGCGTCGTTCCCGGCGGCCGGCAGGTAGCTGCGGTCGGCCGCGCCGGACGGCCGGGCCAGGTTCTGCAGGTGCTTGAAGAAGATGTTGTTGAACACCTTCACCACCTGTGCGCCGGGGAGGTGCCGCGCCAGGAACTCGCTGCCGGTGAGCTCCCCCGAGTCAAGCGGCGCGATCTGCCCGTCGCGCTGCGGGTAGTAGTTACCGGTGTCGAGCACGTACTTCCCGGCAAGCGCGCTGGCCGGCAGTGCCGGGTACGCGGCCAGCGGGGTGCTCACCAGCACCAGGTCCCCGGCCGCCGCGGCGTCCGCCGCGGAACCCGCCCTTGCCCGCGGCCCGAGCTCCGCGACGAGGTCCGCGAGAGTCTCGGGCCCCCGCGAGTTGCTCAGCACCACGTCATGTCCGGCGTCGACCGCCAGCCTGGCCACGGTGCTGCCGATGTTTCCGCTTCCGATCAGCCCGAGAGTCGTCATATCCACGCCAACCGGGCGATGCCGACGGGCATTCCGGCCACCCGAGGGCGATGGTTGTGGCAACGGGCCGGCTATCACCGGCCCGTTGCCACAACCATCCGGTTCGCATTCCGTTCTTCCACGGCCGAGCTGGTCGAGGAGAACGGCTGGCGGTGGCACATCCTCCACGACCCGGACGGCAACGAGTTCTGCGTCCTGCAGCCTCCGCCGGACTACTGGGCCGGAACCCAGGAAAGCTAGCTGGCCACCGCCGCTTCGGCCTCGGCGGGGGCGGGCTGGGCGTCGCCGGCCAGCACGCGCAGCGCGTCCGCGGGAAGGTAGACGCGCACCGGGGTGCCGTGGGCCCAGCCGGCCGGGCCCGCTCGGGGCGGATCACCGCCGGAGAGGGCAATGCCTCTGGTGGCTCTTGCCGCTCTTGTAGCGTTGGGCCGTGAGCATCTACGACATCCCGGTGAAGACCCTGGCCGGGGACGACTCATCGCTCGGCGCGCTCGCGGGCAAGACCCTGCTCGTGGTGAACGTCGCCTCCAAGTGCGGGCTGACCCCGCAGTACACCGCCCTCGAGGAACTGCACGCGCGGCTGGCGCCGCGCGGCTTCTCCGTGGTCGGGTTCCCGTGTAACCAGTTCGGCGGGCAGGAGCCTGGTACCGCGTCGGAGATCGAGGAATTCTGCTCGACGACCTACGGCGTGACCTTCCCGATGTTCGAGAAGATCGAGGTCAACGGCCCGGGACGGCACCCGGTCTACGCTGAGCTGACGGCGGTGCCCGACGCCTCCGGCGACGCGGGCGACATCCAGTGGAACTTCGAGAAGTTCGTCATCGGGCCGGACGGCGCGGTGGTGGCGCGGTTCCGGCCGCGGACCGTGCCCGATGACCCCGAGGTGCTCGCCGCCATCGAGGCGCACCTCCCGGGCTGAGGCGGAGACGGGACGAGCCGGACCCGGGTGCCGCCCGGGGCCGGCTCGTCTTGCTGCCTCGTGGCGGGCGTCACGGGCCCCGGTTTTGGCAGCGGCCCTCATGCCGGGGGCGCGATTACCGTCCCGCGGCACATTGCGACGCGGCGCCGGGCGGGGCTAACGTCCGCGCATGACGACGATTGTTCTGGTGCACGGGGCGTGGGGCGGGTCGTACGGGTTCCGGTACCTGCGCGGGCCGCTGCGCGAGGCGGGGCATGAGGTCTTCACCCCGTCGCTGACCGGGATCGGTGAGCGGGTCCACCTGGCCTCACCGCAGGTGAACCTGACCACGCACGTCACCGACGTGGTGAACACGATCCTGTACGAGGACCTCACCGACATCGTGCTGCTCGGCTACTCCTACGGCGGCATGGTGGTCACCGGGGCGCTCGAGCACGTCGCGGACCGGGTGGCGCACCTCGTCTACCTGGACGCGTTCAAGCCCGCCGACGGGCAGTCGCTCAGGGACCTCACCGGGGCGCCCTACGGCGCGTCCGCGGTCGGGCCGGGCAGCCAGTGGCTGGTCGAGCCGCTGTACCGGCCGCTCGAGGACGACTCGCAGGTCGAGTGGTTCACCGCCCGGCGCTCGTGGCACCCGGTCGGCTGCTTCACCGAGCCGGTCCGGCTGTGCAAGCCGCTCGAGGAGTACCCGTTCACCCGCACCTACGTGAAGGCGCTGCAGGAGCCGCGCGCCGCGACCGGCACGGGGGCGAGCGCGTTCTGGCGGGCCGCCGAGCACGCGAAGGCCGACCCGGCGTGGCGGTACCGCGAGATCGACACCGACCACATGATCCCGATCAACCGCCCGGCTGAGCTCGTCGACCTGCTGCTGGAACTCGCCTAGGCCTGCTGGCCCGGTGGAACATCGGCCCATAACCGTGCTGGCCCGGTGGAACACAGGGCCAGCAGAGCTGAGCCGGTGGAACCCTGCCAGAACGGTGCTGGCCCATGAGCCGGTGCTGGTGCGGCGGGAAAGCGCGCAACGGGATCCCGGCGGGAGCGGGGAAGCCGCGGAGCCGCTTTCGTTCGGGAAAATGTCATAGGTACCGCCTACAGTGGTGTGCTGTGACGGCGACAGCAACCACTGAAGACCCCGAGGCCTACCGCAGGGAGCTGACCGGCTACTGCTACCGGATGCTCGGGTCCGTGTTCGAGGCGGACGACGCGGTACAGGAGACGATGCTGCGCGCGTGGAAGGGCGCCGAGGGCTTCGAGGGACGGTCCTCGATGCGGTCGTGGCTGTACCGGATCGCGACGAACGTCTGCCTTGACGCGCTGCGCGGCGAGAAGCGGCGGGCGCTGCCGATGGACCTGGGGCCGGCCTCTCCCCCGGCCGAGTCGCACCTGCGGCCGTGGCCCGCCGAGGACCTGTGGGTGACGCCGATCCCTGACGCCCGGGTGGTGCCCGAGCACGGCGACCCCGCGGAGATCGCGGCCGTGCGGGACTCGGTGCGGCTCGCCTTCGTGACGGCGCTGCAGCACCTGCCGCCGCGGCAGCGGGCGGCGCTGATCCTGTGCGACGTGCTGCGCATGCCCGCGGCCGACTCCGCCGTCATCCTCGAGTCGACCGTCGCGTCGGTGAACAGCGCGCTGCAGCGGGCGCGTACCGCCCTCGCGGCGCTGCCCGAGCACCAGCGGCCGCTTGAGGTGGAGCCGGAGAACGCGGAACTGCTCGCCAGGTACGTGGACGCGTTCCAGCGCTACGACATGAAGGCGCTCGTCGCGCTGCTGCGCGAGGACGCCCTGCAGACCATGCCCCCTTTCGAGATGTGGATCTCCGGGGCGGAGAACATCGTCACCTGGATGGTCCAGCCGACACCGAGCATGTGCGCCGGGTCGCTGCTCGTGCCGGTGCGGGCCAACGGCGTGGTGGCCTGGGGGCAGTACAAGCCCGATCCCGAGCACGGCGGGTTCACGCCGTGGGGGCTGCAGGTCCACGAGGTCAGCGGCGGTAAGTTCAGCAGGCTCACCTACTTCCTTGACACCGAGCGGATGTTCCCGCTGTTCGGGCTGCGGGACAGGGTCTTCGACGACCGCTGAGCCGGGCCGCTGACGCCGACGCCGAGTGCCGCAGGGTGCCCGTTATGCTGGATTTGTGCGGGTTCTTTTTGTTATGCAGGATCACTCGTCGCCGGGTGGCCTTATCGGTGACGCGTTCGCCACGGCCGGCTGGGACGTGTCGGAGATGGGAGTGGTGCCGGCCGGGCGGTACCACTCCCCCGACGTGCCGGTCTCGTTCCCCTCGCCGGCCGAGTACGACGCGGTCGCGTTCTTCGGGGCGGCGTGGTCGGTGCGCGACACCGCGACGATCCCCTGGATCACCGACGAGATCGCCTACGCGCGGTCGCTGATCTCGCTGGGGGTGCCGGTGCTCGGCATCTGCTTCGGCGGGCAGATGCTGGCCGCGGCGGTCGGGGGAACCGTCTCGCGTGCGCCCGTCCCGGAGATCGGCTGGGTCTCCGTGGCCTCCGACGAGCCCGCGCTCATCGACGCCGGGCCGTGGCTGCAATGGCACTACGACCGGTTCACGCTGCCGCCCGAGGTGCCCGTGCTCGCCCGGACCGCCGTCGCCAACCAGGCGTTCGCCTACGGGCGGGCGCTCGGGGTCCAGTTCCACCCCGAGGTGAACGAGCACGTGCTCGAGTCCTGGCTGAAGGTCGACAACTCGGAGCGGCTCGCCGCGGCCGGCATCGACCCCACGGCCCTCATCGACCAGGCGCGCACCCTCGCGGACGGAGCGGCCGCCCGGGCGCACGGCCTTGTCCGCCGGTTCGTGCTTGACATCGCGCGGCGGCCTGCGCAGCCGCTGCCCGCGGCGGCGGGCGGCTGAGACCGTTGTCACATCCCGCCGGGGATGGCGTGGCCGGCCGGCGGTCGTAGCGTGGGAAGCGTGTCCCATGATCTGCTGCAAGCCCTGGCCATCTTCGCGGCCGGACTCGCAGCGGGCACGATCAACACCGTGGTCGGCTCGGGGACGCTGATCACGTTCCCGACCCTGCTGGCATTCGGTTACCCGCCCGTGCTCGCCAACGTGTCGAACAACGTCGGGCTGGTACCCGGGTCTTTCTCGGGGGCGCACGGGTACCGCGCTGAGCTCGCCGGGCAACGGCGGAGACTGCTCCGCCTTGGGTCCGCCTCGCTGTGCGGCGGGCTGGTCGGCGCCCTGCTGCTGCTCGTACTGCCCGCCGGGGCGTTCAAGGAGATCGTGCCGGCACTCATCGGGATCGCCCTGGTCATGGTGGTGTTCCAGCCGCGGCTTTCCCAGTGGGTGGCGGCCAGGCAGCGGTCGCGGGCGGATGCCGGGGCTGGAGCCGGGCCCGAAGACGCCGCCGTCGCTGCCGTCACGGTCGCGCCGGACAGGCCGGACGGTCCGGACGGCGGCACGGCGGCGCGGGCGGGCGCGGTGGGCGTGATCCGGCCGGTCAGCCACCAGGCGGCGCCGCCGGTCGGCGGGCCGGCGCTGTGGGTGCTGGTGTTCGTGTCGGGGATGTACGGCGGTTACTTCGGCGCGGCTCAGGGGGTGCTGCTGCTCGGGCTGATGGGCGTGGCGTTCACGGACAGCCTGCAGCGGATCAACGCGGTCAAGAACGTCCTCGCGGGCCTGGTCAACGGGGTCGCGGCCGTGGTGTTCATCTGCGCGACCCACGTCGACTGGGGCGCGGCCGGGCTGATCGCGGCCGGGTCCATCCTCGGCGGCCAGCTCGGCGCCCGGATCGGCCGGAAGCTGCCACCGTGGGGGCTGCGCGTGCTCATCATCTGCGTTGGCACCGCCGCCCTGGTGAAGCTGCTCGCCTGAGCCGGTGCTCACCCCGCTCGCGGCGGTCGGCTGCGCGATCGTCATGACCGGCGCGGTGATCACACACGTCCGGATGAAGGACTACCAGGGCACCGGGATGCCCCTCGTGCTGCTCGTCCTCGCGATTGTCGTCGCCGCGGGACGTTTCTGAACATCCGGATCCCTGACGGCTCTTCACGTAACCGGCGCCGGTGCTTACGCTGCTTGAGTGAGCACTGGTGCGGATGCGGGTGTGGGACAGCCGGGGTTTGTCGCGCGTCACGGGTTGCTTTCCGACTCAGCGGTCGCGCTGGCGGGCGAGGTCAGGGAACGGATCCTGACCCAGCGGCTGCGGACGGTGCGGCTCGCCGTGGTGGACCAGCACGGCATCCTGCGGGCCAGGGCGCTGTCGCCCGAGGCCGCGGTCGCCGCGCTCAGCAACGGGCTGGACTTCTCCGGCGCCATCTACTCCCTCGACACGGGCAACAACGTGTTCGTGCCGCCGTTCGCGGCCGGGGGCGGGTTCGGCATCCCGGAGTTCACCGGGTTCCCCGACGTCGTCCTCGTGCCCGACCCGCATACCTTCCACGTGCTGCCCTGGGCGGACCGGACCGGCTGGCTGCTGTGCGACGCGTACTTCGGGAACGGGCAGCCGGTGCCCCTCGACGGCCGCGGGCTGCTGCGGCGGCAGCTCGCCGCGCTCGGCGAGCTTGGCTACGACTTCACCGTCGGGCTGGAGATCGAGTTCTCCATCTTCGCCCCGGCGAATGCCCCGCTCGCACCGGAGCAGGCTGGCTTCACCCCCGCGCCGCCCGCCGTGTCGGTGTTCGAGCGCGGCTACCAGTTCCTGTCCGAGACGCGGCTCGACTCGATGGCGGGCACGCTGAACGCGATCAGGGACGCCCTCTGGCAGCTCGGCCTGCCGCCCCGGTCCATGGAGGACGAATGGGGACCCGGGCAGGTGGAGATGACGCTCCCGCCGATGAAGGGGCTCGCCGCGGCGGACGCCGCGGTGCTGTTCCGGTCGGTGGTCAAGCAGGTCTGCCAGCGGCGCGGGCTGCTCGCCACCTTCATGTGCCGCCCGGGCCTCGCCAACATCACCTCCTCCGGCTGGCACCTGCACCAGTCGCTCACCTCGCGGAGCGGCGGGGCGAACGCGTTCGCCAGCCCGGACGCGCCCCTCTCCCCCGTCGGCCTGTCCTACGTCGCCGGGCTGCTCGAGCACGCGGTGGCGTCGCTGCCGTTCGCCGCGCCGACCGTCAACGGGTACAAGCGGTTCCGTCCCTACTCGTTCGCACCGGACCGGGTGGCCTGGGCGGTCGAGAACCGGGGCGCCCTCGTCCGGGTGCAGGGCGCACCCGGTGACGCCGGCGCGCACGTGGAGTACCGGGCGGGCGAGCCCGCCGCCAACCCGTACCTGTACCTCGCGGCCAGCCTCGCCGCCGGCCTTGACGGCGTGCGCCGGGAGCTGACGCCGCCGCCGGCCATCGAGGCCGACCCGTACGCGGCCGAGGGCCTGACCCCGCTGCCTACCTCGCTCGCCGCCGCGGTGAAGGCGCTTGACGGCGACCCGTTCTACCGCAGGGCATTCGGCGACACGCTCGTGGACTACCTGGTGATGATGAAGCGCGCCGAGATCAGCCGCTACGAGGCGGCGCTGGCTGACGGGGCGGAGTCCGATTCACCGGACGAGGTGACCGACTGGGAGATGCGCGAGTACTTCGAGTTCTTCTAGCGCCTCGTTCCGGTGGGCCGGCGCCTTTGGCCTGGGACGGTCCTGGGCCGGGGGAACCCCGGGCCAGGAGAGCCGTGCCGGGGGAACCCCGGGCCAGGAGAGCCGTGCCGGGGAACCCCGGGCCAAACGATCGGGCGGTGTTTTGTGGTCCCGGAGGGTTGCGGGGGCTGGAGCGCACGGCGGACATTAGGTGGCAGATCGTTTACCTATGGGGCATCCGCGCGAAGGAGACGGAAGTCGTGGCAACGGACATTCACGCCGAGCACGTTGGCAGCCTGCTGCGCCAGCCCTGGCTGCTTGCCGCCCGCGCCGACCGCAAGGCCGGCAAGATCAGCGAGGGCGAGCTGCGGGCGGTGGAGGACCGCGCGGCGGCGGAGAACATCGCGATGCAGCGGTCGGCGGGGATGCGGGTGTTCACCGACGGCGAGGTGCGCCGGACGAACTGGATGACCGGCATCCTTGAGTCGATCGGCGGGATGAGCCAGGTACAGACCCCGGCGGTCACCTGGCACCGGACCGATGGCGAGATCCCGCCGGAGGAAGAGACCAGCTACGTGCACTCCGCCGCCACGGCCAAGGTATTCCAGAAGGACCACCTCACCGCCGTCGAGGCCAGGTACATGGCCGCCCAGGTGCCCGGGCAGTTCAAGATCACGATGATGTCGGCGGCGATGGGCGGGATGACGTGGCAGGCCGGGGTGAGCGACACGGCCTATCCGGACCCGGGTGAGCTGGTCAACGACCTGGTGGCGCTGCAGGTCGCGGAGGTCGCCGAGCTCGCCTCGCTCGGCGCGCGCTGGGTGCAGCTCGACTCGTTGTCCTACAACATGGTGTTCGACGACGAGTTCCGGGCGGTGACCTTGAACCCGATGGACCCGCGCGTGATCCTGGCCGACTCAGTCGCGGCGGACACGGCGATCGTGAACGGGATCAAGGCGGCTAACCCGGACGTCACCGTCGGCATGCACATCTGCCGCGGCAACAACCGCTCCGCCTACATGGCCAAGGGCGGGTACGAGCCGGTCGCGGAGCAGCTGTTCGGCACCGTGCCGGTGGACCGGTTCCTGCTCGAGTACGACGACGAGCGGTCCGGCGGGTTCGAGCCGCTGCGCTTCGTCCGGCCGGGCGCGGTCGTGGTGCTCGGGCTGATCTCGTCCAAAACCCCGGTACTCGAATCGCAGGACAACCTGCGGCGGCGGATCGACGAGGCGGCCAGGTACGTGCCGCTGGAGAACCTGGCGCTGTCACCGCAGTGCGGGTTCGCCTCCACCTCGGCGGGCAACGTGCTCACCCAGGACGAGCAGAAGGCCAAGCTCGAGCTCGTCGCCGACACCGCGGCCAAGGTCTGGGGCTGACCCGGCAGCCGCCGTTACACGCCGAGCGCGGTTCCGTCGATCACATCGCTGGCCGGCGGCGCGGTCAGCGTGACGGGGGCACCCACCGAGATGATCACCTTGCCGCTCCCGCTCTTTGCACCCTTGGGCGCGGTGGCCTCCACGTACTCCGGCTTGCTGGTGTCGGTCACGTAGTCCGTGCTGCCATCGGAAACCTTGATCGCCAGCACCCGCCTGCCGTCAAGCGTGGTGACCGCGCCCTTGGTGTAAGTTGTCGTGGCTGCGTCCTGGTTGAGCAGCTTGCCCACGTCACACAAGACAGCAATGCCGGCCATGTTCTTGTCGCTCGCGGGAACCTTGAGATACCTGCCGTTGACGAGCGCGATGACGGCCTTGGCGTTGGCCCCGGCGTTCGTCGTCCAGAACTGCTTGTCCGGGTTCATGTAGATGGTCTTACCGATGAGGATGAGCTTCACGGTGCCCTGGCCGCTCAGCCCGATCGATCCCGCGCAGCCCTGGCCGCGCTTGATGCCGAGATCGATGAGGTCGCTCTGGCCTTGCTGGGTTATGGTCCCGTCCATCGTCAGGCTCGGCGCGGCCTCGGCGTTGGCCTTCGCCTCGGCGACCACCTTGGTCGCGGATACCCCAGCCAGCGGGTCCACCGTGCTGCTCGCACTCGGGGCGCCAGTGAGGCTTGAGGCGCTGGTGCCGCCGCAAGCGGTTGCCGCCAGGCAGCTGACGCCCGCCACGGCTACCGCCGCCCCTATCCGGACCCGACCCATCCGACCACTCTGCATCTCGTCTCCCAACAAACTGCGATAGATCACCACAAACCTTAGAGGACCTGGGTCTTGCCTGAGGGGTATCTCCAGGAGATCGGAAATGTGGCGCAGCGAGGCCAGCCGCCAAACCATGTTACATTGGTAACATGGTAACAGTTGAACGCGTGCAGACCGGGCTGCGCATCGAGCGAAACACGCTGAAAGTCCTCAAGGGCCTAGCCGAGTACCTCGACCTGTCCCTCGGCGACCTCGTCGAGGGCATCGTCCTGCACGCCTTCGAGGGCAAGGCGCCCTTCGGGCCGCCCACCCTGGAGAAGATCGAGCAGCTGAAGGCGGTCTACGGGCTCACCCTGACCGCCGCCGACGCGCACAAGCTGGAGGAGCGGTCATGAGCAGAACGCGGCGGCGGCTCACCGGCCGGATCCAGGTCGCCCTCCCGCCCGGGTAGGCTTTCCGGCTATTCACCCCGCGCGGCGAACGGGACTGGGCACGCGGCCTTTTTCGCCGCTAATGACGCTGCCGCCGCGATGGGGCGGGTGGTGATCAGGAAGGGTTTTACGTGCTCCAACGCCTATAACTCTTCAGGACACCACAACCCTTCGGGATCTTGGCGCTGCCAGCGGCCATGCGCGAATAACGCGCGGCTCAAGGCCCTGGCCGGCCTCATATGTCTCGCAGGCCAATGACCTTGCGGCCGGCTCGTGCGGTCCGGGCGGGGATGGTGGCGGGCCGGGGTGAAACACGCGCCCGTTCGGCCGACGCGGCGAGGGCCAGGGCGGACCGGATGCCGGCCGGCTGCCCTAGCCCTCGGGGAGCTGCTGTTGGCGCTTGCCTCGGGTTAACAGCTGTTTGCGCTTGCCGCAGGTTAATAGAGGCCGACGATGTTGCCGTCGTCGTCGAAGTCGATGCTGATCGCGGCGGGCTTGCTCGCCAGGCCTGGCATGGTGCGCATGTCGCCGCAGATCAGGTAGATGAAGCCGGCGCCGACGCTGGCCTTGGCCTCGCGGACCGGGAGGCGGAAGCCGGTGGGCGCGCCCTTGAGGCTGGCGTCGTGGCTCAGGCTGTACTGGGTCTTGGCGATGCAGACCGGGAGATTGCCGAAGCCGTTCTTTTCGTAGCCGTCGAGCTGGCGGCTGGCGAGCGGGGCGTAGTCCACTCCGTCGGCGCCGTAGACCGTGGTCGCGATGGCCTCGATCTTCTCCCTGAGCGACGCCTCGGACGGGTACAGGTGGTGGAAGCTGTTCGGCTGGCTGGCGGCCTCGGCCACCGCCTCGGCGATCTCGGTGGCGCCGCGGCCGCCGTCGGCGAAGTGGGTGCCGGTCGCGGACCTGATGCCCATGGACGCGGCGAGCTCGTGGATGACGTCACGTTCGGAGGCGAAGTCCGACGGCATCCCGTTGATCGCGACGACCGGCTCGACGCCGTGCACGCGGATGTTCTCCAGCTGCTTGCGCAGGTTCTCGGCGCCGAGCGCGACGTCCTCGGGGTTCTCCTTGAGCATGTCCTCGGGCAGCGGGCGGCCCGCGACCACCTTGTACTTGCCCGAGTGGCTCTTGAGCGCGCGCACCGTCGCGACCACCACGGCGGCGTCCGGCTTGAGGCCGGAGACGCGGCACTTGATGTTGAAGAACCGCTCGGCGCCCATGTCGGCGCCGAAGCCCGCCTCGGTGACCAGGTAGTCGCCGGTGTGGATGCCGATGAGGTCTGCGACCACGCTCGAGTTGCCGTGCGCGATGTTGCCGAACGGGCCGGCGTGCACGAAGACCGGGGTGTTCTCCAGCGTCTGGAGCAGGTTCGGCTTGAGCGCCTCGCGCATCATCACCGCGGCGGCGCCGGCCGCCTGCAGCTGCTCGGCGGTCACCGGCTCGCCCTGCTTGGTGTAGCCGACGACGATGCGTCCCAGGCGTTCCCTCATGTCTTTGAGGCTCTTAGACAGCGCAAGAACCGCCATCACCTCGCTCGCCGCGGTGATGTCGAAGCCTGCCTGCCTCGGGACGCCGTCTCCCGCCGCGCCAAGGCCGATCACGATGTTGCGCAGCGCCCGGTCGTTGATGTCGATCACCCGCCGCCAGGTGATCTGGTTCAGGTCAAGGCCGAACGGGTTGCCGCCGTAGAGGCTGTTGTCGACCATCGCGGCGATCTGGTTGTTCGCGGCGGTGACGGCGTGCATGTCTCCGGTCAGGTGCAGGTTGAGCAGCTCGAACGGGACCGCCTGCGCGTAGCCGCCGCCCGCCGCGCCGCCCTTGATGCCGAACGTGGGGCCCATCGACGCCTGCCGGATGGCGATGGTGGCCTTCTTGCCGATGTGCCGGAAGGCCATGCCGAGGCCGATCGTGGTGGTGGTCTTGCCCTCGCCGAGCGGGGTCGGGGTGATGGCGGTGACGACGACGTACTTCGCCTTCGGGCGGTCACCAAGTTCCTCGATAGCTTTGAGGTCGATTTTGGCCACGTGCTCGCCGTGCTGCTCGATGAGCCAGGGCGGAATGCCGACGTCCTCGGCGATTTCGGTAATTGGCTTGAGGGTGGCTTGCCGGGATATTTCCAGCGCGGTTGGCATCGCCATGTCGGGTAACCTCCGGCCCCAGTGACGGCTGTCCTTCCGCGATTGTTTCTCCGGGCTGCGCGCCGTTCCCATCGGTGCGACGACAAAAAACCGTGGTGGAAATGTCATTCCTAACACACAGCTGGCGGGCCTTTCCCACGTGATGGGACCGCCCGGGTGCTGGCCGGCTTAGCGGGGGCTGGGCGGCTAAGCGGGGGCTGGGCGGCTAAGCGGGGGGCTTGTCGGCTCAGCAGGGCTGGGCGGCTCAGCGGGGCTGGGCGGCTCAGCGGGGCTGGGCGGCTCAGCGAGGCTGGGACTGGGCGAGCTCGATGAGGTGGTGCAGGTCGCCGGCCGCCTCCAGGGCCGCGGCACCGGAGATGACCACGAGCAGCACGGCCGCGGCGAGCAGCAGCGTGGACGGCCCGGGTGCCAGTCCCGGTGGCGGGGCGAGCAGCGCGGCGACGCGGCGCGGCACCGGACCGGGACGGCGCGTGCGACGCCTGTGCTTGCCTGGCCCGCCGTTCCCGCGACGCTCTTCCTCCTGGGTGATGAGGCCGAGCGCGGTCACCGCCGCGTCACGGTCCGGCGGGGAGGCGGCGGTCGCCAGCGCGGCACGGGCGACGGCGCGGGCGGCGAGCGCCCGGTCGCCGGTTTCCGCCGCGGCGCGCTCGTCGGCCCAGCGCTCGATGGCGTAGCCGACCTCGACGGCGACCGGCCGGAGCAGCGGGTTGGCGGCGGCGGCCAGCCGGGCAGCCGACGTGAACAGGTAGTGCGAGCTCCTGGCGTGCGCGCGCTCGTGGGCGAGCAGCACGTCACGCTCCGCGCCGGCCAGCGCGTCGAGCATGCCCTGGGTGATCACGATCCGGCACGGCCAGCCGGGGATCGTGTAGGCGTCGGCGGCCGCATCCGCGGTCACCACGACCTGGCCGGTTCCCGGCAGCGTGCGGGCACGGCGGTGCGCGGCGGCGATCGCGGCGGCCCGCTGCCACAGCGCGCGGCACGCGGCCGTGGCGGCCAGCGCGAGCAACCCGCCCGCCAGCAGCGCGACGGGCAGCGACACCGCGTCGCCGCTGCGGATGACCGCCGCCGACATGTGGCCGACGGCATCGACGAACGAGGCCCGTACCAGCGCGGACAGCGCGAGCATGCCGAGCACGGCACAGGAGGTGAGCGCAAGGATGAACATGCTCACGGCGAGCAGCCACGTGGCGGCGGACGGCCGCAGCCGGCTGGCGAGCGGCCTGGCCGCCAGGGCCGCGAGCGCCGGGATGAGCAGCGGGATGTAAACGGCTACGTGCATGGCCTGATAAGGCTTCCAGGCCGGGGTCGGCGAGCATCCTGCGGAGCAGTTCCTCGTCACGGTCGGACAGCGAGGAGACGAACCGCGCGAGCACCGCCTCCCGGTCGGCCTCCTCATCGAGCACGCGGGTCATCCGCCTGGCCGCGAGCCCGGGCTGGTCGGCGACGGGCGCGTACCGGTGGACGCGGCCTTCCTTGTACCGGCTGAGCAGGCCCTTGGCGTGCAGCCTGGAGAGGATCGTCACCACGGTGGTGTACGCGAGCTCGCCGCCGATCCGCTCCCTGACCTCGCTGGGCGCCAGGGCGGCGCCGGCCTGCTGCAGCACGTCGAGAACCGCGGCCTCCAGCTGGCCGGCCGCCCGGCGGCCGGGTACGGCCCCGTTGGCTGTACTGGCGTCCCTGAGGCTGGTGTCCCTGGGGCTGGCCTCCCAGAGGCTGGCTTCCCTGGGGCCGGCCGCGCTGTGGCCGGTGTCGTCAGGTCGATCGCCCATCGAGCCCCAATCGCCCCTCTCACCGGCTAGCATCTACGGATCTGTAGAAATTGTAGCGCGCGGCGGCGGCCCGGTCGCTGGTCTCTGTGCCGAGCCGCCGCGCCTTCCGGATAGTCTTGGCGGCGGCCGGCCAGCCAGCCCGGCGGACGCTGACGCCGATGTCTGGACGCTTGGGTCACCGGAAAGGGAGACAAGCTGATGTCGCACCACCTCACTTACCTCGAGGCGGTCGTCACCGGCCTCGTCCAGGGCGTGACCGAGCTCTTCCCGATCTCCAGCCTTGGACATAACGTGCTGCTCCCGGCGCTGATCGGCGGTAGCTGGGCGAACACGCTCAACGTGTCCGCGCCGGGCTCGCCGTACCTCGCGTTCATCGTCGGGCTGCACGTGGCGACGGCGGTCGGGATGATCGCCTACTTCTGGCGGGACTGGCTGCGCATCGTGCGGGGGTTCCTCTCGTCGCTGCGGCGGCGGTCGGTTACCACACCGGATGAGCGGCTGGCCTGGATGATCATCCTGGGCACGATCCCGGTGGGCATCGTGGGCGTGGCGCTGCAGAAGGTGTTCACGCACGTGTTCGCCAAGCCGGAACTCGCGGCGGTCTTCCTCGCGGTCAACGGGCTCATCCTGATGCTCAGCGAGCGGATGCGGCGGGCACGGGACGTCACGCGCGGCGCGGCGACGGTGGCCGTGCCGTCTGTTCCGCCGCCTGGGCCGGTTCCCGGGCGGTCGGCGGGCGGGTACGGGCCGGCCGGCGGGTACGGGCCGGCGGGCGGGTACGGGCCGGCGGGCGGGCACGGGCCGGCGGGCGGGCACGGGCCGCAGCCGTGGCAACAGCAGCCGTGGCAACAGCAGCAGCAGGGACCCGGCCCAGGCTACGGGCGGGACGACGACCGGGCCTACGGGCGCGACGGCAGCGGTCAGCAGGGGAACGGGCCGGACCAGTACGGGCGGCAGCAGCCGCCCTTCGGCGGGCAGCCGCCGTACGGGCAACAGCCGTACGGGGGGCAGCCGCCTTACGGGGGGCAGCCGCCTCACGGGGGGCAGCCGCCTCACGGGGGGCAGCCGCCTCGCGGGGGACAGCCGTACGGGGGGCAGCCTTACGGAGGGCAGCCGCCGTATGGGGCGCAGCCGCCTTACGGTGGACAGCCGGATCAGTACGGGAGGGTGCCGGGAAGGCACGCGGCCGGGCGGGCGCCCGGTGGTGGCGGCGTTCCGGACGGGGCCATGGTCGCCGATCCGGCGGTAGCCGCCGACCGGCGGCTGTCCACCATGGGCTACAAGCAGGCGGTCATCGTGGGCGCCGCGCAGATCCTCGCCCTGCTGCCCGGCATCAGCCGGGACGGCATGGTCACCGTGGCCGGGATGTGGCGCGGGCTGCGCCGCGAGGACGCGGTGCGGTTCTCCTTCCTCCTGTCAGCGCCGGTGATCCTCGCCGCGGGCGTGCTCAAGGCGCACGACCTGACCGGGCCGATGGCGAAGGGCATTCACGGGCCAGTCCTGGTCGGGTCGCTGATCGCCGGCGTCACCGCTTTCCTGGCCGTCCGCTTCCTGACGAAGTACTTCAGTGAGGACAAGTCGCTGAACCCGTTCGGCATCTACTGCCTGGTCGCCGGGCTCGGGTCGCTTGCCTACCTGATCATCAAATGAACCTGGCCACAGTGAAATCGCGGTCCTACGATGGGTCGCATCAGCGTCTCGTCGTAGAACGAAGGCGATCGCATGGGCCGTCAGTACCTCCCGCCGGAGCAGGCCGACTCCTGGGGCGAGTTCCGCGCGCGGCTTGAGTTTGAGCTAGAGAACCGCGGGGACCCGCTGGCGCCGTTGTGGCTGGCGGTCGCCGGGGCACTGTTCGGCTTGACGCTTATCTGCTGCGCTTATGCGTTCACCGACCGGCACTGGTGGCTGTGGCTCTGCTGGCTTACGTCGTTCGGCGTCGTGCTGATGATGGCCTCACGGGCGGTGCGGCGGTCCGACAGCAGGCGGGCCCGCGACGTCGAGCTCTCCCGGATGCAAGACGCCTGGCAGGATCACTTGGACCGCAAGTCCCCCACTCGCTGAGATCGCTCCGCGACAGCAGGCAATTCGCTGTCGCCCTCGACATCGTCGTCAACGCCGTCGACGCCGACCGGAGATGACACCGCGGAGACCGCCGGCGTGCCCGACAACGACGGGTTCTGCTCGGTGATCCAGGCGTCGATGCGCGCCCACCAGTCGTACAGCCAGGTGACCTGGGCATCGCGGCTGACCGAGCGCGGGACGCTTGCCGCCGGGACGCGCCACCAGCGGGCGCGGACCTCCATGTCGGTGAGCAGGCTGCGCCACACGTCGCGCACGCTGACCAGCTGGTCAAGGCCGGTATGGGCGACGAAGACCACGTCCGCCTGCGGCCGGGCGGCGATCGCGGCGAGCGCGCCGCTGGCGCGCGGCGGTAGCACGTTGGGCATCGCGGCCGCCCGCTGCGCGAGGTCGGGCCGCCCGGCCCGGCGCAGCCGGTCGGCGGCCCGGTGCCAGCGCAGCGGCGTCCAGTTGCCGCCCTCGGGGAAGATGACCAGGGCGCTCTCCGGCGTCATGCCGGCCGCGAGGCGCCTGATCTGCTCGGCGTGCTGCCTGGAGCTCGCGACCTTGCCCGCCCGCGCCGCGCGGTGAACGAACGCGTTGGGCAGGCCGTTGGCCAGGACGTCCACGGTCGGGTCGAGTTGCAGCGTCGCCTTCATGACCACGCGGGGACGGCGCTCGCACACGCTGAGCAGGTGGTGGATGAGCAGCAGCGAGTCACCAGGCCCGGCGTGCCGGCTGAGCACGATGAGCGGGCGGTCGCTGCGCGGGATCGTCTGCCGCGGGCCGGTCACCGTCAGGCGCAGCCCGCACACCCGGACCGCCACCCGGTAGACCAGGTCGAGGAACCGCCGCATGATCGCGTACTGGCGGGCCTGGTAGGGCTCGGTGTCCAAGCGCCCGCCGAACCCGCTGACCAGCCACAGGCAGAGGTAGACAGTCAGTGCCGCGACCTCGCCGGTCGACCAGGCGAGCCCCAAGATGATCACCCGCAGCAGCCGCGACCGGCGCGGCCGGCCGGGGCGGGCCCGCCGCTTGAGCGTGTTGAACGCGACGGACAGCAGGGCGACCGGCGGGGCGAGCGCGGCCATGGCGCCAGCGATCAGCACGATCAGCGGCACCAGGAGCAGGCGGCGGATCGGCGTCGGCGGTAGCATCGGCGGCTCCTGGTGGACGACGGACGGTCAGCGGCGGCCGGCTACCTGAGCCAGGTAGCCCGCCGACGCCGCATAGGAACGCTCGATGCTATTTCTTACCTGGTTCGTGCCTCTGTAACGGAACTGGCGCAGACCGGGGGGCTGCCGCTCCCCGCCGGTGGGCAGCACGTGGACCTGGACGCCCGGCGGGAGAGCCGACATCTCCTCGTGGAAGCGGTGCCTGCGAGCGATCTCGAAGGACACGAGGCCCACCTCCCAGGGCCTGGTCGGGACGGGAAGCGGGCTCTCGATCCGGCCCACGTGCAGCACGTAGACGACGCTCGCGCCGAGCGCGACCGCGCGGCCGACCGGGATGGAGTCGACGAGGCCGCCGTCGAAGTAATGCCTGTCGTCGATCTCGACCGGGGGCAGCAGGCCAGGCACGGCGCACGACGCCATGACGGCCTCGACCAGCGGCCCGCTGCTGAACCAGCGGGCCGTCGCGTCCTCGATGCAGGCGGCGACGCAGTGAAACGGCAGCCTGAGGTCGGCGAACGTGGAGACCTCCGCGGGCAGCGTGTCGGCTAGGAGCTTGCGCAGCGGCTCGATCGCGTGCAGGTGAGTGCCGGACCTCGCCAGCCTGATCGCCCGGCCGAGCATGTTCTCGCTGAAGACCACCCCGAGTGACTCGCCGCACCAGAGGCCGTCCAGCCGCTCGGCCGCCTGGTCCGGCCCCGCGGCGACGAAAGCGCCGTTCACCGCGCCGATGGAGGTTCCGACGACGAGGTCGGGCTTGACCCCGGCGTCGGACCGCGCGCGCAGCATGCCGACCTCGTGCGCGCCGAGGAGTCCCCCGCCGCCGAGTACGAATGCAGTCGTCATCTATCTCAGGCTAACGGCCGCGCTCGAAAGCCTGTTACCGGCTCACCCGGGCGACGCCGACGAGGATCTGGCCCTGCCGGCCCGGGGCGGACGGCGGTTCCGCGACGCCCGGGTACCACCGCGCGGCGTCTACCACGCCGGGCGGCACCAGGGGCAGCGGGCCGAAGAAGCCGGCGAACTCCTCCGGCGTGTGGTTGTAGAGCCGGGCCGTGTGGTCGGAGTACACGCTGAAGTACGCGTCGGGAGCGCTCGCACGCTCAGGGTGTCCGGGTCCCGGTGGCCGCGGACAGGTCGGCGACGAGCAGGCCGGCCACCGACTTCTCGTAGACGGCCTGACCATGCGCCGCCATCGTCTCCCCTAGCGCGCCATCCCACGGGGTGGGCTGCCGGGTGCCTGCGAGAGGCACCGACCCGGCGCCCAGCTTGATGGCGGCCTCGTAGTCGGCGGCGGACAGGCGCCACGGGCGCGCGCCGTGCCTGGCCATGATCCCGGTGGCGATGGCGACGCCGGGCCAGTCGAAGTCGCCGTGGTAACTCAGCTCGCCGCGGGCGCCGGTGATGGCCTTCGCCAGCCGGTGGAAGGCGGAGGAGGGCTGGCCCTCGGTGCAGATGAGCGGTGGCGCGGCCGCACCGAGCTTGCTCGCCGCCCGGCGCAGCACGGCCGGGTTCTCGCGGGCGTGCACCAGTTGCCCGGGCGCGACGTCAGCCGCCAGCGTGACGAGCTGGTGCAGCGTGACGTAGAACGGTATGCCGTGCGCCTTCGCCGAGGTCAGCCACTCACCGAGCGGGCTGCCGCCGGCCGCCAGGTTCAGCACGAGCACGCGGCTGGCCAGGTCGTCGACGATGATCCCGTTGCGGTCCCACAGGTCGCGGCGTTCCCCCGTCGTCTTGGGCCGCTCCGCGCCCAGCCGGAAAGCGAGCGCGCGCAGCACCAGCGTGCCGAGCGACGTGCCGTGGCCGAGTGCCCTCGGGTCGCCGGTGATCGTCGCCGACAGCTCCGCCAGCTGGGCCGGCGCCGCTTTGAGCTCGATCCGCTGCTCGATCCACTCAAGCACGCGGGCCGCCTGCCGCAGCTGTCCGACCTCGTCGGAGGTGACCAGCCGGGTCAGCGTGCCGTCCGCGGCGAGCTCAGCGAGCCACGCCTGGTACCAGCCCCGGGTGCTCAGGAAGGACTTCTCCGCCGAACGGATGGCGACTTCGCGTCCGTCCGTCAGCCGCTGCCTTCCCGGCGGTCCATGAGGTTCATGACGGCCTGGTCTTGCGCGCCGGGGTCAGGCGTGGCGGCGTCCGCGGGGTTCTTCGCGGCGTTCCGCGCCGCGGCGTCGCGGAACTCCGCGGGGGTATCCCGCGCGTCGGCTTCCTGTTGCGGCATCCGGTGGCCTCGTCTCCGGTGCGATGGCTGCTGAGAGTGCACTCTACAGAAGCCGGCACTGAACGCTGCTGATCCGCCACGGAACGTGCGGTCATTACGTCCGGGTAGCGGCCGCGATCCGTGAACCGCGAGGCTCCGTGTCCCGTTTGCCAATGATGAAGGCACTATTTAGCCAATGACGACCGATTACCCAAGGCGGGTGACGGATGCGGATCGACCAGCCGGACCCCGTTGACTCCGGCACGCCCGAGCGCACGTCACGGCGGGAGGCCGCGGCGGATCCCGAGCGCACGTCTCGGCGGGAAACCGCGGCGGATCCAGAGGCCGCCGCGCAGCAGGAAGCGAAGGGACCGGCCAGCCGGGCGGAGCAGATCGCCGCGCACCTTCAGTACCGGGAAACCGTCAGCGTCACCATGCGGGTCGCGGACGGCCGCGCCGCATGGGCGGAGGCGCAGCCGGGACTGCGGGCCGCCTGGGAAGAGCACAAGGAGCGGTATCCAGAACGGACGCGGGCCACGCCGCGAACGGCAACAGATGGCAGCTGGACCTCCGGCGAGCACCGCAGGCTCGACCCCGAGCAGAACACCGAGGCAAGCAAGGCGCACGCCGACCTGGCCGACGAGGCCGGCCGGCACATCCTCCCCGCCCTGCGCCGGGTCGAGGCGGCCGACCCCAGCCGGCAACTGGCCGGACTCGAGCACATGGTCAAGGGCGAAGACCGCCTCAAGGAGAAGATGGCTGATTTCCTGCGCGCACCTGGGATCACAGTCAGGGAAGCGCTAGAAGAGGTACCTGACGCGGTACGCTTCACCCTCCGTTACAGCGCAGAGCGCTACTCTGAAGGTGTTCTCATCGACGTCGAGCGGCTGAAAAGTGAAGGCTTCGAGCTGATCAAGCTCAAGAATCTATGGCACACCGACCAATACAAGGGCGTCAACAGCCAATGGCGCAGCCAAGAAACTGGGACCCGCTTTGAGATGCAGTTTCATACTGCGGAGAGCCTAGAGGCTAAGGAGTTGACCCATGAGGCCTACGAGCGCATCCGGGCAAATGCGGCGTTGCCAGTCGACGAACAAGACCTTGACGAGGGGTGCGACCTAGAGGACTTTCAGCGGCGTGTGAACGCACTGGTCGCTACTCCACCTGGAACTGACCGTATCAAGGATTTCCCGGAGAAAACCGATGGCTGATAGGACCGCCTACTACGCACTCGTCGACTCTCACAGCAACCGGGAACGGCCAAGAACCGTCCTGAGGCGGGTCGAGACTGATGAAGGCCGGACCGACGAGATGTTCTCCCGAGATCTGACGTGGGAGTCTTCGCCGCTGCTGCACGGAGCCGAGCGCGGCGACACCATGCTCGACTTCATTCCAATCACTGAGGACGAGGCCAATGAGATCGTTGCGCGAATCCGGGCCGAGGCGGCTGAGGCTTAATAGCCAACCCACCAGCATCAAATGCATCGTCGCCATGGTCGAATCCGATGATCATGTAGCCTTTTAGGTGTTATTGCGCTAAAAACCCTACACAACACCAAAAGCCTTCCCGAAAATCTCCTGCCGGGGGTAATTGGTGGACCACAGG
>DASWAE010000073.1:0-13831 GCA_036391275.1 Trebonia sp.
CTCCCGTACCGGCCCCTAGCCACAGAGCCTCCCCTGTTTCCAGCACGGCAGCGGGGCGGGCGGATAACAGCAAGAAGCCCAGGCCCTGTTCGGCGCGGGTCGGGATAGTGGATGTTTGGGCACACCCGGGTGTGCCCAAACATCCACTATCTTCGGCCGACCTGCCAGACGCTTGGATAACAGTAAGAAGCGTGTGTGCGGGGCGAAGAGGGCGGAGACTGGGGGTATGGGGAGCGGGCGCGGGGGCGCGGGTGCGCCCGCAGAGCGCGGGAGTGGTGCGGTCAGGCGGCCTCGACGATGTCGGCGAGGGCGCAGGCGATGTTGTCCGGGCCGCCCGCCTCGTTGGCGAGCGTGATGAGCCGCCGGATGACCTCGGCGGGGGACAGGTCCGTAGCGGACAGCGCCTGCCTGATCGCCGAGTCGGGCACCACGCTGGTGAGGCCGTCCGAAGTGATCAGGTAGCGGTCGCCAACCCGGGCGTCGAGCACCGACAGGTCCGGCGTGCCGGCCATCCGCGCGTGCTCCTCAGCCAGCCCGGCCCGCGCGATCTCCTCGGCCGACGCGCCGACGGCCCGCAGCAGCAGCGAGCGCTGCGGGTGCGACGCCGCCTCCTCCGGGGTGAGCCGGCCGGTGTCGATCATCGACTGGGTCACCGAGTGGTCGTGCGTGACCTGGAACAGGCCGCCGTCGCGGAACAGGTAGGCGCGCGAGTCACCGATGTGCACCAGCGCCAGCCGGGAGCCGGTCAGCAGCATCGCGGTGAGCGTCGAGCCGCTGCCCGCCAGGTCCGGGTCAGACGCGGCGATCGAGCGCACCGACGCGCTCGCGTCGGCGATCGCGTCGGACAGCGCGTTGAGCAGGTCGGCGGGCACCACCCCGGATGACCCGGCAGGCGATTCCGGTTCCAGGCGGCGCAGCGCGCCGACGGCCGCGGCGCTCGCCTGATCGCCCGCCGGGCCGAACCCGTCGGCGACGGCGAGCAGCCGCGGGCCGGCGTAGCCCACGTCCTGGTTGCGCTGCCTGATCCGTCCGATGTCGGACGCGGCGGCGTAGCGGATGGCGAGCGGGGCCCCGGCGGCCCCGGCGGCCCCGGCGCCGGGGGACGCGGGGGAGGACGCGGCGGGGGTAACGGGTTCAGCAGGCATGGCGGCGGCTCCCTCACGGAGGTAACGGATGAGGACCTGAGCAAGCCGCTGACGTTCGGCGAAGTCGGCTTCGGCCACCCGCAGGAAGGCGGCCACCAGCGCCGCGGCCTCAGCCGGCGGCGCGTCGAGCACGGCGCCGATCTGGGCGAGCGGCATCCCCAGGCGGCGCAGCCACGCCACCAGGCGCGCCCGCTCCAACTGGGCAGGCGCGTAATACCGGTAGCCGGACCACTCGTCCACCCGGAACGGCCGCAGCAGCCCGAGTTCGTCGTACAGCCGCAGCGCCTTCTGCGATAGCCGGGCCAGGCGAGCGAACTCGCCGATCGTCAGCAGCTTCACGGCCACCACCCTCAGCGTTGCCCCTGGGGGAGAGTCAAGCGGTGACCCGGGCGCCCGGCTACTGGCGGTAGGTGGCCAGGAACTCGCCCAGCCGGGTGATCGCGTCGGACAGCACCTCGACCGGGGCGAGGAACACCACCCGGATGTGGTCGGTGGACGGCAGGTTGAACCCGGTGCCGTGGGTCAGCAGCACGTGCTGCTGCTCCAGCAGGTCGATGCACATCCGCTGGTCGTCAACGATCTTGTGCACCTCCGGGTCGAGCCGGGGAAAGAGGTAGAGGGCGCCGGCCGGCTGGTAGCAGTCGACGCCGGGTATCGCCGTCAGCTGCGCCCAGGCGGCGTCCCGCTGGTCGCGCAGCCGGCCGCCGGGCAGCAGCAGCGGCGTGATGTCGATGCCGCCGTCGAGCGCGGCGGGTATCGCGTGCTGCGCCGGGACGTTCGGGCACATCCGCATGTTGGCGAGCAGCTCAAGGCCCTCGCGGTACTCGGCGACGGGCTGGCGCGGCCCGGAGACGACCAGCCACCCGGAGCGGAACCCGGCCAGCCGGTAGGTCTTCGACATGCCGCCGAGGGTGAGCACCGGCAGGTCGGGGGCGAGGGCCGCGGCGCAGTGGTGCGCCGCGCCGTCGAACAGGATCTGGTCGTAGATCTCGTCGGCGAGGACGAGCAGTTCGTGCCGCCTGGCCACGTCAAGCAGCGCGAGCAGCGTCTCACGTGAGTAGACGGCGCCGGTCGGGTTGTTCGGGTTGATGATCACCAGGGCTTTGGTGCGCGGGGTGACCAGCGACTCGACGTGCTCGACGTCCGGGTTCCAGTCCAGTTCCTCGGCGCAGCGGTAGTGCACCGCCCGCCCGCCGCCCAGGTTCACCGCGCCGGTCCACAGCGGGTAATCGGGCGCCGGGACGAGGACCTCGTCGCCGGGGTTGAGCAGCGCCTGCAGCGCCATCACGATCAGTTCAGAGACGCCGTTGCCGAGGTACACGTCGTCGGGCGTCACCCCGGTAACGCCGAGCCGGGCGCCGAAGTACCTGGCCACCGCCTCGCGGGCCGGGGTGATGCCGCGCGCGTCGCTGTACCCCTGCGAGTCCGCGATCGACGCGGTGACCCGCGACAGCACCGCGTCCGGCGTGAACAGCCCGAACGGGGCCGGGTTGCCGATGTTCAGCTTGATGATCTGGTGTCCGGCCGCCTCAAGCTCGCGAGCTCGCGCCAGCACCGGTCCGCGGATGTCGTAACGGACGTCGGCCAGCCGGCTCGCTTGAGACACCACGGTGGGCCTCCCCCAGAATCGTGATCGCAGTGGTGACTGCGGATCCGCACGTCAGGCGGACCCGATGCCCGAATGTTACCGGCTGCTTCACGCCGCCCCTGCGCATTTTCCGGTCCGGCCGCCGGTCAGGACGGCGCCGGCCGCCCGGTGATCCTTTCGAAAAGCTCCGCGTAGCGGGCGGTCAGCACCCCGAGCACGTCGGCAGGAATCTCCGGACCGGGCGCGGTGCGGTCCCAGCCGGCCGAGGCCGACCAGTCGCGCAGGTACTGCTTGTCGAAGGAGTGCTGCGGCCGGCCGGGAGAGTAGGAGTCGGCCGGCCAGAAACGCGAGGAGTCCGGGGTGAGCACCTCGTCGGCGAGGATGAGCGCGCCGTCGGAGTCCCGGCCGAACTCCAGCTTGGTGTCCGCCACGATGATGCCCCGCTCCGCCGCCAGGTCGGCGCCGCGCTGGTAGACCTCCAGGGTGACCCGGCGCAGCTCGGCCGCGGTCCGCGCGCCGGTCAGGCTGGCCACCTCGTCGAACGTCATCGGCTCGTCGTGGCCCGCGGCCGCCTTGGTCGTCGGGGTGAACACCGGCTCGGGCAGCCGCGATGCCTCGGTCAGGCCAGGCGGCAGCGGCACGCCGGAGACCGCCCCGCTCTCGTTGTACGCGGTGAGCCCGAGGCCGGCCAGGTAGCCGCGCGCGATGCACTCCACCGGGACCATGTCCAGGCGGCGGCAGCGGATGGCACGGCCGGCCCACTGCTGCGGCACGTCGGTCGCCGAGATCACGTGGTTGGGGATGATGTCGCCGAGGCGGTCGAACCACCACAGCGACAGCTGGGTGAGGATGCGGCCCTTGCCCGGCACCGGCGTCGGCAGCACCACGTCGTAGATGGACACCCGGTCCGAGGCGACGAGCAGCAGGTCGTCGCCGTCGGCGTAGACGTCCCGTACCTTCCCCGAGTGAATCAGCTCCACGTGGGTGCCTCCCCTTGCGTTGACTTGCGTCAAAAGGCGCCGTCCGTAACCGGACGCTGCGTAATCGGCTGAGCCCGGCAAGCGTACTATCGGCAGTCGGCGTACGATCAGGTGGCATGGCAGGAACCGAAGCTGGCCGCGAGAGCGGCGCATACCTGCAGGTGCAGACGACCACCGACTCGCGCGCCGAGGCGATGGAGCTGGCGCGGGCGGCGGTAGAGGCGCGGCTCGCCGCGTGCGGCCAGGTCGCCGGCCCTGTCGCGTCCACCTACTGGTGGAACGACGAGCTTGAGCGGGCCGAGGAGTGGTTCGTCTTCTTCAAGCTCCCCGCCGACCGTTACGAGGACCTCGCCGCGTTCATCGCCGAGCGGCACAGCTACGACGAGCCGGAGATCCTCGCGACGCCGTTTGTGGCCGGCTCCGCGTCGTTCCTCGCCTGGATCACGGACGAGACCCGGCCGCGCGACCCCGACCTGCCGCCCGACCCCGATGACCCCCGTGACCCGGACGTGCCGCGCCCCCGCGCCGCCGACCTGCCGAGCCCTTCTGACCTGCCCGGCTGACCCGGCCGGCTGACCCGCCCGCGGTCAGCTCCCCGACGGGACGTTCCAGCTGAGGATGACGGGCTCGTCGTGCTCGGTGCCGAGGGTGGAGACGGTCCCCGTGTCCAGCCGGAACAGCCGGCCCTCGGCCGGCGGCTGGTCGAGGTAGCGGGCGGTGAGCACCCGCAGCACGTGGCCGTGCGCCACGAGCACGACGTCGCCGCTGGCCAGCAGCGGCGCGGCCCGCTTGAGTACCCGGTCGACTCGCTCGCCGACCTGCTCCACCGTCTCGCCTGGATGGGCGGCGTCGCCGGGCATGACGCCGTCTCGCCACAGGTACCAGCCGGGCCGCTCCCGTTGTATCTCGGCGGTGGTGATTCCCTCGTAGCCGCCGTAATCCCATTCCCACAGGTCAGGGTCTTGCTTCGGCGCTGGGCCGCCGAGGCGGCCGGGGAAGCCCGGGCCGCCGAGGCCGGCCAGCTCAGCGGTGCGCACCGCCCGCTGCGCGGGGCTGGTGAGTACCCCGGCGATCCCGCCGCCCCTGGCGGCCAGGCGCGCCACCAGCGGGCCGAGCGAGCTCGCCATGGCCTCCCCGTGCGGGGTCAGCGGGATGTCGGTCCGCCCGGTATGCCGGCCGGCCCTGGACCACTCGGTCTCGCCGTGCCTGAGCACGATCAGCTCTCCCATGGGCCCATCCTCCCCGGCATTCCGGCCTTCAGGCCTGGCGCCCCGCAGTTTCCCGTGCCTAAAGCAGCCTCCGCAGCCGGAACAAGTCCTTCATCGACGCCTCGATCTTGATCCGCCCGGTCACCCAGGCCCGCGCGATGTTCATCGGCTGCTCGGCCAGGGCGAGCACCTCGTCGCTCTTGGCGGTCATCCGGATGTCGGCGGGCGGCTCGCCGGGCGCCACCTCCCGCACCGGGTCGGCCCCCGCCCCGAGCACGGTCACGTAGGTGGCGCCGAGGTCGGGAATGGTGACGCTGATCGTCCGGTTGCCGAAGTACTGGTCCCGGTCGGCGGGGCTGAGCTCCGATAGCCGGCCCGCCAGCTTCTGCAGTGCCGCGCGGCACTCGTCGTCCGTAGTCATGTGCGCCTCGCTCCTCGTTGGGCGGTACCGTTCACGCGGGAGGGTAGCGCACGGCAGGACCAGCCGGGTGACCAGGCACGGGAGGAGACAGGAACACGATGGAACCGCAACGGGAGCGTCCCGCCCCCGCCCCTACCGGTGACCCGCGCGTCGACGCGGCCATCGAGCAGCTGGCCTCGATCGAGGACTTGGACCTGGCGGACCGGCCGGCGGTCCTCGAGGACGTCCACGACCGGCTGCGCGAGATCCTCGGCGAGCTCGGCGAACCGCGGCGGTGACGGCACGCGCCAGGCTGGACGCGGAGCTCGTCCGGCGGGGGCTGGCCAGGTCAAGGGAGCAGGCCGCCGAGCTGATCGCCGCCGGCCGGGTGGCGGTCGGCGGCCAGGTCGCGTCCAAGCCGGCCACGCAGGTGGCCAGGGACGTCGCGGTCACGGTGGCCGACGCCGCGGATTCCGGGCCGCAGTACGTCTCGCGCGGCGGGCACAAGCTGGCCGGCGCGCTCGCCGCGTTCGCCGGCCTTGACGTGGCGGGCAAGCGCTGCCTGGACGCGGGCGCGTCGACTGGCGGCTTCACCGACGTGCTGCTGCGCGCGGGCGCCGGGCACGTGGTCGCGGCCGACGTCGGGTACGGCCAGCTCGCCTGGTCGCTGCGCACCGACGAGCGGGTGACCGTGCTCGACCGGGTGAACGTGCGCTCGCTCGACCCGGCGCTGGTGGCGCCGCCGCCCGAGGTGGTGGTGGCGGACCTGTCGTTCATCTCGCTGTCCCTGGTGCTGCCCGCGCTCGCCGCGTGCGCCGCGCCGGACGCCGACTTCGCGCTCATGGTGAAACCGCAGTTCGAGGTGGGCAAGGGCCGGGTCGGCGCGGGCGGCGTGGTGCGCTCAGCGGACGACCGGGCCGCGGCCGTCCGCGCGGTATGCGACACCGCCTGGTCACTCGGGCTCGGCGTGCGGGGGGTGACCGCGAGCCCGCTGCCAGGACCGTCGGGGAACGTCGAGTACTTCGTCTGGTTCCGCCGCGGCGCGCCCGCCCTCGACGAGGCCGAGCTGCGCCGCGCGATCGAGTCAGGGCCGCCGGCGAAAGGTGCCCCGGCGGCACGGTAAGTTGCACGCGATGGGTGATGACTCGAAGCGGACGATGCTGGTGCTCGCGCACACCGGCAGGGACAGCGCACGGCACAGCGCGCGGCAGGTCATCGAGCGGCTGACCACGGCCGGCGTCACCGTCCGGGTGACTGAGGACCAGGTCCCCGACCTTGAGTGCGCCGGCGCCACCGCGGTGCCCTCTGGTCCTGAGGCCGCCAAGGGCGCCGAGCTCGTCATCGTGCTCGGCGGTGACGGGACGCTGCTGCGCGCCACGGAGCTCGCCAGGCCCGCGGGCACCCCGCTGATCGGCGTCAACCTCGGGCATGTCGGCTTCCTCGCCGAGGCCGAGCCGGACGGGCTGAGCCGGACCATCGACCACCTGCTGGCCGGCGAATACCGGGTCGAGGAGCGGATGACCCTCGACGTGACCGCCCGGGACAACGGCACCGAGATCGCGAGCACCTGGGCGCTGAACGAGGTGACGGTCGAGAAGGCGGCGCGCGAGCGCATGGTCGAGGTCGTCGTCGAGGTGGACGGCCGGCCGCTGTCGCGCTGGGGATGCGACGGCGTGGTGTGCGCCACGCCCACCGGGTCGACCGCCTACGCGTTCTCGGCCGGCGGCCCGGTGGTCTGGCCTGAGGTGGAGGCGCTGCTCATGGTGCCGATCGCGGCGCACGCGCTGTTCGCACGGCCGCTGGTCGTCTCGCCGCGCTCGGTCCTCGCCGTGGAACTGGTGCACGCGGCCGTCGGCGCGCGCAACCAGGCGCCCGACGGCACGGGCGAGCCCGCCGTCCCCGACGTAGAGCGGGCGGTGCTGTGGTGCGACGGCCGCCGCCGGTTCGATGTGCCTCCCGGTGCCCGGGTCGAGGTGCGCCGAGGGGAGCTGCCGGTGCTGCTTGCCCGGGTGCACGGGCTGGCCGGCGCGCCGCCGGGCGGCGGCGAGTTCACCGACCGGCTGGTGGCTAAGTTCGGCCTCCCCGTCACCGGATGGCGCGGCCGGCCGGCGCGATAGCGGTTTTCGTTCCGACATATTTGCGTCGGGCCGCCGCGCATATGACACTTGATGCAAACATTTAAGCGAACGGCGGTATGACGGCCCGTACGAAGGCCGGCGCGGCGCGACGCTCCCGGAGTGTCAGCGGCGGCCGGTACCGTGAGCTCAAGCGGGCCGCCGGCCGTCGGCAGGCCACGCGGCAGGACCGCCGCCACCCGGGCCGGCCGTGACGGTAGAGTCGGCCTTGCCGCCCGGCAGGGCCGGCGGGTTGGGTCGAGAAGGAGACGGCTGGCGCTCATGCTTGAGGAAGTGCGCATCACCGGGCTCGGGGTCATCAACGACGCGTTGCTTGAGCTCTCGCCCGGCTTCACCGCGCTGACCGGCGAGACGGGGGCCGGCAAGACCATGGTGGTGACCGGGCTCGGGCTGCTGTTCGGCGGGCGCGCGGACCCGGCCCGCGTCCGGCCTGGCGCGCAGCGCGCCTCAGTGGAGGGACGGCTGCGCACCGACCCGCGCGGCAAGGTCGCCTCGCAGGTCGAGGAGGCCGGCGGCGAACTCGACGAGGACGGCACCCTGGTGCTGACCAGGACGGTGTCGTCCGAGGGACGGTCCCGTGCGTTCGCCGGCGGGCGCTCCGTGCAGGTGTCGCTGCTCACCTACCTCGCCGACGACCTCGTCGCGGTGCACGGCCAGTCCGACCAGCAGCAGCTGCTCAAGCCGGGCAGGCAGCGCGAGTCGCTCGACAAGTACGCCGGCGCGGTGCTCGGCGAGGTGCTCGCCGACTACCAGCGCGCCTACGGCCGCCACCGGACGGTGGTCGAGCAGCTCGCCACCCTGACCACGCAGGCGCGGGCGCGCGCCGCCGAGGCGGCCGAGCTGCGCGCGGGCCTGGAGGACATCGAGAAGCTCAACCCGGTGGCGGGGGAGGCGGCCGCGCTGCGCGCGGAGGAGGAGCGGCTTGCCAACGCCGACGCGCTGCACGCCGCCGCGACCACCGCGCACGAGGCGCTGCTCGGCGACCCGGCCGCGGGCAACGACGGCATGGACGCGGTAACCCTGCTCGGCCACGCGCGCCGGGCGCTTGAGGCGGTCCGCCGGCATGACGCGGAGATCGACGGGGTCGCCGCCCGGCTGTCCGAGGCCGCCTACCTGGTCTCCGAGGTAGCCGGCGAGCTGGCCTCCTACGTCCAGGGCATCGACGCCGACCCGGCCCGGCTCGCCGCGGTGCAAGAGCGCCGCGCGGCGCTTGCCCGGGTGATCCGGCTGTACGGGCCTGATGGCGTTAACGCGCAGGTCAACGGGGTTCCGGTGCAGCTACCCGCGCCTGGCGGTGACACAGTGCCTGACGGTGACACAGTGCCTGGCGGTGACGCAGCGCCCGGCAGTGACACGGCGGACGGTGACACGCTGGACCTTGCCTTCCTGCCAGGCGCCGTGGACGGTTCGCCGGACGGCGAGCCCGACGAGATCGCCTACGTGCTCGAGTGGGCCAGGCTCGCGGCCGCGCGAGCGGGCGAGCTCGACAACGACGATGAGACGATCGCCGCGCTCACCGCCACCGAGGCGGAGCTGTCCGCGCAGGTCACCGAGCTAGCCGCGCGGCTGTCCCGGCTGCGCGCCGAGGCGGGGGAGCGGTTCGCCGCCGACGTCACCGCCGAGCTGACCGCCCTCGCCATGCCGCACGCCCAGATCACCGTCGTGCTCACCGCGCTCGCCGAGCCCGGTCCGCACGGCGCCGACGACGTGGAGATCAGGCTCGCCCCGCATCCCGGCGCGCCCGCCCTGCCGTTGCACAAGGGGGCCTCCGGCGGCGAGCTGTCCCGGGTGATGCTGGCGATCGAGGTGGTGTTCGCCGGCGCGGACCCGGTGCCGACGTTCGTCTTCGACGAGGTGGACGCCGGCGTGGGCGGCAAGGCCGCGGTCGAGATCGGCCGCCGCCTCGCCAAGCTGGCCAGGCTCGCCCAGGTCATCGTGGTCACCCACCTGCCGCAGGTCGCCGCGTTCGCCGACAACCACCTGGTGGTCGCCAAGTCGGAGGACGGCTCGATCACCAGCACCAGCGTGATCCGCCTCGAGCACGAGGCCCGCGTCCGCGAGCTGTCGCGCATGCTGGCCGGCCTGGAGGACTCCGAGTTCGGCCAGGCGCACGCGGCCGAACTGCTCGCCATGGCGGCCGAGCAGGCCGCCCGCGCCTAGCGTGCGCCGGCGGTGAACGCGGCCTGAGCCGTTGACAGCCACCATCGGGAGCAAGAGAGTGAGGAGCTAGTGACGATCTTGCGACCTTGACGGGGACCATAGCTCCGCCTACAGGTCCGGCCAGCAGGAGGAGTATCGATGAACGAGCACCCGGACGCCCCTGTGACCGAGTCGTTCGATTTCGTCGTGGTCGGCGGCGGTTCGGCGGGGGCGGTCGTCGCGAGCCGGCTCTCTGAGGATCCGGGGTGCCGGGTTGCGCTGCTCGAGGCGGGCGGCCCGCCGCCGCCTGCGGAGCTGATGCCCGCTGCTTGCCCGGTGCTGCAGCAGAACCCGGAGACGGACTGGATGTACACCGCGGATGCGGGCGGCTGCGGGCTGGGATTGACCGGTGGCCGGATGATGGTGCCCCGCGGCAGGATGCTCGGCGGGTCTTCTGGCATCAACTACATGGCCTACGTCCGTGGGCACCCGGGCGATTTCGATTCCTGGGCCGCGGGCGGCGCCACCGGGTGGAGCTATGACGAGGTCCTGCCTTACTTCAAGAAAAGCGAGGGCCTGGCGCTGAGCGGCGACATCATTATCGACGCCGAGGCGCACAACACGCAGGGCCCTGTCGGCGTGTCGGTTCGGGCTCCGGTGCTGACCGCCGCCGCGGAGTTCGTCGCCGCCTCCGTGGCGGCCGGGATCCCGCGCGGCGACTACAACGGCCGCGACCGGGGCGGCCCCGATGGGGTCGTGTCGCTGTTGCAGACCACGACGCGTGATGGCAAGAGGTCCAGCACGTACCACGCCTTCCTCCAAGGGGAGCCCGAGCAGCGGCCGAATCTCACGGTGACCTGCGGCGCGCAGGTCACCAAGGTGATCGTGGAGGACGGCCCCGGCGGGCTGCGGGCAACCGGAGTCGAGTACCGCGGCGATGACGGCGCGACCGTCGTCCTCCAGGCTGTCAGAGAGGTGATCCTCAGCGCAGGAGCCGTGGGTTCACCCCACATCCTGATGCTGTCCGGCATCGGGCCTAAGAGCGAACTGGAAGCGGCGGGCGTGGCCTGCCGGCTTGACGCTGCCGAGGTCGGAAAGCACCTCAAAGACCACCTGCAGGTCGGCCTCCTTTTCCCGGCGCCGGGGGCAGGGATCTCGATGATGCAGATGGGCCTGTCAATGGGCCCTGACGCCCTGCGGGCACCAGCAGGGCCGTTGCCCGCCGACCCGGCCGACGACGCCAACTTGCCCGAGGAACTCAACGCGGTCAAGGCTGAGGCCGAGCGGCGCTTGACCGAGTGGGCCACCACCGGCAGCAGCCTGGTGTCATCGTCGCTGTATGACGCGTGCGCCTGGTATTCGACCGGTCTTGGCGACCACCACACCCACGACGCCCAGCTTGGCCTCTTCGCGTGCGGCTACAACCGGGACATCTGGCAGCGTTGCCTGAGGGTCGACCCAGACCAGTACTTCGACGACGCTGACGCGCGCCTGGCCCCCGACGCCGAGACCGTGATCATCCTCGCCAACCCCGTGCAGCCGCACAGCGAAGGTGAGATCGTTCTTGCCAGCGCCGACCCCCTCGACCATCCCGCCATCCGGATGAACTACTACCAGGATCCCCACGACATGCGCGTCATGGTCGCGGTCCTGCAGCGAGCGCTCGAGGTCGTCAAGAACTGGCCCGCGGACCGGCAGCTCGGTCCGCTGCTGGTACCACCTGGCCTGGCGGTCCAGCACGGATACGCCACGGGTGACACCCCGAGCGACGCACTACTCGAAGACCTTGCCCGCCACTATTCGTTCACCGTGTACCACCCAACCAGCACCTGCCGCATCGGAAGTGTGGTCGATCCCCGCTTGCGGGTGACCGGGGTGGCGGGTCTGCGGGTGGCCGACGCCAGCGTCATGCCCAATGTCACCAGCGGCAACACCAACGCCGCTTCGATCATGATCGGCGAAAAGGCGGCCGAGATGATCGCCGCCGACCACGATGTCCGCCTGAAGGAGTTCATCAGGCCACCGCGATAAGCCGCGGTACGAGCGGTTCAGGGTGCGGGCCGCAGGCCGTCCATCAGGATGTTCAGCAGGCGGCTTGCCCTGGCGTCGTGCTGAGCCGTTGGATTCTTCCTCAGGACTACCGGGACGCCTCTACCCGGCCGTCCGCGGCCGGCGTGACCGGGATCCTGGATCCCCGGCGGGACCCGGGCTGCTGCGCCGCCAGCCGCATTGACCGCCGCAGGTGCGCTGCCAGCCGACGCCGCTGGGTGTTGCGGGCTTCACGGGCCCGCCGCGCTTCACCGGCCTCGGTAATCAGGTCCCGGGTGCGCTCAGCGGCGAGCTGCCGCAGGATGTCCGGATGCATGGTGTCCTCCTCGCGGGGATCGATCTTCGTTAACCCGGATCGAGCTGGCGTACCGGAACGGGGGCCGGCCCACAATGGAACGGCCATTGGCGATAGCGGGCCGGGAGTCGCCGGGTTACCGCCCGTGGCCGCCGCTCACTATCGCTGCTCCAAGGCTGGTCACCGGGCCGGGATCGATCGCGGTAGCCCGAACCACGGCAGCACGCTGGCCTCGAAGCGGGTCATGCCGCAGATCCGGTCGCCGGCCAGGGTGAGCACGTAGAAGCCGGCCGCGTGGCGGATTCCGGCCGGGACGCGCAGGTATGCCCCGAACGCGGGCTGGCCGTTGGCTCGGGTCGGCACGAGGTCGAACCTGCGGCCCGCGCCGAACTGGCGGGCCCAGTAGCGGGCCACGGCGTCTCGGCCCTCGTACCCGAATGGCTCCGGGGGCATAGCGATGAACACGTCGTCGGTCAGCAGGGCCACCAGCGCGTCGAGATCGGCCGACTCCCACGCGCGGGCGAACGTGGCCACGATCGCGTCCTCGGCGGGCGAGCCTGCGGCGGGCGGGTGGCCGGCGGCTTGCTGCCGGCGCTGCAGGCTAGCGCGGGCTCGTTTGAGGGCGCTGTTGACCGCTTGGACGGTCACCTCCAGCATCTCGGCCACCTCGCTGGCGCGGAATCCAAGGACATCGCGCAAGATCAGGACGGCGACCTGGCGCGGCGGAAGCACCTGCAGGGCGGCCACGAAGGCGAGCGAGATGGCTTCGCTCTGCTCGTAGCGGGCCTCTGGCCCGAGCGGCTGGCCGGCGGCGCCCTCGAGGAACGCGTCAGGAAACGGCTGCAGCCAGGCGGCCTCGTCGCGCGGGGTCGGCACGGGCGGTTCGAACTGCGACATATCCCACTCCCTGGCCGGGCGCCGGCTCGCCGCGCGGCGCGCGTTGAGGCACTGGTTGGTGGCGATCTTGTACAGCCAGGTGCGCAGCGACGCGCGTTCCTCAGTAAACCCGCCGATGCCTTGCCAGGCAGCCAGCATCGTCTCCTGGACGGCGTCCTCGGCGTCGGCGAAGGAGCCGAGCATCCGGTAGCAGTGCACCTGCAGCTCCCGCCGGTGAGACTCGGCCAGCTCCCGGAACGCCTCTCCGTCCCCGGCCCGCGCCCGCGAGAGCAGATCGGCCGTCACCATCCTGCGCTCCTTCCTTCCGCACCACGTGGTGCCTCCGCCCGGTATATACACCGCCCAGGGCGCGAACTGGGCGGCTCGCGGGCGCCCAGTTTCCCAGTGCCGCGGTGTATGCACTACCGACCGCCCGGACGATCCGCCCACCGGATCGTGCCGCAGCAGCTGGAAACGACCCTGGAAGGTTGACGATGGAATCGTCTGCAGCCAACCGCAGGAAGCAAGTGAGCAGGACGCTCGCTGGTGTGTTCGCCGGCTGGCGGACGGGCCTATCGGGGCCTGTCATCGTTCTTCAGGCCGGGACCGCGGTCAACTACTTCGGCACTGGGCTGGTCCTTCCCTTCGAGATCATCTACCTGCACCAGGCCCGCGGCTTCCCCACGGCGACTGCGGGACTGGTGCTGGCGGCGGTCATGGGCACGGCGGCGGTCGTAACGCCCCCTTCGGGTGCGCTGCTCGATCGTTTCCGTGCCAAGCCGATCCTGATCACCGGCAATCTCGCGAGCGCACTGGGCTACGCGGGCTTCGCATTCGTCGGCCGTCCCTGGCAAGCCTTCGTCTGCGCGGCCGTTGGCGGCGCCGGGTTCGGAGTCGCGAACACCGCGAACCAGGTTCTGAGCCTGACCCTGGTCTCAGCGGAGCAGCGCGCCTCCTCGATCGCGCTCCGCCGGGTCGCAGGCAACTTCGGTCTCGGCAGCGGCGCGACGGTTGCG
>DASWAE010000074.1:0-27688 GCA_036391275.1 Trebonia sp.
ACGGCACCTACGACCACACCTCGGTACTGAAAATGATCGAGTGGCGGTGGAACCTGCCCGCGCTGACCGTGCGCGACGCCGCAGCCGCGAACCTCGCCGAGGCACTCGACTTCACCTCCCCGCCCAACCTCGACGCACCGCAGTGGAACGTCCCGGCCGTCACCGGCCTGCCCTGCCCGGCCGGGCAGTACGTGGACTACGAGAACTGGAACCAACTCGCCGCTCTCGCCCAATCCGAGGGCTGGCCAACCGGGTGAGGGAGCCAGGAACACTGACCCTATGACCCGCTCAGGGAATCCGGCGTCCCGCCGGAACGGAAGGGTCCAAGGGGTCGCGCACGATCACCGACATGACCGGATGCTGCGGGGGACGTCGCGAGCGTTACCTGTGGCTGGGCGGGAATGATCGCATGGCGGCAGCGGCTGCCGCGGGCTTCGGGAAAGGAGTAGGCCGATGGTCGAGGACGAGAAGGCCACATCCGGCGTGGTTCCCCGCCTGGTCCAGGAATTCACCGCCCAGCTCGGCGCGATCACCGGGAGGCTGGAGGAGCTAGCCGGACTGGGCGGCGATCCGCGGGCACCCGGCGCGCTCCCATTGCCCGGCAGCCTTTCAGCTGCGCAGATGACATCGATCGCCGACAGCATCGCCGCGCAGCGGCGCAGCATCGCGGCGCTGAAAGCCCAGTTGTCCTCTTTCGACGAACAACTTGCGGTGCTGGAGCAGGTCCTCGGCCCGCTCGCTGAGTGGAGCAGGACATGGGCCGAGCTCGAACAGCGGCTGCTGAACCTGGGCCGCGGGTCAGAAACCAGGAGGAAGCCCAGCGGTTCGTCGCCGGATGACTCGCTGCCGGCCGCTGGCACCTGATGGCGGCAAGCCGCGCCTGCGTACCTGAATTGAGTTGCGCGCCGGTGACCCGCCTGCCGTGCTCCACGCCGCACTCGAGGCGGAGCAGAGGCCAGCACCTGGGATGGTACTGCCGATCAGCTCTGCTTCCCGGGCGGATGGGACTTCGAGAGTTGCAGGCCCTGATCGCCCGGCGCGTTCATCCTCACCGTCACCGCCAGCGCCGTCACCACCACCGGGGTCGGCTTCGCCGAAGACCTGGCCAGCGGCGCGATCGACCGGTTCCGGTCCCTGCCGATCGCCCGCACCGCGGTGCTGGCCGGGCGGATCCTGTCGGATGCGGTGCGGTTGCTGTTGCTCATCGCGGCGATGACCGCAGTTGGGTTCGCGGTCGGGTTCCGCGTCCACACCGGGGTCCTGCCCGCGCTGGCCGGGCTCGGGCTCACGGTCGCGTTCGGCATGGCGTTCAGCTGGGCGATGCTCTACCTTGCCCTCGCCCTGCGCACCGCCGAGGCCACCCAGGCAGCCGGGCAGACCCTGATGTTCCTGCTCACCTTCCTCAGTTCCGCGTTCGTGCCGCTGGCGACGATGCCCGGCTGGCTGCAGGTCATCGCGCACGCCAACCCGGTCACCTACGCGGTCGACGCGCTCCGCGCCTTGCTCGTCGCATGCGCCTTGCCTGCGGTCGCGTGGGTACGCAAACAGTGCCACGCAGGGATACCGCGGCCACAGCCGCCAGCCTGAGCGCTACTCTCGTCTTGCCGGCATGCCGGCCTTGCCCGAGCCAGCCCGACCCAGGGAGTACCCGTGGCCTCACGCGTGGAGAACGTCGTCACGCCGGACGGACAGTTCGACCTGACGGTATGGCTGCCGGAGACCGGGCGCGGTCCCGGCGTTCTCCTGATCCAGGAGATCTACGGCGTGGGGGATTACATCCAGGCCGTTGCCGAGGACCTGACCGCGCTCGGTTACGTCGCGGGGGCGCCGGACTTGTTCTGGCGGCTCAAGCCGGGACACAAGGCCGCCCACGACGAGCAGGGCCTGAAGGAGTCGCTCGAGCTGTCGTCGCGATTCGACGCTGGCCAGGGGGTGGACGACGCCGCGGCGGCACTGGGGCACCTCGCGGAGTTGCCGGAGGTCGAGGGCGGGCTCGGGATCATCGGGTTCTGTCTCGGCGGCTCCATCGCTTACTTCCTCGCCGCCCGCGCCAGGGCCGACGCGGTGGTCTCGTTCTACGGTTCGGCCGTGCCCGGCCGGGTGGACGTGCTGGCGCAGATCAGCGCACCGATCCAGTTCCACTTCGGCGGGAACGACCCGTACATACCGCGCGATCAGGTGGCGCACGTGGAAGAAGCCGTGCGCGGCAGCCGGAACGCGGAAATCCACGTCGAGGAGGACGCTGGGCACGCCTTCCACAACAGGAAGGCGCCCATGTTCCATCGCCCGGAGGCCGCCGCCAGAGCGTGGCGGCGGACCGAGGACTTCCTGGCCCGGAACCTCCCCGTCCACCGGGATACAGAACCCCGGCGGTGACCCTCGCAGTGTGTGTGCGGCGCCGACCGCGGCCGGATGACCCGGTCCGCCTCCGCCCGCGCCCCCGTTCAGCGGCAGCGGATCATCGCACACCGCCGATCCGCAACCGCGCCCTGCACCGGGAGGCAGGAGAGTGCGGCTGAGCGCAGGTCACAGTTACGGCGCGATGGGCTGCCCGGCAGTGCTGGGGCGGAGAGGGGGGCGGGGCAGTTGCGGCGCGGGGGGTCGTTCAGGGCTGGCGTGGCGGCGGTTCGGTGGGCACCTCGCCAGCGAGGCGGGTGATGACCTTTCCGGCGATGGTGTCGAGTGCGGCGGCTTCCTCGGCGGTTAGCAGGTCGATCATGTGCCGGCGGACGGAGGCGACGTGCGACGGCGCGGCCTTCCGGAGGGTGGCCCGCCCCTGCTCGGTCAGGCTGATGAGCGCCCCTCGTGCGTCGTCGGCGCATGGCTGCCGTGCTACCAGGCCGCGCTGCTCCATCGGCCCGAGGAGATCGCGGCGCGCACGGTGAACAAGGAACGCGCCCGGTCAGGCGAGGCGGAGACGGCGAGCCGGCGAGCCGCACGTCAAAGCGAGACATGTCCTCGTCCCGGCATGGGGCGGCGGTGCGCTCGTACAGCGACTCTGGCGGTCCGACTGCGAGCAGCTCCAGTCTGAGGCCGGAGCACGCTGGGGGCTCGAGGGCGCCGAAGCCATCCTGACCCTGCGCGCCGTGATCGCCAACGGCGATTTCGATGAGTACTGGCGCTACCACCTCGCCCGCGAGCACCAGCGGCTCTACCCCGGCACGGCGCAGGGGCGCTGCGGGAAGGTCTTGCGCGCAAAGAGGTGCTGGTTGGGATACTTGCCGCATGTCACCGATGGTTGGCGCCGGGCAGGTGCGGCTGGCCGAGTTGCTGGGGGCTATCTCCCTGGCCACAGACCTGGGCACGGGCCAGCCGTATTTCCACGGGGTGCGGACCTCGGTGCTGGCCGTGGCGGTGGGAAGAGAGCTCGGCCTGGATGACGCCGCGGTGGCCGCCGTTCAGCAGGTCGCGCTGCTGCGGTTTCTGGGTTGCACGTCGGATGCGTCGCAGACGGCGAGGATGACCGGAGGGGACGACCTTGCCTTCCTGGCCGCGATGGCACCGGTGGCGATGGGTGCTAAGCCGGAGATGGCCCGCCGCCTGGCGGCCGCGGTTGGAGCCGGCCGGCCGGCGCTGCGGCGGGCGGCGCTGGTAGGGGGTGCCCTTTCTGATCCGGGTGGTGCCCGGCGGTCGCTGTCGGCGCATTGCGAGGTGGCGGCCATGCTCGCCGGGCGCCTCGGCACCGGGCCCGCGGTGAAGCACGCACTGGCGCATAGCTACGAGCGATGGGATGGCGCGGGGTTCCCGGATGGGCTGGCCGGCGAGGCGGTGCCCCTGGCGGTACGGGTGTCGGTAGTCGCCCGCGACGCCGAGCTGTGGTGGCGGGCGGGCCCGGCCGAGATGACGCAGGTGCTACGGACCCGGCAGGGGCACGCCTATGATCCCGCGGTGACCCAGGCCTGCCTAGCCGTGGGCCCAGGTGTCCTGGCTGGCCTCGACCAGGCCGATGCCTGGCAGGCCATGCTCGCCGCCAGCTCCGGCGGCGACCAGATCGCCGCTGGGGGGCTAGACCCGGCGCTGGAAGCAGTGGCCGACTTCGCCGACCTGAAATCCCCCTGGACCCGCGGCCACTCGCCCCGGGTTTCCCGCCTGGCCGCCGCCGCGGCGCGAGAGGCCGGGATGGCCACGCACGAGGTGACCCGGCTGCGGCGGGCAGCGTTGCTGCACGACCTGGGCCGGGTAGGCGTGCCCAACGGGATCTGGGACCGGCCCGGCCCGCTCGGGGTGGCCGACCGGGAGCGGGTCCGGATGCACCCGTACCTCACGCAGTCCACCCTGGCCTGCTGCCCGGCGCTGGCAGACCTGGGCCAGCTCGGCGGCTCTCACCACGAACGGCTCGACGGGTCCGGGTACCACCGCGGCACCCGGGAGCTGGGGGCGGCCGAAAGGCTGCTGGCCGCCGCCGACGTGGTGGCGGCGATGGGTGAGGCGCGGCCGCACCGGCCCGCAGCCACGCCGGCCCAGGTCAGCGACGCCATCCGGGCCGAGGTGAACGGGGGCCGGCTGGACCGGGCCGCTGCGGACGCGGTGCTAGCCGCAGTCGGTCAGCCCGCCGTGCCTTCCCGGCAGAGCGGGTGGCCTGCGGGGCTGTCGGACCGGGAAGTGGAGGTGCTGCGCCTGATCGCCCGGGGGCGAACCAACAAGGAGGTGGCGGCCAGCTTGTGCCTGTCGGCCAAGACGGTGGGCCGGCACGTCGAGAACCTCTACGCCAAGGCCGGCGTCAGCTCCCGGGCCGGTGCTGCGGTGTTCGCCATGGAGCACCGCCTGCTCGACCGCTGAGCCTGCTGCGAATGGGGTGTTCACCCGATGCGCCCGCCCGCCCGGCCAATGCATCGTTCTCCCAGGGAACGCAACGAGGAGGAGCGATGCCGACCATTCCGGTACGGGACACGACCATCTACCATGAGCAGGCCGGCCAGGGCCCGGCGCTGCTGTTCATCCACGGCATGTGCGGCGATGCCACCGTCTGGGCCGGCCAGGTCGAGCGTCTGGCCGGCCGGTTCCGCTGCATCACCTACGACCGGCGCGGCCACACCCGCAGCGGCCCCGGCACCCAACCGGAGTCAGTGGAGGTCCACGCCGCGGATGCCGCGGCCCTGATCGAGGCGCTCGGACTGGCCCAGCCCGTACTGGTCGGCTCCTCCGGCGGTGCGCGGATAGCCGTCGAGCTGGCCCGCACCCGTCCTGGCCTGCTCGCCGGGGCGGTGTTCTCCGAGCCCCCGGTCTTCAGCCTGGACCCGGCCGCCGGGCAGGCGTTCATGACCGAAGTCGCCGCCGCCGTGCGCCCGGCCGCCGAGGCCGGCGGACCCCCAGCAGCAGTGGACGCATTCTTCCGCCTCGTCTGCCCGGGCCTATGGTCCCGGCTGGACGAGACCGCCAAGGACCGCTACCGGGCCAACGGGCCGATGATGCTCGCCGAGTTCGCCGGCCCGCCCTACCAGCTGGCTCTCAACGACGTCACCGGCATCACGCTGCCCTGCCTGGTCGTCGCCGGCACCGAAAGCCACCCGGCGCTGCGCGCCGTCACCGCGACCTTGGCCCACGCCCTGCCCGACGCCCGCTTCACCGAGTTGGCGGGTTCCGGGCACGTCACCTACGCCGAGCGGCCCGACGAGTTCGCCCGGGCGGTGGCCGCGTTCGCCACCGAGGTCACCAGCCGCCAGCACAGCCAGGCCACAAGCACCTGACCCCAATCGCGCAGGGAATCGGGACGATAGTCAAGACGATGTGAGTTACCGGCGGTATGAGCCGGAGCTGGCTGGTACCGCCTGGAACCTGGAGACGAAGGCCGATCGGCGCATCGATCACGCGAAGCGTCAGCTGGACCGTGCGGCCGGCCGGTCGGGCAGATGCAGCCAGCCGGCGGAGACTCACCCGTAGATGACGAAGCCGCCGGGCGGGACCGTCAGCTGCACGGCGGTCCCGTTACGGCCCTCTACGTTGAGCGCGGAGTGCGGCCCAGGTCCGCTGTGGTACAGGCACGGGAGGGCGTCGCCGGCGTGATGCAGGCTGGCGTCCACGGTGACCCAGGCGGTCCTGGCCTGGTGCGGATCGGTGTTCATCGCGCAGAGGACCTCTCGCTCGGTGAGGATCCTGGACCAGGCCAGGACGCTCAGGATCGGGGCGCCGCCGGATGCGGCCGGGTAGCCGAAGTCGGTGCCGTTGCCAGATATCTGCCGGAGGAACTGGCGTCCTCGCCGCAGGGCCGGCTCCGCGCGGCGGACGGCGAGGACCCGGCTCAGTTCACGGTGGACCGGCGCGGACTCGTCGAAGAAGTCCCGTCACGGCTTCGGAAGGCGCCGAACGGTCCGCCGAACATGGCCTCGCGGATGTAGCGGTCGTTGTCGGGCCCGCCACCGCTGCCGTCGAATTGCGGCTCGCTCCCGTAGTAGATGCAGGGAATCCCGAGGGTCGTGGCGTTGAGTCCCAGGGCCGCCACGGCGAGCGCCGTCCCGGCGCCTTCGGTGCAGAACCGTCGCTTGAAGTCTCCGTCGCGGATCTTGTCGTGATCGTCGATCATCACGAACACCGTGTTCCGCAGCCAGGTGGGCGAGTCCTTGCCGATCTGGGCCGAGTTGCGGAACAGGTCGAAGTAGTTCCGGGGATCGCTACGGCCCTTGGCGACCTGCTCGATCTGGTACTGGACGCGCCCGGGTCCCGATCTGCGCGCAGCGCCGCACCGAACGCGAACGTGCACCCGCCGAGCACCACGAAACCGGAAACCACGATCCACGGGTCCCGCGCGTCCGGGGCCGCCAGGCCGCTGAGCTGGAGCCCGCCTGGGGCTTGCCCGGTCTGCCGCAGCGAGCTGGCGATCCACGCGCCGGTGAACACGGCCGGCCCGGCGATGCCGGCCGCCGCTCCGAGCCGGAGCAATCTCCGTCGCACGCTGCTAGCCACGACACCATTCGGCAATGGCAACGCAGCCCTGGCCCGGACCATCCCTGCCGGCCGGGGACGCGCCTACGGCTTGCGGGCTACACCGCCGTAGTTGGCCAGCTCACGGTCCTGGCCCGCCTCCGCGGTCCCGGGCCGCCACCGGTGCAGCTGCACCACGCCGGGCGCGATCAGGTCCAGGCCGGCGAAGAAACGGGAGACTTCCGTGTGGCTGCGGGCCGTGAGCGGGTCGGCTCCCTGCTTGTTGTAGTCACCCATGGAGCGGCGCAGTTCGATGGCGACGTCGCTGGCCGGGTGCGCTATGACGAGGTAACTGCCCTGCGGCACGGCCGCCATCAGCCCGGCCACGATGGCGGCGGGGTCGTCCTGGTCGGGGATGCAGTGCAGTACCCCCAGCAGCATCACCGCGACCGGCTGGCCGAAGTCCAGCGTGCCAGCCGCCTCCTCGAGGATCTTCGAGGTGTCGCGCAGATCGGCTTCGATGTAGGCGGTCGCGCCCTGCGGGCTGCTGGTCAGCAGGACCTGGGCGTGCCGCATCACGATCGGGTCGTTGTCCACGTAGACGATCCGTGACTCCGGCGCGGCCCGCTGGGCGACTTCGTGGGTGTTGTTCGAGGCGGGCAGGCCCGTGCCGATGTCCAGGAACTGCCGGATGCCCGCCTCGGTCACCAGGTAGTTCACTGCCCGGGCGAGGAACGCCCGCTGGGCGCGGACGCTGACCAGCACGTCGGGGAACGTGGCGATGACCTGCTCCGCGGCCGCCCGGTCGGCTGCGAAGTTGTCCTTGCCGCCCAGCCAGTAGTCATATACGCGCGCGATGTGCGGCACGCTCGTGTCGAAGCGCGCGATCTCTTCCGCTTGGTCCTGCCCGCCCATCCGCCTGGCCTGCTTTCCCGCCGGTTCTGCTGGTGGCAACCAGGCTAGCGTGCCTCGTCACGCCGGTCCGCGCAACATGCCGGAAAGCACCCCGATGTGCGGCAGTGCCGCTCTGCCCGGGCCGCCGCGGGTCCGGGCCAGCCGGCGGGCACTTCGCGCATCCGCGAGATGTCGCGCAGGCGGATGCGGGTGGCGTTTACGGCCGGCGGCCTTCGGCTGCGTTCTCGGGCTTGCCCGGCTAGCCCGAACGGGCGCGTGGTTCCCCTGGTAGCTCAGCTGGTCGCGTTCTGCGCGGGCAGTGCCGGTACTTCCTCGCCGAGGAACTGGCCAGCTACCCGGATCAGGGTGGATGCGGCTGGGTGGAGTGGTATGCCGGAGCTGACCGTGGCACGGATGCCGCGCCTGAGGAGTGTGGCCGTTGCCTGGCGGGTCACCTGGCGGTTTACCTCGTTCATGTTGCGCGCGTTGACCCCCTCGCCGACCGCCATCATCGTGGAGAGCGGGAGGCGGACCCGGAAGGGACGTTCTGGTGCTTCGGTTCGCAGCTGCGCTGCCAGATCGGAAAGGACCAGGTACGTGCCGGTGTACTCGCCCAGGATCTCCCTGGCCTTCGTTTCCGCCGCGGGCCGGGCCAGGCCCATCCGCCGCAGCAGGGCAGGCATCTGGCGGACCGCGTCATCGGGGCTGGCCGCCTCGGCCATGGCGGCGAAGGCGATGACCGCGACCGCTGAGAGCAGCGGTTCGGGAAGCGGGCACGCTCCCAGGTCGCTGACCGGGGAGGGCAGCGGCTCGGCCAGCAGGCGCTTACGGGTCCTGGCGCCCACGCCCATGCTTATCAGGGCCGACTCGACGATGAAGCTGGCCTCCTCGGGCACCGAGCCGTCAGGTGCGGCGGCAGCGACGCGGAGGATCCGGCAGATGCTCCGGGCAGCCTCGCGTTGCCCGTTCCGGTCCTTGAGCCGGCGCAGGCCCTGTGCCGCCCCGGTCACGAGCAGGCAGGCGAGCGTCCCCCCGAGGAGGGCGCCGGCCCTGACGGTCACCTCCTCGCGGGCTCGCCGGGACGGCGAGGCGCCGACCCGCCGCTGCAGCCACGTCCGGCTGGCCTCGTTCCAGCGCTGGGCGGCGATGGCCGTCACCAGCGCCCCGCCGGCTGCCGCCAGCCCGGCGGCATCCTCGTGCGAGCGGCCCGGTCCGGCCGGATAAGCGGGCAGCCGGGCATCGGCGCTGTCAGCGTGGTCTTTACCTGGAGAAATCGCTTCCAATTGGGACCCCCTGCCCGAAGATTTCGCGTCCTCGCCAGGACCTACCCGCCGCCGCGGGCGCTATGTCGCCTTTGCGGGGCAGTGCCCGCCCGCCAGGTCGGGTCTTGGGGGCGGCTGGCCCGCTGGCAGCGGAGCGTGGTTACGGCAAGGCCCGGTTAGCCGCGAAATCCGGTTGCCGTGGTACGTCGAAGACTGCACACTGCCGGGCATGAGCGTGCCTGCAGAAGGAGCCCGGGTCGGCTGGCAAGACGTGCCGGAGCCCGTGCGGGCGGCGATTGAGGGGGTCTGCGGCACTGCGGTGATCGAGGCCCGGACGCAGCCGGGCGGGTTCAGCCCCGGCCTGGCGGCGCGGGTCCGGTGCGCGGACGGGGCGCGATGGTTCGTCAAGGCCGCATCGGCTGAGCTTAACCCGGACGCCCCCCGGCTGCACCGCCAGGAGGCGATGGTGCTCGCGGACCTGGATCCGCTGATCCTCGCCGGGCGGTTGCCGGTGCCCCGCCTGCGGGGGACGGTGGAGCACGGGCCGTGGTTCGCGCTGGTCGTTGATGACGTGGACGGCCGGCAGCCGACGGTGCCGTGGCGGGATCATGAGCTGGACCTGGTGCTGGCCGCGCTTGACCGGCTGGCCGAGGCCCTGACCCCGGCCCCGGTGACGGTCATGTCGACGGTACCGGCTGTTGCCGAGTACCTGGGCGCTGACTTCAGCGGCTGGCGGGCTCTTGCCAGGACCCCCGGTGATGATCGTCTCGACCCGTGGTCGCGTGCGCGCCTTGCCGGGCTGGCGGCGCTGGAGGCCACCTGGGCGGCCCACGCGGCGGGTGACACCTTGCTGCACGCCGACATCCGGGCCGACAACCTGCTGCTCACTGGTAAGGGAGCCTGCGGCGGTGACCGGGTAATGATCGTGGACTGGCCGCATGCCTGCCGCGGCGCCGCGTTCGTTGACCTGGTGGCCTTCGCGCCCAGCGTGGCGATGCAGGGCGGTCCCGAGCCAGCCGAGCTGCTGGCCAGGTCCCGCGCCGGGCGGGACGTGAGCCGGGAGTCGCTCGCGGCGGTCGTCTGCGCGGTGGCCGGCTACTTCACCGAGCGCTCGCTCCAGCCGCCGCCACCTGGATTGCCGACGGTACGCCAGTTCCAGGCCGCGCAGGGCGAGGTCACCCGCCGCTGGCTGGCTACCCTGCTGTGACCGCTGGCAGCCCGCGGCGGCGCTTGTCCGCGACGCTCTTCGGGTGCCCGGGTGCCCGGGTGGCTTGCGGGGTGGCGAAAGCCAGGTGAGGGGTCCGGCTATCGGGCTCGGCGCGAGGTGGCGGCACCGATGACCGGCTTCAGCACGTCTTCCAGCGTCGGGGAACCGCCGCTCTCGACCAGGTTGTAGCGCACCCGCAGCGTCGGCTTGCTGATCGTGATGAGCCGGGCGAGGTCGACAGGTGTCGCGACGATCACCACGTCGGCGTCGGCTGCGTTGATCATCTGCTCAAGTTCGCGCAGTTGCTCCTGGCTGTAGCCCATCGCCGGGAGCACGGGCCCGATCTGGTATTTCTGGTAGACGTCGCGGATCGTTCCGGTGGCGAGGCCGCGCGGGTCCACGATCTGCACGGCGCCGTTGCGCTTGGCCGCGACCACTCCGGCCCCGTACTGCATCTCGCCGTGGGTCAGGGTTGGCCCGTCCTCGATCACCAGTACCCGCCGGCCGGCGATCAGGCTGGGGCTTTCCACTGTCACCTCGCTGCGGGCACGCAGCACCCTCGCGGCCGGGTTCAGCCGTGCGATTGCCGCGTCGACCAGCGCCAGTTGCGCGGCGGAGGCTGAGTCGATCTTGTTCACCACCAGGACGTCAGCCGCGCGGAAATTGACCTCTCCGGGGTAGTAAGTACTCTCCTGCCCGGCGCGTAGCGGGTCGACAATGGTGATCCACAGATCGGGGCGGTAGAAGGGGTAGTCGTTGTTCCCCCCGTCCCATACCAGGACATCGCACTCATCCTGTGCCTGGTCAAGGATCGCCTGGTAGTCAACTCCCGCATAGACCACCGTGCCCTCGGCCAGGTGAAGTTCGTACTCCTCGCGCTCCTCGAGCGTTACATTGGCTTCCTGCAGGTCCGCATATGCCTGGAACCGCTGCACTCGCTCGGCCGCCAGGTCGCCGTAGGGCATCGGATGGCGGACCACCACCGGCGTCAGGCCGGCCGAGCGGACAGCCTGTGCCACCCGCCGCGAGGCCGGGCTCTTGCCCGATCCGGTGCGCACGGCGCAGACCGCGACCACAGGAACGCGCGCGGCAAGCATCGTTTCCCGCGGGCCGAGCATCGAGAAGGACGCGCCGGCCGCCATTACCCTGCTCGCCATGTGCATTACATATTGATGTGAAACATCGCTGTAGCTGAAGACCACTTCATCGACGGCCATATCCTGGATGAGCCGGTCAAGATCCTGCTCTGGGTAAATCGGGATGCCGTCCGGATACCGCGGACCCGCCAGCAGGGCTGGATAGATCCGCTTCTCGATGAAGGGAATCTGTGTTGCCGTGAACGCGACAACCTCGTGATCCGCGCTATCACGATAGACCACGTTGAAATTGTGAAAGTCGCGGCCCGCGGCTCCCATAATAAGCACTCTTCGGGACATCGGCACATGGCCTCTCTTCCGGCCCGCGGCAACCCCGTCGTGCCGCGGGAGCAACTGCCCGCAGCATCCCCCCTGACGTGCCGCGTCCGCCAGGGTCCAAAGCCCCGGACCGCAGCCCCAACCACGCTGCCGGCCAGCCAAGGATGCACGCAAGAGCAGCGGCAGCACCGGATCGGCCACCTGGTGGCGGTCCACCGGCCGCCACCAGCCCGGCCCGGGACAGCCGTGCATGCCCATCCCAGCCGGCGCACCGATACCTCGGTGACCCGATGTTAACCATCGCGAGCCCATGCCTGAGTTCTAACGGAATGGCAGATCCCTGCCGATTATGTCCTTGTCGAGCCGACCGACCTATGAGCGCTCTGCGGATACAGAACATCCATTACGGCACCGCTCGACGGCGACCAGCAGATTATGAGTCCAGTTATCTTATGCACATCGCCGCGGGTTCTCGCCTGCGGAAATGGGAGTGTGCGGCGCTGCTGGAGTCGCCCATCAGCGCCGCACACCCGGCGATTTCGCTGGTTGTGTTATGCGGGGTCGTAGGAGGGTTCCAGGTTCTGTTGGGGTTCTGGTGTGGCGGCGGCCGCCTCGCGGGTGTTGGAGGCGCGCAGCGCGATGGCGCCGGCTGCCAGGAGGCAGAGGCCGCTGACGAGCAGGGCCCGCTGGAACCCGGCGGTGAGTGCCTCCGGGGGCGGGGTGTGGGCGGCCAGCAGGTGGCTGGTGCGGCTGGTCGCGATCCCGCTGAAGACCGCCAGGCCGAGCGCTGACCCGAGCTGGAACGAGGTGGTGATCAGGGCCGCGGCCAATCCGGCCTGATCCTCCGGCACGCCCGCGTTCGCGGCCGTTTGCACACCGGCGTACAGCAGTCCCAGCCCGGCCGCCATGACCACCAGCGGGGCGAGCAGGTTGCCGAGATAGGTGCCATCCACCGGGATGCGAGAGAGCCACACGATGCCGCCGGCGGCGAGCAGCGCACCGGAGACGATGATCGGACGGGTCCCGGTCCGGACGAACATCCTCGTCGCCACGGTCGAGCCGAACCCGATGCCGACGGTCACCGGCAGATACGAGAGCCCGGTCCGCAGCTGGGAGTAGCCCAGGACGTTCTGCATATACAGAGTGACGAAGAAGAACACCGCGTAGAACCCGGCCCAGGCGATCACCTGGGTGGCATCGGCCGCGGCCAGGCCCTTGATCCGGAAGATCGACATCGGGAGCAGCGGATGGGCGCGCCGCTGCTCATTGACCCCGAACGCGGCCATCAGCACCGCCGATGCGGCCAGCCCGCCGACGGTGCGGTCCGCACCCCAGCCGACGTCGGGCGCCTTCACCAGCGTGAAGATCAGCAGCAGCATGCTGACGGTGACCAGGACAGCGCCCAGGGCGTCGAAGCCGCCCGGTACGGGCCGGCCGTGGTCGGCCTTCAGGATCCGGAATGCCCCCAGCAGCACCAGCGCGCACAGCGGGAGGTTCACGAAGAACACCCACCGCCAGCCGAAGTCCTGGGTGAGCAGCCCGCCGAAGAACACCCCGACCGCCGCGGCGAGCCCGCTGATCCCGGCCCACGCGCCCAGCGCCTTGTGCCGGTCGGAGTCCTGGAAGGTGGTGGTCAGGATGGACAGCGCGGCCGGGGACATCATCGCCGCCCCCAAGCCCTGGGCGAGCCGAGCGCCGGCCAGCAGCCCCTGGCTGTCGGCCAGCCCGCAGGCCAGCGAGGAGGCCGCGAACAACGCGGTCCCGGCGATCAGCAGCCGTCGCCGCCCGAGCAGGTCCCCGGCCCGGCCGCCCAGCAGCAGGAACCCGCCATAGGTGATCAGATAGCCGCTGACCACCCACTGCAGGTTCTGCACCGAGAACCCCAGATGCGTACGGATGGTTGGCAGCGCGACGTTCACGATCGAGCCGTCCACGACGTCCAGGAACGTCACCGCGCACAGCAGCGCCAGCGTGACCCTGCCGCGCCCGGTCGCCAGGAACGACTCCTCCGGCGGCGCCGTCGATGCGGTCATGGCGTCGCTCATGACCCGGCGGCTTCCATCACGGGGCCGACCTCGACCCCGCCGCCGACCCGCAGCACCGGGCAGTCCTTGGCCAGCGCCAGCGCGGAGTCCATGTCCGTGGCGGACACCACCGAGTAGGCGATCATTCGGGAGCCGCTGCCGCCGACCTCGCCGAGCGAGTCGTAATCGGTCACCGCGTGGCCGACGTCCACCAGGGCCGAGCCCAGCCCGCCGAACCAGGCCTGCCACTCGGCCGCCGTCCCGGCGTGGGGCGCGTAGTCGGAGGGCACACGGAAGGAGAAAACGTACTTGGCCATGATCTGTGGTCCTGTTCTGTATCCGGGGCGCGCCCCGGGCTGGGACCGCCTCCAACCGGGTAGACGCGAGCAGGCCCGCGCAATTGGGCGCGCAGACACCGCCCAATTCGCGGGGCCGGCGGCGTCGGTACTTTCAGACGAGCCGCAAGCGCCCGGCGGGAAGAAGAAAAGCGAGGATGCATGGAGACTTCGGACCTGATCGCCAGGGTCAGCGCCGGCGACCACAACGCGTTCCGCGAACTGGTCGAAGTGCACTCTCACGAGTTGCAGGTGCACTGCTACCGCATCCTCGGGTCACTGCAGGACGCCGAGGACGCGCTCCAGGAGACCCTCGTGTCCGCCTGGCGTAACCTGGGCGACTTTCGCCAGCAGTCCTCGCTGCGGACCTGGCTGTATCAGATCGCGACCAACCGGTGCCTTAGCATGCTGCGCACGGACAGCAGGCGGCCACGCACCGCGACCCTGCTCCCCGACGTGACCCTGCCCGAGCCGACCGGTGTCAGCGATCTTCCGCCATGGCTGGAACCATATCCCGACGTGCTGCTGGACAACCTCGTCGACCAGGCGCCCGGTCCCGAGACCCGCTACGAGACCAGCGAGGCGATCTCGCTCGCGTTCATCACCGCCTTGCAGCTACTGCCGCCACGCCAACGCGCCGTACTCGTGCTGCGCGACGTGCTCGGCTACCACGCGGGCGAGGTGGCCATGATGCTCGACGCCACCCAAGAGTCGGTTCAAAGCGCCCTCAAGCGAGCACGAGCCACGGTCGACAGCCACCTGGCGGACTCAGGCGGCAGCAGGCCCGCTCGCCAGCCGGACACCACGGCCAAACGCAACCTCGCAGCCCAGCTGACCGACGCCCTCGAACGCGCCGACCTCGAGGCCCTGGTAGGGCTGCTCGCCGAGGACATCCGGCTCTCCATGCCGCCCGCAATGCTGGAGTACCGGGGTATCGACGCGGCCCGCCAGTTCTTCGCAGCCGTCACCCTCCGGCCCGGCCGGTCCTACCGGGTGGTGCCGACCCGCGCCAACGGCCAGCCAGCGTTCGCCACGTATCAGGCAGATCCCCACACCGGTGTCTACCGGGCCTACGGACTGCTTGTCGTCACGATCGCCGGCGACCGCATCGCCGCGGTCACTGGCTTCGGCGCGAGCGTACTGCCACGGTTCGGGCTGCCTCGGACGCTTCCCGGGATGGACTGAAAGACAGGGGCAGGTTCGGCCTCTTCGCGTCCGCATGAGAAGGCATCCGGTGATCCCGGCCGTGATCGCCCGGGCTTACCTCGACGAGGGCCGCCGACTTGCCGATGCAGTGAAGGGCATCGCGGCGGTGGAGTGTGCACTGCGTGGCGGGCCGCTCTGATCGCCCCCGCCGCTCGGAGCCCGAGGTCTCCGGGAGCTAGTTGCTGCCGGCGAGTTGGGGGTGCCGGGCGTCAACCACGGTGGTGACGCGACCGGTGGCGATGTCGTACACGTGGCCGGAGACGCTTACCTGCGGCGACAGCGAGGGTGCGGCGAGCAGGCACTCGACGTCGGCGCGGACGGATGCGTGCGGGTCAGCGACGGCGGCGGCTTCTAGGTCCGCTTCGGGCATGCCGGTCGACTCGGCGGCCTGGTGCCGGAAGCCCGGGTCGGCGAGGAACCCGGTGCCGCACTGCGTGTGGTGGACGACCGCGACTTCGAACAGCCCCTCAGCTGCGATCTGGCCGCTGAACAGCTGCCCGGCGAGGAAGGCGAGGTAGGCGATGTCGTCGATGACGGCCGGGGTGACGCGCCCGCCGGCGTTGCGGATGACGACGGCGTCGCCGAGCCGGAGGCCGAGGATGATCGCCGGGTCCACCCGGTGGTCAAGGCAGGTGACGATAACCACTTGCGCGGCGGGCGGGCCGAGCGGACCGGGGGTGTAAGCGGCGGCGAACTGCTCGTTGCGCTGCAGCAGGGGGATCATCTTCGTCATGGCCGGGCGCCTCTCTCCCAACTAGTGGATGCTGTCCACATTTTAGTGGACGACGTCCACTGTATTTGATTTAGTGGATGCTGTCCACTAAAATTCCGCCATGACCTCCGACCGGCCTGCAGGTGAGACAGCCAGGGCGCGGCGGCCCCGGGGCGCCGTCCGCGGTGGCCTGGTCGCCGCCGGGCTTGAGCTGGCCCGGGCCGGCGGCCCGGACGCCGTCGTGCTCCGTGAGGCGGTCCGGATGGTGGGCGTGGTGCCCAACGCCGCCTACCGGCACTTCGCCGACCGCGACGAGCTTCTGGCCGCGGTTTCCGCCGCGGCGATGCGTGAACTGGCCGCCCGCATGGCGGCCGGCGTCGCCCGGGTCCGCGGCAAGTACGGCGATCCCGCCGCTGCTCGCCGCCGGCTGGGCGCCATCGGCCGGGCCTACCTTCAGTTCGCCGCCGAGGAACCGGGGCTGTTCGCCACCGCGTTCGCCCTGCCGCGGCAGCACGCCTACCAGGCTCCCGGCGGGACCGGGCAGGACCTCCTGCCCCTGGACCAGCTCCGCGCGGTTCTCGACGAACTGGCCGACGCCGGCGTGCTCAGCCGGCAGCGCCGCGCGGGCATCGAGTACCCCATCTGGTCCACGGTGCACGGGCTGGCCGTGCTCACCGGGCAAGGACCCCTGCGCGATCTCCCCGACGCTACCCGCAGTCACCTCGAGAAGCTCACCTCCGCCTTCATCGGCGAGGCCCTGACATGAGCCAGCGCCCCTGCCATTGCCGACCCCGGCGCCGGCATCACCCGGGCCGGCTTCACCTGAGCAACCTGGCCTGGCCGGCTCGCCCACGCCGCCCGCCGGCCCTGACCTCATTGCCGGGTCCGTGGGTGGGGCTAGCACACCGCTGACCGTCACGCTGGCGCCCTTGTGCCCGGAGGCGGGCGGCCCGCTAATTGTTGATCACGGAGGGGAAAGCCATCGGCGCCGGCCGGAGGAGCGGCTATGGGCATTACGTTGACCTGGCTACGGCTGGACGCCAGGCGCCGCTGGCGGTCGCTCGGCGTCCTGTCGTTGCTGGTAGCCGCGGCCACCAGCACGGTGCTGACCGCCGCCGCGGGAGCCTGGCGCGGCCAGACGGCCTTTGACCGGCTGTGGACGCAAACGGTGCCCGCCACCGTCACGGTGCTGCCCAATCAGCCGGACTTCGCCTGGACCAAGGTTCAGGCCATCCCTGAGGTGGCGGCGCTGGGCTTGTTCGCCGTCTACTACGGTGACGCGATCGAAGACCTGCCCGGGGTCAACATCGGCTTCCCGCTCGCGAACGCGGCGCTTGGACAGACCGTCGAGCGCCCGGTGGTGCTGCAGGGCCGCCTGTTCAACCCCGCCAGCCCCGATGAGGTGGACGTCACACCGCATTTCGTCGCCGCTTACGGCAAGGGAATCGGGGACACTCTGACGCTGAAGTTGTCGTCACCGGCGCAGGCCGATGCAGGCTTCTCGGCGTCGCCAGGCGGGCCGGCGCCCCTCGGTCCACGGATTCAGGTCCGCGTCGTCGGGGTAATCCACGATCCGTTCTTCATGGAGACCCCCGGGGACAGCGGGGGCGTTCTGGCGTCCAACGCCCTGTTCACCCGCTACCGGGCTGACATCATGGGGAGCCACGACAGTACGTTCGTCAACGCCCTGATCCGGCTGCGCGGCGGGGAGGCGGCGATCCCGGCGTTCCGCGCTGACCTGGCACGGGTGACGGGACGGTCCGACATCGACGTGTGGGACAACTACGCTACGTTCGGCGGTCCGGTCAAGCAGGTGACGGGGTATGAGGCCACCTGGCTGGCGGCCTTCGGGCTCGCAGCGTTGCTCGCCGCCTGCGTCCTCGTCGGCCAGTCGATCGCCCGGCATGTCTCGGGCACCGCGACCGATCTGCAGGTGCTGCGGGCAGTGGGCCTGACGCGCAGGGAGGCGGTGGCGTCCGCCTCGGCCGCGCCCGTGCTAGCGAGCGCGGCGGGTGCCGCCGTAGGCGCGGCCGGCGCGATCCTGGCGTCAGGCTGGATGCCGATCGGGGTCGCGGCACTGGCCGAGCCGCATCCAGGAATCGATGCCGACTGGCTGGTGCTCGGGGCCGGCTGGGCCGCCATCCTGCTGCTCGTCCTGGCCGGCACGACCGTCGCCGCGTGGACCGCGACCTCGACGCGGTGGGCGCTCGAGGCGCCGCGGGCCTCGGCCGTCGCGACGGGGGCGGTACGGGCCGGCCTGCCGGTGCCCGCCGTAATGGGCATCCGCTTCGCGCTCGAAGCCGGCCGCGGCAGGACCGCGGTGCCGGCGCGGCCGGCCCTGGTGGGGGTGGTCGCTGGCGTGCTCGGAGTGGTGGCCGCCTTCACGTTCTACGCCGGAGTCCGCGACGCGGCGGCCAACCCGGCCAGGTTCGGCGAGACCTGGCAGCTGAACACGGAGTTCGGTATCGACGGCCAGGATTTCTTCCCCGCCTCGCGGGTACTTCACGCCGCGGCCGCCACCCCCGCTGTCACCGGTGTCCTGGACACCCTGGTCGGCGGCGCCCAGGCCGGCCGGATTTCGGTCGAGAGTTTCAGCTACAGCTCGGTGGACGGCAAGCAGGTCCCCGTCGTGCTGACCGCGGGACGAATGCCTGTCACCGCGAACGAGATCGTGCTCGCGCCCACCACCGCCAAGGACCTGCACGCCGGTATCGGGTCCGTCGTATCCCTGACCGGGGGCACCGCGCCACGGGCCATGACCGTGAGCGGTATGGCCTTCGTTCCCGCCGGGCCGCACAACAACTACGACGAAGGCGCCTGGCTCACTCCGGCCGGGTTCGCGCAGCTCTTCCAGGGCGCGCATTACGCCTTCAAGTTCCACCTGGCCGCAGTGTCGCTGCGCCCCGGCGCCGACGTGATGACGGTAGCGGGCCGGCTGGATGCCGCGGCCGCCGCTGTCAAGGGCGGCCAGGGTGTCGAGTTCACGCCGCCCTCGCCCTTGCCGCAGGTGGAGATCGTCAAGGACGTGGCGGTGCTCCCGCTGGCATTGAGCGGATTCCTGGCGCTGCTTGCGCTAGGGGCGGTCGGGCACGCGCTGGCGCTCGCGGTGCGCCGGCGGCGCCGCGAGCTCGCGGTGCTGCGGGCCCTGGGGCTCACCCGGCGCCAGGCGCGTTTGGTGGTGCTGACCCATGGCAGCGTGCTCGCCGGGATCGGCCTGGTGGCCGGGGTCCCGCTGGGCTTCCTGCTCGGGCGCAGCCTCTGGCGTGTCGTCGCCGAATTCACCCCGCTCGCCTACCGGCCGCCGCTCGCCCTGTTGGCGCTGCTGCTCATCGGGCCCGCCACCGTGCTGGCCGCCAACCTGCTCGCGGTGTGGCCCGCTCAGCGCGCGGCGGGGCTGCGCCCCGCCCAGGTCCTGCACACCGAATAACCTCGACCCTGCCCGGAAACGGCTGCGGATCCAGGCCCAGGCGCTTTGTCAGCGCTATCCGTCGTGCATGTCGGCCGCGTAGGAGCGGGCTGCGGCCGCTCGTTCGGCGTCGGCTGGGTCGCCGCGCTGCGCGTGTCGCTGCTCGAGCAGGGCGGCAAGGCTGTCGAGGAGTCGCGCGCGCGCCGGGCCGATGGGTGCGGTCGCCGCAGCCTCGTCGAGGGCGGTGACGGCCTGGTCGAAGTCGGCGTCGTCGTGGCTTTCCGCATGCCGTTCGAGGAGGGCGTGCGCGAGGTTGTTCAGTACCGGCAGCAGGTTGCGCGGATCGGTCTGCCGGGCGAGCCGGACGGCCTGTCGGAGCAGCTCGACGGCTTCGGTGACGAGGCTGGCGTCGCCGCCCGCCTTGTGCTCCCTGAGCAGTTCGAGTGCAAGCGTAGCGAGGTAGCCGACTCGGTTCGGGTCCCGCGGAGCGGTGTCGACGGCAGCGCGATAAGCCGCGATCCGCTCGGCGAGCACGGCGGGATCGCGTGTGTGCTCGTAGAGCTCGAACAACCCGCGGCTGTACATCTGAAACACCGTCATCGCCTGCTCCTGCTCGATGTCCGGGGCGCGGGCGGCAGCCCGCCAGTGCTCGACGGCGCGGCGCAGGTCGGCCACGCTGCCATCGCGCTGGTAGCGGTGATACCGGGTCATCGCGGCGTTGAAGCGCAGCATCACCCGCAACGCGACGGGGACCTGCTCCGCTTCGGCGAGCTCCACCGCTGTCTCGTGGGTGGCGGCGGCCGCGTCGATGTCCGCCTCGGCGCCGGCGTGCAAGTACCGTCCGGCACGGATCATGGCGAGCCGGTCGAGGTGGCGCAGGTGCTCCTCGCTGCCCTCGTCGGCCAGGCCGCATGCCTCGGCGGCGGCGTCGATGGCCATGTCGAGCAGGGCAAGATCCGGCGTGCGGCGGTACTGCTCGACCAGTGAGTCCGCCATTGAGGCGAGCTCGTCGGCGCGCCGGCCGCGTGCGGCGGGCTCGCTGGGGTTCTCCCGGTCGTCGGAGCCGTCTCCGGGTAGCGGAGCGGGCGCTGGGCGGGCTCCGGTGTCCGGCCAGACTGCCGCGTCGGTCCTTGTCCGGCGGATCGGCGAGGGGCTGGCCGGGATGGTCGGCACCGTGGTGGCCGTGAGTGCGCGGGCGAACTCGTCGAGCTGGCTCAGCGGGTTGGCGCGACGGGTTGCGTACTCGGGGCTGGCCGCGCGCATGCGTTCCCAGAGTCCGGCCAGTTGCTGCCAGGTCTCGGCGATCACCTGCTGCGCGCGTTCTTGGTCGAGCGGGTGCACGTCCGCGTCTCCGTGCCGGGCCGTCGCTCGCAAGTCCACGGTGAGTGCCTGGTACGTCCAGGGAAGGTGCTTGGTGAGGCGGACGAAGCGTGCCGCGCGCAGCTGGTCGAGCAGTCGGCTCTCCGATCGCAGCAGCTCCCGCAGGTCGTCGTGCGGTGGCGGCGGCGGGGCGGTGGTGAGCCAGTAGTCGAGCCCCGCAGCCCGGTACTCCTCCGCGGCCGCGAGCGCGTCACGCCCGGGTGCCGCGGATGCCCCGGAGAGGTAGAAGGTGGGCACCGCGAGGCAGCGGTGGTAGGTGGTGAAGTCGCCTTGCCGAACGGTGGCCCGCAGGATGCCGGCAGCCAGGCGCGCCAGTTGCCGCCACCGGGCCGGCTGGTCCTCGGGGTCGCTGAGCAGGAGGTTGAACAGGCAAGCGAGGCGTAGGTGCGCCAGCGGTTCCTGGGCTTCGAGCGCCTCCGCTGCCATCGCCCAGTCCCCGCCGAGAACGTCGAGTTGGTTGTCGGACGGGCCGTCGGCGAAGTGCGCGATCAGCGCCTGCGCGTATATCAGGCTGACCGGTACGTAAAGCCGCGAGTCGATCTGGTGCACCGGATTGTGCTCGTACCGGGTGTTGAGCAGGGCGAACAGCCGGTGGTGACGGCGCAGGTCCAGGGGCGGCCGGTCTTTCATGGCCAGCCAGATGTACTGCAGCTGCGGGTCATCCCGCACCCGCGCCATGGTAACCCGGACAAGGTCTTGCATAAGGTCAAGCGTCGGCATGTACCTCGCGTCGCGGGCCACGACGTAGGCCCTCGGCACGTCCCCGACCGTCCAGAACAGGGCGGCGACTTCCGCCCTGAGGTTCGGTGCGGCGGCCCGGCACGCGTCGCGCAGGTCCCATGCCAGGGCGGCCACGTCCTCATCGCGCCGCCGTGCGATACCGGACGCCAGCGTGCGCAGCGGAGTCAGGCGCCCCTGGAACTCGGGCCGGTAGATCTCCCGCTCCGCCATGTCGACGAATTTCCTCGCCCGGCTGCTGAGCAGATCGGCGCCGTGAACAGCGTCCGCGGCGAGCAGAGCCGAGCCGGCGAGAACCGGGATCTGGTACCAGCCCGGGTCGGGCGGGTGCCGCAGCAGCCGCTGGCCACGGCTGCCCATCCAGCCGGCCACCGCGTAGAGCGACACCGCGGCGGCGGCCACCGGGTCCCGGTTGGCGAGCCTAAGCGCCTCCTGCGCCAGCGCGGCCCAGTCCACTTCATCGCCTGACGGCGCGGCCGCGGCGAGACCAAGGACCGCGTCCGCGAGCTCGTCCCAGACCAGCTGCGGGCCGCCAGAGACGGTGCGAAGCGCCGCCGCTCCAGGCTGGTCCCAGAACCAGTCGAGCGCCTGCGCGGTGGGCGGCTGCACGCCGTCCTTTCGCCAGCTGACGAAGGCACGGTCGAACGAGCCGACTGTCATCAGCAGATCGGCGGCGAAGCCTGCCGCCTCGTCCGTCATCTGCCCAGGAGCGAACGCAACTGGGCCAGCGCGCCCTCACGGACTTCGTAGAACGAGATGTCGACCTTGCCGACTTTGATGCGCTTGAGCTTGAGCACCAGCAGGAGCAAGGAGCCGGCCAGCACCAGGCTGGGGTCTATGGCCATCATCTCCCGGCGCGCCCGGTAGGCCGCCGCCACCTGCTCGGCCAGCACCGGCTCGGCGCTGATCCCCCGCAGGGCCTCCACCGCCAGGAGCCGGGACCGCTCCGTGTCTCGCAGCAGCGCGGTGACCGCGTCCGGATCGACGTCGGTTCCCGCCTCCCGGAGCGTGTCGGCGAGCGCAGGGCCAACGTGAGCGACCGGCATCTTCGCGAGCATCGCCGCCCCGGGCTCGTCGTCCTCCGCGAGGTCCGCGAGGACGTGCTCGGCCGCCTCGACCAGCGTGGCCACCTCGTCGTCGGAAAGCTCATCCAGGCGGCTCCACACCTCATCGGCCGGCTGCGTGGTCATACCCAGTCCCCTCTCACTGTGAGCGCACCGCAGAGATCCGGCCGCTCGCCTCCCACTCTCGCGTACAGCTGCCTCATCGCGTGCCGCGCGGCCAGCGCCTTCGGGTAACCCCTATTTAGCCACGCCGTGAAGAAGGCGGCCACCCAGTCGCGCGTCGCCGCGAAGTCGGTGTCCCACAGGGCGGCGACTGCCGAGACCGCTCCCAGCCGCAGCACGGTCTCGGCAAGGCTGGCCGGCTCGTCACCCTCCAGGACCTGCCCCGAGCCAGCCGAACACGCCAGCAGCATGACCAGCTCGCTGTTCAGCTTCGCGTTGATCTCCAGTTCGGACGCGGTCAGTAGTTCGACCGGCTCGCCCCTGTTCGACAGGCCCGGCCCGTCAACGAGCGGCAGATCGCGAAACTCCGCCCTGCGACCCGGTGCGAGCTCGATCTCCCACCAGCCGGCGTCTTGCTGCTCGTGCAAGAGCAGTCCGGACATCCGGTGGTCACCGCGGTCCACGATCCCGTGCGCAACGAGCATCAGCACGTCCGGATCCGCGGCCACCGCGTCCTTGACCGTGCGGCGGGTCATCCCGGGCGGCTGCCGGTCGATCAGGTCGGTCCCGGAGAACAAGTCCGCCAGCATGAGCGGTACCGCCCGGAACATACCCTCGCGGCCGGTCAGCTGATCGGCACCGCCGGCGGCGAGCGTGCGCGGCCGCGGGGTCGGCGGCGGCCATGCTGTCGGGTCCTGCGAGCGCGCCGGATTGCGCGCGGCGCACCGGGCGAACAGCGACATGCTGCTGATGTAACTAACGCCTGCGCGGCAGCCGAGCGGCAGACCGTCGTCCGTGCCGCGCACCAGGTGCAGGGGCACGTCGTGAAGGATCGCGTGCGGGACCACCACTAGCACGTCAGGAGGGTCCGCCAGCATAACCTCTGGCAGCAGCGCGCGGCCCCAGCCGCTGCCGAAGTCCCGCAGCCGCGGTACTCGCCCGCGGGCCAGAGCCATGCCATCGTTGAGCTCAGCGCGAAGCTCGTCTAGGCCGGGCAGCACGCTGGCGACGTCGACCAGCCACTGCTCCTCCCGGTCGCCGTCTGGCGCCACGTAGGTCACGCCGATCCGCTCGTCGCTGACCTGGTAGACGAGAGCGGCCACCCGCAGCGGAGCGGTCGGCTCGCGCGCACTCGCCGTTGTTGGTCGCTCGCCTGCCACACCGCCATTTTGCATCGGCCCGGCGGGTACCGCATCTCGAACCTTGCCGCGTTCCCGGGCCGGTAAGGGACGCTGCCCGGCCGGTCACGGTTTCGTGGATACTCATGCCATGGCTGGCGATGTGGTGATCCAGGGGGACCGGCTGGTGCTGCGGGCGCTGCGTCCGGCCGAGGTCGACGCGGAGTGGCAGGCGATGACAGCGGGAGCGGCAGACTCCGTGGTCAGCTCCGTCCTGACGGATGAGGCAGCCTTCCGGGCCAGGCTGGCGCGGTCTGGCCAGTTGCGTGATGGCTGGCTGGACCTGGCCATCGACCTGGACGGCACCTCGATCGGCAGGATCCAGACCTTCGTCCCGCGCGGCCGCGCCCTGCCGCCGGGAACGTTCGACGTGGGCATCGGGTTGCGGGAGGACGCCCGCGGCAAGGGGTACGGCCGCGAGGCCCTCACCCTCTTCACGGACTGGCTGTTCGAGCACGCGGCCGCTGCAGTCGTTGAGTCGGCCACCAGCGAGGCCAACCATGCCATGCGCGCCGTCTTCCGCCGCGCGGGCTGGACGGAAGACGGGACGGTAACGGAGGAAGGCCACGAGTGGGTCCGCTACCGGATCACGCGCCCGGAATGGCAGGCCATGCGTCCCTGACGCCGTACGCTGCCGCCGCACGCCGGGGACCGTCCCGCGCGGTTTACCTGTTCTGCGATTTCTGCTGCCGGTCAGCGCCTCGGGGGGTTGCGGCTTACGGATCGCCGACGGGACCGGCAGGGATTCTCAGCCCGCAGTCCCGGTGCAGGATGTCAGTACGCCGATGGATACTGCCAGGCATGGCGAGATTCGAGGACCAGGACCTAACTGATGCCGAATTCCGGGAGTGCGACTTGACTCGCGCCCGTCTGATCGGGGTGGTGATGCAGGACGCCGTCATCGACGGGCTGGTCAGCACGACTCGTGGTTCCGTCGCTGCTGCACGGGATCGGCCAAGCCGTTCACAGCGATCGGGCTGGCTTGCGAGTTCGTCCCTGATCAGGAGGAGCAGGGACTGGATCTGGCGGCGGCCCCGAGCCTTGACGAGGTGCTCGCCGTGCGCGCCGTGCAGGGCGCCGAGCTGGAGCGTTGGCTGTCGACCGTGACGCCCGAGGAGCTGTCGGCGCCCGCGCCGGTTCCGGCGGGCCGGGGCTGGCCGCCGTACGCCAGGGGAAAGTCGGTGCTTGAGTGCGTGCACGTGGTGCTGAACGAGGAGTGGGCGCACCACGGTTTCTGCGTGCGCGACCTCGATCTGCTCGGGTGCCCCCCGCCAAGTGCTGTGTCGGAACAGGAGACCGCAGCCGAACACTGAAGCACCAGGCTGTTACTCGCGTAGGCGGCATCCGCTGTCGCAGGGCGGCGCACCGAGGCGGCGACCACGAGATACACGGAGGTACCGATGAAGGCAATCGTCGTGACGAACCAGGCCGCGGGAGCGGCCGGGATCACGCTGGCGGAGCGGCCGGAGCCGACGCCGGCGATCAACGACGTCGTCGTCGAAGTCCGCGCGTCGGGCTTCGTCCCCGCGGAGTGGGAGTGGCCCTCGACGTGGGTCGACCGCTCCGGTCACGACCGGCTCCAGCCGATTATCGGCCACGAGTTCGCCGGGGTGGTCACCTCCCTCGGCTACGGCACGACGGGACTATCGCTGGGGCAGCGGGTGTTCGGGATCACGGACTGGCACCGCGACGGGACCCTGGCCGAGTACGCGGCCGTGGAGGCACGCAACCTCGCGCCGCTGCCGGGCAACGTCGACTTCACGGCAGGCGGCAGCCTGCCGATCTCCGGCCTGACCGCCTGGCAGGGCCTGTTCCAGCACGGCCGCCTCCGTGCGGGGCAGAGCGTCCTCGCGCACGGCGCCGCCGGCGCGGTCGGATCTGCGGTGACGCAGTTCGCCCGGGAGCACGGCGCCTACGTCATCGGCACCGGCCGGGCGGCGGACCGCCCGGCGGCGCTCGACTTCGGCGCGAACGAGTTCCTCAACCTCGACGACGAGGACCTCGAAGACATCGGCGGGGTCGACCTGGTCTTCGATGTCATCGGCGGTGACATCCAGAGGCGCTCGGCGAGCATCATCCGGCCTGGCGGGACGCTGGTGTCGGTGGTCGGGCCCGCGGAAGCCCGCCCCGCCGACGGCCTCGCCGTCGACTTCGTCGTCGAGTCCGTGCCCAGTCAGCTGACGGAGATCGTCAACCGGGTACGGGACGGGCGCCTTCGCACGCACATCGGAACCGTGGCGACCCTCGACGACGCCGTCCCCGCACTCAACCCGACCGAACGGCGCAGGGGCAAGACCGTCATCCGCGTGCATCCCTGAGCGCCCGTACCAGGGATCGCCGTTGCTCAGCAGGGTTCAGCCTGCCCACTGGGCGTCTGCGACACCGGTGGCGAAGCCGGTCGTCTCGCGAAGACAGGTGAAGGCGCGGCGGACCTCCGAGGGCACATCGACGCGGGCGATGTATCCCCGGCCGGCTGGACCGTATCCGCTCGCGTCATCGGTCAGCCGGGGCACTTCACCCATCAGCGCGGACGTGGCGGGCATGGTGATCCTCCTAGATCCTCGGGTGAGTGCCTGCACAAGGAGGTCGGGGCAGGTCCGCCTTTCTCGACATCAGCCCAGCGGATTCGCGGAGCCAGGTCCCGCGGAAAACAGCTTCGCGGCAGGTGTCCATCGCGGGAGGTTCCGTTCGTCGTCCGAGTGAACGAGCCGAAAAGAGCGGCTCGGAGAACGTCCACCGGATGGAGGAGCGATGCTTTACTCACCGTCGTCCCAGATGTACAAGTACGAGCACGGCCTTTACATCACCGCTGCCGAGCAGCGCGCCACGGACATCCGCGCGGGTGAGATCGCAGCCGCGCTGCGGGACCTGCGGCTCGGCCTCGGGCGTGCGTTCCGCCTGGGGCGCCGCCGGCCGCCGGCCCTCGAGGTGGCGGACGCGGTGGCCGCGCCGGTACGGTTCCTGTCGAGTGCTCGGTAGGGGAGGGGCTATGCGTTACATGCTGATCCACGCGGCCGACCCGGACCTGGCCGCGGAGTGGGACGACGCCGCCCAGGCCGTGTTCTCCTCCTGGATCGAGGAGACGATCCGCACCGGGGTCAACCTGCAGGGCAGCCGCCTGCGGCCGACGGCGGACGCCACCACGGTCAAGATCAGGAGTGGCGAGCTCATCATCACCGACGGGCCGTACGCGGAGACCAAGGAGCAGGTGGCCGGCTACGACCTGCTCGAGTGCGCCAGCATGGACGAGGCGGTGCGGTGGGCCGGCGGGCACCCGAGCTCCTGGACGGGGGCGATCGAGGTGCGCGCCCTGCCGGACCACGCCCCGGCCGTGCCGTTGCCCGCGCCGGGCGAAGGCAAGGTCCGGTACATGATGCTCGTCTGCACCGACCCGGCGGTCGACCCCCAGGAGTTCGACCGCATTGAACCGGTCGACCCCTGGGTGGAAGAGACGGACGGGCGGGGCGTCCGGCTGTACGGCAGCGAGCTGGAGCCGCCCGACCGGGCCCGCACGGTCCGGGTAAGGGAAAAGCACTCCATCGTGACGGACGGCCCGTTCGCCGAGACGAAGGAGCAGATCGCCGGCTTCGACGTGCTTGAGTGCGCCGACCTCGACGAAGCCATCGAGGTCGCGCGCAGGCACCCGATGGCCCGCCTCGGCGTCCTGGAGGTGCGGCCGTTCTGGCCGTTCGGTGAGGACTAGGGACATGCAGTACCTGCCCGGCGGCGAGGCGCCGGGGGCGGCGGGCGGCGGCGAGGCGCCGGGGGCGGCCACCGCGGCCGGCGCCGTGAGCACGGCCGTGGCCGATGCCTTCCGTGAGGAGTGGGGCCGCATCACCGCGGCCCT
>DASWAE010000075.1:0-26204 GCA_036391275.1 Trebonia sp.
GTCGCAACCGACGCGCTGATCGGCACCTTCGCCCGGCTGGATGACCCGTCGCTGATCCAGAACCGCTGCTTCCTGTACCACCTCATCGGGGGCAACGGCACGGGCGAGTGGCGGGTGCCGGTGGGCGGGATGGGCGCGGTCAGCGGCGCGCTCGCCGCGGCGGCCCGCCGCGCGGGCGCCGAGCTGGTGACGGGCGCCACGGTGACCGGGATCCGCGACGACGGGGACGGCGCGGAGGTCGACGTGGCCAGCGGCACCGCGAAGCGGACGCTCCGTGCCCGCTACGTGCTCGCGAACGTGGCCCCGTGGGACCTGGCCGGCCTGCTCGGCGAGGAGCGGCCAGCGGGCAGCAAGCCAGTCGGGGCGCAGCTCAAGGTCAACTTCCTGCTCAGCCGGCTGCCGCGGCTCGCGTCCGGCGCGGACCCGCGGACCGCGTTCGCCGGGACGCTGCACCTCGGTGAGGACTACCGCGACCTTGATCGTGCCTACGCCGAGGCGGCGGCCGGGCAGGTGCCGTCCCTCCTGCCCGGCGAGGTGTACTGCCACTCACTCACCGATCCGTCGGTCCTCGGCGACGTCCCGGAGGGGACGCAGACCCTGACCTACTTCGGCTTGCACCTGCCCGCGACGCTGTTCGACGACCCGGCGACGCGCGCGGAGCGCAAGGAAGCCGCCGTCCGGAGCGCGATCGCCGTGCTCAACCAGCACCTGGCCGAGCCCATCGAGTCGGTCGTGGCGCGCGACGCGGACGGGCGGCCGTGCATCGAGGCGAAGATCCCGCAGGAAATCGAGGCCGACCTGGGCATGCCCGGCGGCCACATCTTCCACGGCGACCTGAGCTGGCCGTGGGCCGCCGACGACGCCGCGCTCGGCACGCCGGCCGCCCGCTGGGGCGTGGCGGCCGGCCGGGAGCGCGTCCTGCTGTGCGGCTCTGGCGCCCGGCGCGGCGGCGCGGTCTCCGGCCTCGGCGGCCACAATGCCGCGCGGGCCGTCCTGGAACTCGGCTGACGCCGTGTTGTCCGCCACACTGCTCGCCGCCCGGGTCCAGGCACAGACCGGCCATTCGGCCCGCCGTTACTCTTGTCGGCATGGGTGAGCAGTCGCGTTCTACCGCGGAACTGATCGTTGAGTGCCTGGAGAACGAGGGCGTGACGCACGTCTTCGGCATCCCCGGCGAGGAGAACATCCGGCTGGTGGAGGCGCTGTCCAGGTCCTCGATCAGCTACGTGCTCACCCGCCATGAGCAGGGCGCCTCGTTCATGGCGGAGACCTACGGGCGGCTGACGGGTAAGGCCGGCGTGTGCTCGGCGACGCTGGGGCCCGGTGCGATCAACCTGCTGCTCGGCACCGCCGACGCGACGACCAACTCCACGCCCCTCATCGCGCTGTCGGCGCAAGTCGGCATGGCGCGCAGCTTCAAGGAGTCGCACCAGGGCGTCGACCTGGTGCCGATGTTCGCACCCGTCACCAAGTGGTCGGCGCTGCTCGCCACGCCCGGCGCGGCGCCCGAGATGATCCGCAAGGCGTTCAAGCTCGCGCAGACCGAGCGGCCGGGCGCCGTCTACCTGGCCGTGCCGGAGGACGTCGAGGAGGCGGCCGCGCCGCTGTCGCTCGTCCCGCTGCGGGTCAACGTGCCGCGCGCCGACGACCCGTCGCAGGAGCAGGTCTCCCGGGCCGCGCGGCTGCTGCGCGAGGCGCGCAGCCCGGTCGTGCTCGCGGGTCACGGCGCGGCGCGGGCCGGCGCGAGCGAGGCGCTGATCCGGTTCGCCCAGGCGCTGAACATCCCGGTGGCGACCACCTTCCACGGCAAGGGGGTGTTCCCCGACGACCACCCGCTCGCGCTCGGCACGGTGGGCTTCATGCGCCACGACTACGTCAACTTCGGCTTCGACCAGGCCGACGTCATCGTGGCGGCCGGCTACGAGCTGCAGGAGTTCAACCCGGTCAGGATCAACCCGGCGGGTACCACCAAGATCATCCACGTGCACCGGTTTCCGGCCGAGGTCGACGCGCACTACGACGTCGCCGTCGGGATCACCGCCGACATCACCCGCAGCCTCGATGCCCTCGCCGCCGACATCACCCGCAGCCTCGATGCCCTCGCCCCCGGCGCGCGCCGCAAGCCCGCCGTGGCGGCCGGCGGCGAGCGGATCAGGGGGCTGCTCGCGTCCGAGCTCGCGAGCGGGCAGCAGGACGACCGGTTCCCCATGCACCCGGCGCGCATCGTCGCCGACACCCGGGCCGCGCTCGGCCGCGATGACATCGTGCTCGTGGACACCGGCGCGCTCAAGATGTGGATGGCCCGGCTGTACCCGACCTACGCGCCCAACACCTGCCTGATTTCCAACGGCCTGTCGACCATGGCGTGGACGGTGCCCGGCGCCATCGGCGCCAAGATCGCCCGGCCGGAGGCGAAGGTGCTCGTCGCGACCGGCGACGGCTCGTTCCTGATGAACTCGCAGGAGATCGAGACCGCGCTGCGGCTGCGGCTGCCCTTCGTGATCCTCGTCTGGGTGGACGACGCGTACGGCCTGATCAGCTGGAAGATGGACATGGAGATCGGGCACAACGTAGATACACGGTTCGAGAACCCGGACTTCGTCCGCTACGCGGAAAGCTTCGGCGCCAAGGGCTACCGCATCTCCTCGCCCGGCGAGCTGCTGCCCCGGCTGCGGGAAGCGCTGGCCGACGACACCGTGACGGTGATCGCCTGCCCTGTCGACTACACCGCCAACGCGGAGCTCATCCGCGCCCTCGGCGACCTGGACGAATCCCTGTCGTAAAAAGCCGGCCCGTCATGTCGAGGACCGCGGGGCGGCTCCGTACCAGATAGCGAAACGGTGCCCGGCAGGGCACGACACCGGCAAAGCGAGGAGTTACAACCGTGAAGTACATGCTGATCATCTACGGGAACGCCGAGCTGTGGAACTCGATCGAGCCGGCCGAGCAGCAGCGGATGTTCGCGGCGTTCGACGAGTTCAACAAGACGCACTACGCGAGCGGCGAGCTGCTCGGCGCTTACGGGGTGGCGGACGCGGCGGCCACCAAGCTGGTCCGGCTGCGCGACGGCCAGCCTGCCGTCACCGACGGCCCGTACCTGGAAACCAAGGAGTACCTGGCCAGCTGGTACCTGATCGACGTCGACAGCGAGCAGCGAGCGCTTGAGATCGCGGCGGCGCTGCCCTCGGCCGCCCATCAGCCGACGGAGGTCTGGCCGATCCTGCACGAGGCGTCCCGCGACACCGGCGCGGACATGGGCGTCGCCTGACCCCGTGACCGCCGACCTGGCCGCCGAGGACCTGCTGCGCGAGCTCGCGCCGCAGGTCCTCGGCGTGCTCATGCGCCGCTACGACGGGCTCGACAGCTGCGAGGACGCGGTGCAGGAGGCGCTGCTCGACGCGGCGCTGCAGTGGCCGGTCTCCGGGCGGCCGGAAAACCCGCGTGCCTGGCTGCTCACGGTCGCCACCCGGCGGCTCGCCGACATCCTGCGCAGCGAGGCGGCGCGGCGCAGGCGAGAGGACGCCGACTACCTGGCGACGCCGCCGGCCGTGCTCGCGGGCGCCGACGCGTGGCTGTCCGACGACGCCGCGGCCGGCCCACGCGACGGCGACGACACGCTCACCCTGCTGTTCCTCTGCTGCCATCCCGCGCTCACCGCGTCCTCCCAGGTCGCGCTCACCCTGCGCGCGGTCGGCGGGCTGAGCACGGCGGAGATCGCCCGGGCGTTCGTAGTGCCCGAGCCGACCATGGCGCAGCGGATCAGCCGCGCGAAGCAGCAGGTCCGCGCGGCGGGGGCCCGGTTCACCCCGCCGGACGCCGCCGACCGCGGCCCGCGGCTGCGCGCGGTACAGCAGGTGATCTACCTGATCTTCAACGAGGGCTACGCCGCGTCCGCGGGCGAGACCCTGCAGCGAACCGACCTGTCAGCGGAAGGCATCCGGCTGGCCAGGCTGCTGCGCCGGCTGCTACCCGGCGACGCGGAGACCGCCGCGCTGCTCGCCCTCCTGCTGCTCACCGACGCCCGGCGGTCCGCCCGGGTGACACCGGACGGCGCGCTCATCCCCTTGGTGAACCAGGATCGCAGCCGCTGGGACCGGGCGCTCATCGGCGAAGGGTCCGCGCTTATCGCCCAGACCCTGGCCACGACGGGCGCACTCGGCCCGTACCAGCTTCAGGCCGCGATCGCGGCGGTGCACGACGAGGCCGCCTCACTCGCGGACACCGACTGGACGGAGATCCTCGCGCTCTACGAGCTGCTCGCCCAGGTGTCACCGGGCCCGATGGTCTCCCTCGGCAAGGCGGTGGCCGTCGCCATGGTCCACGGCCCGGCGGCCGGCCTCGCCGCGGCGGGCGAGCTGGCCGTCCCGCTCGCCAGGCACCACCGCTTCCACGCGGTCCGCGCTCACCTGCTGGAGATGTCCGGCGACGCTGCCGCGGCGGCCGCGGCCTACGACGTCGCCGCCAGGTACGCCACGAATGCCGCGGAAAAGCGCTACCTCAGCCGGCAGGGCCGGCGCGTCCGGGAAGCGTGACCAGCTCATCCGGATGGTTGTGGCAACGGGCCGGCTATAGACGGCTGGTTGCGGCAACGGGCCGGTTGCAAGCGGGTTATCCCGGCGGTCCTGCCGGACTCGGCCGGGCTCGCGTGACCTGAGTCACTCACGCTCTTACCTTCCGCTAGTTATTGCAAGTCATTCGCAATTATCTCTAGACTGGTACCTTGACCAGGCTCTTGAGGGGAAGGCGACGGCTGATGGCGAGCGCGCGGCTGGCACGGATCAGGGACGGCCTGACGCCCCAGGAGTGGACGCGCGCGGGCGCCATGGTCGCCGTTGTCGTCGGGCTGAACGTGGCCGGCTGGGTGATGCTGGCGGCGGCCGTCGGCGGGCACTATCACATCACCAACACCGAGATCTTCGGGTTCGGGACCGGCGCCCTGGCCTACACGCTTGGCATGCGGCACGCGTTCGACGCCGACCACATCGCCGCCATCGACAACACCACCCGCAAGCTCGTCAACGACGGCAAGCGGCCGCTGAGCGTCGGGTTCTTCTTCTCCCTGGGCCACTCGTCCATCGTGTTCGTCATGGCGCTGCTGCTCAACTTCGGCATCCGGGCGCTTGACGAGCAGGTCAAGAACGACAATTCCGGGCTGCACACGGTCACCGGCATCATCGGCACCGGCGTCTCCGGCACCTTCCTGTACATCCTCGCCCTGCTCAACCTCATCATCCTGGTGGGCATCGTGAAGGTGTTCCGCGAGATGCGCACCGGCCGTTACAACGACGCGGAGCTCGAGGCCCAGCTCGACAAGCGCGGCCTGATGAACCGCTTCCTCGGCCCCATCGCCCGCCGCGCCGACGCCCCGTGGAAGATGTACCCGATCGGGCTGCTGTTCGGGCTCGGCTTCGACACCGCCACCGAGGTGGCGCTGCTGGTCCTGGCCGGCTCGGCGGTCGTGTCCGGCCTGCCGTTCTACGCGATCCTGTCGCTGCCGATCCTGTTCGCCGCCGGCATGTGCCTGTTCGACACCATCGACGGCTGCTTCATGAACTTCGCCTACGACTGGGCGTTCGCCAAGCCGATTCGCAAGGTCTACTACAACATGACCATCACCGGCCTGTCGGTCTTCGTGGCCCTGTTCATCGGCACCATCGAGATCCTCGGCCTCATCGGCCAGGAGTACGGCCTGTCCGGCGGGTTCTGGGCTTTCATGGGGAACTTCGACATCAACAAGGCTGGGCTTGTCATCGTCGCCATCTTCATCCTCACCTGGGTCGCCGCCCTGGCCATCTGGCACTTCGGCAAGATCGAGCAGAAGTGGGACACAAGGCAGGCGATCGCGGCCGACACCGCCGACTAGCACCCCGGGCGGTCCCTGGTACTTAACATCCATCCTGGCGGGGCCGTTAATGAAAGTTTTTTTGCTGTGCAGGGTTTTAAGCGCTATAACACGAAAAAGTCTTCATGATCATGGTCGTAAGCTGCGGCGATGGTACCTTTGTGGTCAGTGGTGCACTGGAGGTTCGCAGCGTGACGTTCCCAGGCGCCCTCACCGCCGCGCTCGCCCGTCGCCCGTCCGGCGCGGGGGCGGGCTGCTAAGACGGGTACTTCGTGGGCTGAAACGCCAGCAGCACCCAGTTGCCGTCCTCGCGTACCCAGACCGCGAGCGACCTGCTGTTAAGCACCCGCTTCGTCTGGCCGTCGACCAGCACCTCGCCGCGCATGTCGTGGAAGACGAGGGCGCAGTCACCGCGCACCACGATGCTGTGCTCCGGATGCGTCATCGGGCCGTACCTGAAGTAGCCGGTGGCCACCCTGTCCAGGTAGCTCTGCTTGCTGTCCGCAGTGGCATCGGAGTGCGTGTACACGAGGTCGGCGGAGAACAGCCCGTCGAGCGTGGCGATGTCCGCGTCGGTCATCGCCTGGTAGCGCCTGGCCTCAAGCTCGCTGATGTGCTTCGCGGTAACTTCGTCGTCTGCCGTCATGACGCCCATCTTCGCCTATGAAGCCCCGGCTCAGGAAGGTCGCCTGGTGGCACGTTCGTGGATCAGGCCGTAGCCGATCGCCTCGGCGACGGTGAGCACCCGTCCGCGCCGCGCGTCCTCGCGGACGTCCCCGGCATCGCGGCCGGTCGCTTCGGCGATCCGGTAGAACAGCGAGTCGATCATCCGGTGCGCCTGCTGCTCGTAGCTGGACACCGCGGTGACCGTCCCGCCGAACCGCACCCGCGGCTCAGACAGCGTGAACGAGGCGTTGGGATACGCGAGCCGGCGCGGGCACGAGGCGAGCAGCCCGAGCGCCGCGCCACCGGTCTCACCGCTCGCGAACGCGTGGACCTCCGCGCGCATCACGTCGAGCACTCCCATGAGCGTCAGCACCGCGGGCAGTTCTGCCTGGAGGTTCTGCAGCTCAAGGCGAACCGGCCCGTCGCCCTCGGCGTCGAGGGTGAGCAGTTGCGCGGACAGCCGGGTGGCCGCGGCGTCGTCGAGCACGCCCGAGGCCAGCACGATGCGCTGCTCGAGCAGCCGCTCGAAGAGCTTGTCCTGCCAGCCGGCGTGCGGGTCAAGCCACACCCGGGCCGGCTGGCCGGGGTCCGGCTCCGGGCGGCCGGGGAACTGGGGCTGGCCGGGGAACTGGGGCTGGCCGGGGAACTGGGGCTGGCCGGGGAACGGGCGGCCGGGCCACGGGATTTCCGGGCCGCTCCCGCCCCGGGGGGAACGGGCGCCGCCGGGGATGCCGAATCCGTTCTGATCACTCATGCAGGCTCCAGTTGATCTCGCCGCCGATGGCAGCCGCGTACCGTTCCAGCGTGGAGGCGCGGGCATCGGTCGCGCCGGACTCGAGCCGGGCGACCGCCGACTGCGAGGTGCCCATGCGCGCCGCCACCTCGGTCTGCGACAGGCCCGCCGCCAGGCGCTGCGCGGCCAGCTCGCGGACCAGGCCGGCCCGCTGCTCCGCCATCCGGCGCAGCGCCATGTCGCGGAACCCGGGAAGGACAGGAAGCTCGTCCATACTTCCAAGGATATCTCAAATACGAGATTAACGAGGGGCGGTGCCTCCGATGCGTCCGGCGCGGCCTGGTCAGCCGCGGATGCGCACGGACAGGCAGGTCACGCAGCCCTCGAGCTTCTCGAACTCCGAGATGTCGACGGTGACCACGGTCAAGCCGCGACCGCGGAAGATGTCGGCGGTGCGCGGCGCGTGCGCGCTCATCAGCACCGTCTCCTCGTCGAGGACCACGACGTGGGCGCCGCCCTCCTCGGGGACGCCGAGGAAGGCGGGAAAGGCGCTCTCGTCGTCGACGAGCGGGCGGTAGCCGATGACGGTGCCGTCCGGCAGCGCGGTGACCGCGCTCTTGAGGTGGAGCACCTTCGTCAGCGGCACCCCGCTCACCTCCCATCCCCGTGGCGCGAGTAGTTCCCTCAGCTCCGCGACGGCCGCCCGGCTGGTACGCCCGCTGAGGCCCACGTACGCGGTCCGTCCGACCTTCAGCACGTCACCGCCATCGAAGGTGCCCCGCGTGATGTACGCCGGCTGGTAGCCGAGCCGCCGCACCGTCTCAGCCGCCGCGGCGGTCTCCGGACGGCGCGCCGGCTCTCCCGGACTGGTGATAACCGCGAGGTCGCCGAACATGACCACCGCGTCCTCGATGAAGACCGAGTCGGGAAGGGTGTCGTCCGGACCCACCTCGATCGTCGGCCAGCCGTGCGCGTGCAGGGCGCCGACGTATGCCGCCCACTGGCGGCGCGCGAGGTCAACGTCTAGCGGCTGCCGCTCGATGAAGCTCACGCAGCCGCTTGCCAGCGAGGCGGCGGGGCGGCGCACGAGCGCGAGCGGCGGATGCGGCCGGGCGGACATGGGCGGTACCTCCAGCGGTGCGTCGGCAGGCTCCGGGATGCTGCCAGTTAACCGCAGGCCCGCGGGCAGCCGCGCCGTGAGCCGGGCCGGTCAGCTCGGCGTCGGCGTCGGCGCGGCGTTAGCCGGCGTGGACGACGTTACCGGCGGAGCCGGGCTCGCGGGCGGCGTGCTGGCCGGTGCCGGCGTCAGGCTTGGCGTCGTCTGCGTGGGGCTTGGTGACGTACTCGCGGACCTGGCAGGGCTCGCCGTCCGGGAAGGACTCGCCGGCGCCGTGGGCGCGGTCGACGGCGGAGCGGCCGGGGCGGTGGTCGCGGGCGCGGGGTTTCCCGTGGGCTGGACCGTTCCCGCGGATACCGGGCGCACCAGGATGTAGAGCGCGAGTACGCCGAGGAACAGCCCGATGACCACGATGGTCGAGGTGCGGGGTCGCCCGATCATGAGGCGGCCCCGGTCGCCTGCCCGGTGTCGAGTTCGGCGGCCACGACGATGCCCTCCCTGAGGAAGGCCGAGGCGATCCGCGCGCGGATCTCCCGGCCGACGCCGAACTGCATGCCGGGAAGCGTCCGCGCGACCATGCGCACGGAGAAGGCGTCGACCTCGATCCGCTCCACGCCCATGACGGTGGGCTCGTCAAGCAGCATCTTTTGCAGCCGTTTCTCGGCGTAGACCTCATGCCCGACACGCTCGAGGACCTCGGTAGCGTGGCCCACGTCAATACTGGACGGCACGGGAACGTCGATCACGGCGCGCGCCCAGTCGCGCGACAGGTTGGTCACCTGGGTTATCTGGCCGTTCGGGGTGATGACGACCTCTCCGCTCTCCGACCGGATGCGGGTGACCCGCAGCGTCACCTCCTCGACCGTCCCGACCGCCGGCTCGGCCACGCCGGCGACGGAGATGCGGACGACGTCACCGAAGCCGTACTGCCGTTCCCCGGTGATGAAGAACCCGGCGCCGATGTCCTGCACGAACCGCTGCAGGCCAAACCCGAGCGCGGCGCTGATGAGCGCCGCCGGCGCCACCAGCCCGGCCAGCGGCACGCCGAGGCGCTGCACGATAAGCACCGCGGTGACGACGTAGATGATGGCGAGGACGCACCAGGTGAGAACCGATGCCACGACGTGGCGGTGCTTGGCGGCCTCCGACCGCACGAGCTCATCGTTAACCGCGGACCGGGCATCGATGTGCTCGACGATCCGGCCGCGCGCCCAGTCAGCGAACCGGGTCAGCAGGATCGCTCCCAGTACCAGCAAGATGATGACCAGCAGGTCACCGCGGGCCCAGTCACTGAAACCAGTCAACGGTGCGATCGCCCCCGTCAATGCTTCCCTCCGATCTGTCGGTGGCTGCGAGTGAACCGGCCGCTCTTAGCTGAAGCGGCGCCAGGCCCTGTACCCCGTGGCCGGCGCATCACCCATGCGGTCCCCGTGACCGTGATCACCGCGTGCCGCGCGGCTCCCGCGGCCGCCGGGTGACCCATCGTGATGTTCTCCAGGGCGGTCATGGGCCATCGGTTGTAATCCTGCATGATCACCGCGATCCGGTCGCGCAGCCCCGCGCGGTCCATGCCGGCGACGGACCGCCCATCCCAGCGGATCTCAACGTGTGAGGCCCGGCGGGGGCTTGTCCAGGGACCGTCGCGGGCTCAAGCTGGGACCAAAGTCCTTGCGGGAAAGTGACCGTCCGCACTGAATCCCTGGTGGCGGAAGGGCGCATCCTGCAGGGACCATCCCCCAGCACGGTACCGCGGAGACCTCTCATGAACTCGCCCGGCACATACCTGAACTGGTCGTTCATTACGATTTCCGAAGCGAACCTGGTGCTCATCGCGGTCATGGTCGCGATCTTCGGGCTCGCTTTGCTGCTTCCCTTCCCCGGTCGCGGGCACGTGGCGGGACCCGAGCCGGCTCCAGAGCCCGCCCCCGCCGAGGTGCCAGACGGTACGCCCGCCGACGACCCGGATGCCCGCATGTGGACGGCGCGGGTCCGGCGGCGGGCGCTCGCGCTGCTCCCGCCGGGCAAGCTGCTGCCCGACCGGCAGCCGGCGTACGTCGCGTCGTGGATCTACGTGTTCGGGGTCGCCTCGCTGGCTGCCCTCGGCATCGTCATCGCCTCGGGCTTCGCGCTGGCGCTAGGCGGCTCGGACTGGTGGCACACCAACCCGGTCGGTCACTTCTTCAACAGCCTGCACCTGTGGTCGGTCGAGCTGTTCATGGCGTTCATGGTCATCCACCTGTGGGGCAAGTTCTGGATGGCCGCGTGGCGCGGCCGCCGGGCGATGACCTGGATCACCGGCGGGCTGGCATTCGGGGCCTCGGTGGTGACCTGCTTCACCGGCTACCTGTCACAGCAGAACTTCGACTCGCAGTGGATCGCCACCAACGGCAAGGACGCGTTCAACGCCGTGGGCATCGGCTCGTTCTGGAACGTGCTGAACTTCGGCCAGATGTTCATGTGGCACATCGTGCTGATGCCGCTCATCCTGGTCGCGGTGGTCGGCGCGCACATCCTGCTGGTCCGCGTCCGCGGGGTCAGCCACCCCCTGCCGGCCAGGCCGGCCCGCGGCCGGGCCGCCCGCAAGGAAGCGGCCGCCGCCGACGCCGCGCCATGGCGCGGCCCGACCCGCCGCTACGACATCCTCAAGGAAGGCACCATCGCGGTCGTCATCACCAGCGTCCTCGTCGTGATCATGGCCGGGGTCCTGTCGTCGCCTGACGACCCGTCGCTGTCCATCAAGACGTGGGGCACCGTGGACCCGGTGGGCCTCGTGAACACCGCCGCCACCGAACTGGACGGCAGCAGCACGTCCGCCGATTACGGGCCGCCCTACAACAACGGCACCGGCGCAGTGCAGCAGGTCGGCCCAGTCAACTGGCAGAACCTGTTCGGCATCACCCAGCCCGTCGACTCGGCGCGGCTGTTCGTGCTCGACCCGCTCGCGGTCCAGGCCAGGAGCGACCCCGCGCTCGCGGCGGCGCTGCAGACCTACAACGGCGCGTCGGCCGACCAGCAGCAGAAGTGGGCCACCGCCTACGACACCGCGACCGCGCCCGACGCGAAGAAGGTGCCGTTCAACAACGGCGCACTGATCCTGCCCGCCGCCGGGCCGGTGCCGGTGATGATGGCCGGCGAGCTGGCGATGGCGCGCAGCGGCGCCCTGGACTCCGACCTGCTCGCGCAGCGGCAGTTCTACGGCACCGACTACACCAAGCCGCTGCTGTTCATCGCCGACGGCGGCTACTACCAGCAGCTCGCCACGGACGCGCACCTCACCGGTGACCAGTGGGGCGTCATGAACGAGACCGGCAGCTACCCCGGCCAGCCCTGGCTGTGGCTCTACCAGATGTGGTACCACGTCTCGCCGTTCAAGAGCTCGGCCAGCGTCGACGTCTGGGCCATCTACCTGACGAGCATCTGCACCCTCCTGCTGCTGCTCATCCCGTTCATCCCCGGCCTGCGCGACATCCCGCGGGTGGTGCCGGTGCACCGGCTGATCTGGCGGACGTCCGGAGGCGCTGCCCGCACCGAGGCGGCGGGACCGCCGCCCGTCAAGGAAAACGCCAGGTAGGCAACCGACAGGCGGACGGCATGCATGCCGGCGACGTGCGCGGGTGGCGCCGTCCGCTATGAGTGAGCACGACAGCGCCGCGGCCGCCCCCGGCCCGGAGGGGACATCGTTGCCCGGCCGCCGATGGCGGCCGGGCAACGGCGCGGTGCTGACCGTCTACGAGGACGGGCCGCTGATTGTCCGGGGTGAGTTCGTACTCACCGCACAGAACGGACAGCCGATTCCGGCCGGCCGCCGAACCTTGGTCCGCATGACCTGGGTGATCGCGGGCCGGTTGGCGTGCTCGCGCTCATAGTCGAGCAGTTGCCTGAGCTGCCCCGAGGTCAGTGAGCGGATCCGCTGGCCGACCGCGGTCGCGGGCAGGTGGTCGTAGTCGGGTAGCGGCAGGCCGCCGCGCCCTGGGCTAGCGTGCTGAGACACCGGGATCCTCCTTGCCGCGGGAAAAGCTGTTGCCGGCCTGGCGGCCCCGTTGCCCCGATCGCCGCTGCTCATGCGGCTGCGGCGCCCCGAAATTACCGGCCACCCGGGACATGCGATCAATCGCCCGGAACATCAGCCGGCCGTCGGGCGCCGCAGCGGCCCCCACCGCTCGTTCTGCTCATCGACGATGCGCTCGGCCTCGCTGATCACACGGTCATCGAGCCAGGCCACGGCGCGGTCACAGCGGACGAGGGGCTCGTTGTCAGGCCCTCGTCCCACCTCGTGGCCTTCCAGTACCCAGGGCCGCACACCTGGTCCCTTGTCGTGCACCAGGTGGCTGTAGTCGAACAGCCGCCTGGCGATCCACAGCCGCAGCGGCCGGCCGCCCCACCATGGCTCGACGGCCAGCGGATTAGCCGACAAACCAGGCAGCCGCTCACCAGTGAGATCGTCCAGGCTTCGCCCCGCCGCGTCGGCGGCGGGGCCGCGAGACCACCGGACGAACATCCGCGGACGCCGTCGCGCGAGCTCGGTCAGCTCGTCAAGGGTCTCCACGGTAGGCACCTGCGCCATCGCTCCCCCTCCGAAAGGGGGCCGCTTACCCGGACTACCCGCGCCTAACCACGGATGTGGCGGGCAGGCTCCGCCGTCGGTGCCGGCCCTAGTTGTCACCGTAGTCAGGCGGAGCCAGCGGTCACCCGGCTGCGCGCTGATCAGCGACCGCGTCGGCCGCGGAAGCCGGCGGACAGCGCTGCCGCGCCGCGACCGGTCACCGGAGCGGCCACGATGGGTGCCGGCCGGGCGGCGGGCAGCGTGACGGGCGCAGCCGGCTCGCCGGCGATCGAGCGCAGCAGCGGGGAACTGGTAGTGACGGCGGCGGTCAGAGCTTGACCATCCTGGTGAACGGCGCCATGATCCGCACCCTTCGCGGGGCGAAGTCGACGACCACGGCGGTCTCACCCTCGACGAGGATGACCCGGCCGAGCCCGTACTTCTCATGGGTTACCAGATCGTCGAGGGCGTACCGCTCGACGGGAGGAGCCTCGGGCGGAGGCTTGAAGGGACTTGAAGGCAGCTGGCGCCGGTGTCCGGCGCGGGCGTTGCTCGCCATGATCCGTTTGCCTTTCCGCGGCCCCGGACGGAAGCCGCTGATAACGGGGCTACCGTGCCGGATAACGTTCGCGGCGAACGGTTGGCCGCCGGCCCTTGATGCTCGCCTGCCGGAGCGCCGCGACCACGTCGTCGGCCGCTGACTCGGGGACCTCGACGAGGGAGAAGCGATCGGCGATCTCGATCGCGCCGATATCGCGGCCGGAGAGGCGCGACTCGCCGGTGATGGCCCCGACAAGATCCTGCGGCCGGATGCCGGCCGAACGACCGGTCCCCACGAACAGGCGGGTGGTGGCAGCGGTAGCCGCACGGCGCCGCTGGGGGCGGTCGGCGGGCGGCTGCTGGGCGCGTCCGCTGACCTTGCGGCGGTCGCGGCGGTCGTCCGTCCACGGCAACTCGGCCTCGGGAAGCTCTTCCTCCTCATGGGGCGTTCCGCTCGTCCCGTGGGCCAGCTTGACCGCGGCGAGCGCCACCTCGAAGAGGTCGAACTCCGCGCCGAGCGGCTCCACGACGGCCCGGAACCCATCAAGGTCATCGTCCTTGAGCAGGCTCTCGGTGAGCGCGGCCCGCATGACCGCCAGCCGCCGGGCGCGCAGGTCGGCGGTGGACGGCAGCTTCTCAACGCGGATCGGCTGCCCGGTCGACCGTTCGATGGCCTTGAGCATCCTGTGCTCGCGCGGCTCCACCAGGGTGATCGCCGTGCCTTCGCGGCCTGCCCGGCCGACGCGCCCGATGCGATGCACGTACGACTCTGGTGCGCTGGGCACGTCGTAGTTCACCACGTGCGTCAGCTGCTCGATGTCGAGGCCGCGGGCGGCCACGTCGGTGGCCACGAGAAGGTTGATGGCCTGGCTGCGAAGCCGGCTCATGACCCGGTCCCGGTGCTGCTGGTCCATCCCGCCGTGCAGCGCCTCGGCGCGATAACCCCTGCCGTTGAGTGCTTCGGTGAGCTGGTCCACTTCGTCCCTGGTTCGGCAGAACACGACCGTGGCCGCTGGCGTCTCCATGTCGAGCACGCGCCCGAGCGCGGCAGGCTTGTGCCCACGCGGCACGACGTACGCGGCCTGGCGCACGCGCAGTCTCTCGGCTGGCGCCGGTCCTGCCTTCAGGCTGAGCTCGACCCGCACCGGGTTGCGCAAGTGGCGGCGCACCATGCCGTCGATCCGCGGCGGCATGGTCGCCGAGAACAGCGCCGTCTGCCGGCCGTCCGGGGTGTTGCCGAGGATCTCCTCGATATCCTCGGCGAAGCCCATGTCCAGCATCTCGTCCGCTTCGTCGAGCACGACGACTTCAAGGCCGCTCAGCTTCAGCGTCCCCCGGTTGATGTGGTCGATCGCACGCCCGGGCGTGGCTACCACGACGTCAACGCCTCGCTTGAGCCCTCCCAGCTGCCGGCCTATCGGCTCGCCGCCGTAGACCGGCAGGACCCGCGCGCCCAGTTCATGCCCGTAGCGGCGCACCGCCTCGGAGACCTGCACCGCGAGCTCGCGTGTCGGGACGAGCACCAGGGCGCGCGGCTCATTCCGCTCGCCGTCCCTGAGGACCCGCTGAAGCACGGGGAGCGCGAAGGCCGCCGTCTTCCCGGTCCCGGTCGCGGCCTGCCCCACTAGGTCACGGCCCGTGAGCAGCGGCGGGATGGCCGCGCGCTGTATCGGGGTCGGTTCCTCGTAGCCGAGGCCGGACAGCGCATGGCACAGCTCCGGGGCCAGCGCCAGGCCGGCGAAGCCGCTCGCACCCCTGTCGTTACCCTCGGTCATGAACTACCGCCTTGCTGCAAAAGCACCTTTTTACTCCCACTGGTTTCTGCCCTGGGCCGCGCCGTGGCGGCGTGACCCGGCCGGGGGCTCAACCAGCGCGGCGGGGACGTTCCCGTCACTTACCATGTCGCGATCACGGCGCTGACGCAGAGCTCGGCCTTGCCGCGACGGATTACCGTCGCGACGGATACGGCCCTGGCCGGCACCACCATACAGGCCGGCCCACGGCCAACTGTTAGAACACTCGAGCAGGCTTGGCCTGCCTTGACTCAAGCGGCGCGGACGTAGGTGGCCAGCGGCCTCTTAACGCTTCCCTGTGACGTGCCGCTCCTTCAGGGCTGGATCCGGTCCGCACGGTGCGGCACCCGGGCCGGTTCTCGGCGCGACTTCCCCATGTTCCTGAAAGGGGCGCCCCGCAGCTTTGTTCTCCGCGAGCGCGCACAGGACACGAACACAAGACAACTACGACCGTACGCTATAGCCGATCCGTCGGCTAGTTCATTCCCCGAGCACGATCGATACCGAGCCGGCGGTCAAGGCCAGCCTCGCCGCCACCCTTGCCGAGCGGCTCAGGAACCGCTTAATCCTCCAGCGACACTTCGTGATCTGATCATCTGCCTGGCCAGCGCGGGCTTGGTGGCGAACCCGGTGCCCTCGGGGACCGCGGCGGCCCGGCACCGGGCCGGATCGGACGTCCAGGACCGGGGCGGGTACAAGGCCCGGTCGATGAACGCGGACCCCGCCGGGGCGGCATAGGCCAGGTACACGGCGACCTGGGCGTTCTCGGTGCGCCCGGCAGTGCCGGTGTACTGCCGCTGCACGCCCACCGTGGCGGCGCCCTTTTTCAGGTCGCCAGTTTCGTCCACCACGAGCACCGCGCCGGGATCGGCGAAGTGCCCCAGGACATAGCCGCGGAGGTCATCCCGGACCCCAGCCTCGTCCCACACCGCGGCCGACACCAGCCGCTGCATCCCCCGTGGACCGGCGTCCCCGGCATGCTCGGCGATCGTCCAGCAGTTCACCCGCGGCAGCCCTGCCAGCAGGCCCCGCACGAACGCCGCCATCCGCCGCCGCGGCTCCACCCGGCCGAACCGGCCGCCGACCCGCAGCATCAGCTCATCGAATTCCTGCCGCCAGCGATCCAGGCCTACGCTGAGGCCAGCGGCCATCGCACGGTCTTCTGTTGTCCACACACCTTCCGATGATCACGTATCTCCAGCTGGGCGCTGGTGCTAGCCGGCCTCGCTGCGGTGCCGGGCGATCGTAGCGTGCGGGTCACGCCAGAACGCGGTGACCAGGCCGGCCACCGTCGGCGCGGCCTGCAGCATTGACCCGATGTGGCCGGAACCGGGGAGGATGACCAGGGCACCATCGCGCAGGCGGGCGGCTGCGGCCGTGGCGGCAGCCGCCGTCCACATGGGATCGGCCGGGCCGGTGGTGAGCAGCGTCGGCGTCCCCAGCCGGCCGAGCGCCGGGGTGATGTCGCGGCGACGCAGGCTGAGCCAGCGGATCGCGTCGACCATGCCGCGACGCTCCGCGCGGCGGAAGGCGCCGGCGACGATCGCAGCGGCCCAGGGGTCCTCGGCGCGGGCCTTCGGGCCGAGCAGCGCGTCCACAAGCGGCTTGATCACCGGGCCCGGGCCGGCGATCCGGTACAGCGCGGCGAGCAGCCGGATCCGCCTGCGCTCGGCGCCGCTGAGCGCGTGGACCGGGGCGCTCATCGCGATCAGGCTGCGGCACCGGTCCGGATGGGCGTCGGCGAACAGGATGCCGACGTGCCCGCCCCAGGCGCTGCCAAGCCAGTCGACCGGCTCGCCGATGCCGAGATGATCCAGGACGTCGGCTGCGGCGCCCGCGCAGTCATCGATCGTGAACGGATGCCGCACCGGCGGGCTGCCGCCGTGATTCGGCCCGTCGATCAGCACCAGCCGGCGTTCGGCGGCCAGCGGCGCAAGGAGCAGGTTCCAGGTGGTGGAGTCGACGAACAGGCTGTGCCACAGCACCGCCGGGAGCCCGGAGCCGGCCGTCTGCACGTGCAGGGGTCCGAGCCGGGTCGCCACAGTGGCGACTGAGGTCTGCGTGCGCTGGTCCATGACCGCCTCCGAAATTGCTTCGGTAGCCGAAGCTTCGATATCCGAAGTATTATCCGGTGTCGTGCCCACGTCAAGAGACCTGCCCTCGGACCGGCTCGCCATCGGCCAGCTCCTGGTCCGGCTGCTGCGCGAGTTCCGGATCGAGCTGTCCGCTCCCGCAGCCGCGCACGGCTACGCCGACATGCGGCAGCCGCACCTGCACATCTTCGGCAACGTCGGCATTGACGGCGTCCGGCTGACCGACCTGGCAGCCCGCGCGCAGCTGAGCCTCGCCACGACCTCCGAGCTGGTCAGCGAGCTGCAGCAGCTCGGTTACCTGGAACGCCGCCCAGACCCGCACGACCGGCGCGCGAAGCTGATCTTCCCGACCCGGCGCGGTCGGCAAGCGCTCGACGACGCCGGCGACCAGGTCGCCGAGATCGAGCAGCACTGGCGCGAACTCCTCGGTGCCGGCCGCTTCGACGCCATGTGCCAGACCATGCAAGACCTGCTCAACGAGCTGACAGCCACAACCGCCGGGACACAAACGCCGCGACTAACCTGACACGCGATGGCTGCCCAAGACCCGGCCATGACGCGAATCCGGTAGATCACGAAGTGTCGCTGGAGGATTAAGCGAACTCGGGTCAGCCGACCCCGGTGGAGGCCCGCAGCCGAAGCGTGGCCGGCACGTGCCGCGGCCCGGCCGGCGGGTCGCCGTCCAGCCGGGCCAGCAGCATCTCGACCGCAGCCTCGGCCTGCCGCTCGGGGTGCAGGTCGATGGCGGTGACCGGCGGGTCGCCCTCGCGGGCGTGCACGCTGTCCACGCCCGCGGCGATCAGCAGCTCACCGGGCACCCGCCGGGCGGCGGCCTTGGCCGCTCGCTGCACCCCGTGGATGAACCGGGATGCCACCACGAAGATCGCGTCGGGCGGGTCAGCCGCGGCCAGCAGCTGCCTGGTCGCCGCGAACGCGCTCTCCTCGCCGTCCCGCATGGCTACCGGCACGATCAGGCGAGGGGCGCCGTGCCCGGCGGTCCACTGGTCGTAGGCGCGCAGCGTCTCGGTGATCCAGCCCCAGTCGGCCTGCGGCGCGAGCAGGCAGATGCGCCGTGCCCCCTGGGCGCGCAGGTGGTCGAGGAGCTGCCGGGTGCTGACGTCGGTCTGCCCGGTCACGTACCACGGGTCGTCGGGGCGGCCCAGGTCACGTTCGATCGTCACCGCCGGCAGCCCGTGCCTGGCCAGCAGCTCGACCCGGGAGTCGAGCGGCGACGGGTCGACCACGATGCCGCCGTCGACCCCGAAACCGCTGAGGCCGGTGCTGACCACGGCCGGCGGCAGCAGCATCAGCGCCTGCTCCGCGGCGAACGCGGCCGCGGCAGCCGCGCTGGCCAGCCGCATATAGAAGTCCAGGCTCAGTGCTTCGTTCGAGCCCACGTCGGCTTGGACGGGCAGCATCAGCGCCAGGGCGCCGGTGCGGCCGGAGCGCAACACCTGGGCGTGCCGGTTGGCCCGGTAGCCGAGCTGGCGGACCACCTGGCCGACCAGCGCGCGCGTCTCCGGGTCGACGCGGCCCTTGCCGTTCAGTGCGTGCGACACCGTGGTCACGGAGACGCCGGCGGCCTTCGCGACGTCGCGGATGGTGGGTCGGCTGATCATGAGTCCTGGGGCGCGGCGGTTTGCTGGACAGGGGCGAGTATAAGCCGGGGACCGGAGAAGACGCCGACGGTGGCGTCACGCGCCACGCAGTTCGATACGCGCATTTAACACCTTTTCCTTGACACGAGCTCCGAGACGTTTTTATGGTCTGCCAAAAGGATTTGGCAAATCGCCAGAGCCAGCCTTCCCAGGAGGTCGGTCGATGAAACCGCAGCTACCTCGCATGACCCGTAGAGCGTTGACCTGCCTGGCGATCGGAGCAGCCGGACTGCTCGCCGCCGGCTGCGGCTCGAGCGGCAGCTCCAGTTCCGGTGCCAGCGCCGGCACCGGCTCCGCCCCGGCCACGGGCGCCGCCCTGCCGGCCGGCGCGCTCGGCCAGCCGGGCACGATCCGGTTCTGCTCCGACATCTCCTCGCCGCCGCTGGAGTTCTACGCCAACGGGCAGCAGCCGACCGGCTCGGACATCGACCTCGGCAACGCGATCGCGGCCAAGCTCGGGGTCAAGGCCCAGTGGGTGAACACCGCCTTCGCCGGCATCATCCCGGCGCTGCAGGCCGGGCACTGCGACGCGATCCTGTCCCAGCTATTCGACAAGCCGGCCAGGCGCGCGGTCGTGAACTTCGTCGACTACATGAACTCCAGCGATGCCATCATGGTCCGCAAGGGCAACCCGGATCACGTCACCGGGCTGAGCGGGCTGTGCGGGCTGAGCGTGGCCGCGGAGACCGGCACCACGGTGGCCGACTTCCTGACCGCGCAGAGCAAGTCCTGCACGTCCAGCGGCAAGAAGCCGATCGCGGTGCAGACCTTCCTGCGCGACAGCGACGCGCTGAGCCAGCTCGGCCTCGGCCACGTAGCCGCCTACGGCACCACGGTCGAGACAGGCAGCTATGACATCACGAAGAACAGCGGGATGTTCGAGCTCGCCGGCCCCCCGTTCGGGCAGATCGCGACCGGCATCGCCACCGCCAAGAAGAACACCGCGCTGCACGGCGCCATCGCCGCCGCGTTCGCCGCGCTGCGGGCGGACGGCACTTACCACCAGATCATGACGAAGTGGGGGCTCGGTCCCGACGAGCTCAAGCAGGGCTAGCCGCGATGACCTTCGACTGGTCGTTCTTCGCCCACCTGCTGTTCCACCCGCCTGGCAGCTTCGTGCAGGGCGCCATCAGGACCATCTACCTTGCGGTCATCGCCCAGGCCCTTGGCGTCGCCCTCGGCCTGCTGCTCGCGCTGTGGCGCCGCTCGCGCCTCCTGCCGCTCCGCGTGCTGGCCGGCGGCTACATCTGGCTGGTCCGCGGCACCCCGCTGCTGGTCCAGGCGGTGATCATCTACGATGGCAGCTCGGCACTCGGCCTGTACTCCTTCGGCACGCTCAGCGTCGGGCCGGTCTCGGTGCCCGGCGTGGTCCAGGCCGGCATCGTCACCCTGGCGCTCAACGAGGGCGCCTACATGGCCGAGATCATGCGCGCGGCCATCAACTCGGTGGACAAGGGCCAAGCCGAGGCGGCGGAGTCGCTCGGCATGCGTCGCCGCCAGGCCATGCGCCATGTCGTCCTTCCCCAGGCCATGCGGGTGGTCATCCCGCCGCTCGGCAACGAGTTCAACAACATGCTCAAGGTCACCTCGCTGCTGAGCGTCATCGGGCTGCAGGAGCTGTTCCTCGCCGCGCAGGACTACAACTCAGCCACCTTCAGGACCTTCGAGATCTTCCTGGTCACCGCGATCTACTACATCGTGATGACCACCGCCTGGTCGCTGGTTCAGGCCGCCATCGAACGCCGGCTGCAGGCCAGGGGCGGTGACCTGGTCGCCACCGTGCCGCTGCGGCAGCGCTTGTTCAGCGGCGGGACGAGCGGTGCCGGGCCGGCCATAGGCGCCGAGCAGCTGCGGGGTGCCCGGTGATGCCGTCCGCCGGGAAGACCCCCGACGCCGGCGTCGAGGGCACGCAGGCCGCCGCGGGCGCACCGGAGGAAACGGGCACGCTGGCCGTCGAGGCCACCGGGATCCACAAGTGGTTCGGGACGGCCCACGTGCTCGACGACGTTTCGCTCAAGGTCGCCAGCGGCGAGGTGGTGGTGCTCATCGGCCCGTCCGGCTCCGGCAAGACCACGCTGCTGCGCTGCCTGAACCACCTGGAGCGCATCGACCGGGGCCGGCTCCTGATCAATGGGCACCTCATCGGCTACCGCGAGAACGCCAGGGGCGAGCTGCGGGAGGATAACGAGGCGGAGATCGCCCGCCAGCGGCGCGAGATCGGCTTCGTGTTCCAGCATTTCAACCTGTTCCCGCACCTGACAGCGGAGCAGAACATCGCGCTCGCGCCAGTGCGAGTGCGCAAGGTGCCCCGGGCGCAGGCCCTCGACGAGGCCCGCCGCCTGCTGGCCCGCGTTGGCCTGGACGACAAGCGCGGCTCCTACCCCAGCCAGCTGTCCGGCGGGCAGCGGCAGCGGGTCGCCATCGCCCGCGCGCTGGCGATGAGGCCGCGGCTGATGCTGTTCGACGAGCCGACCAGCGCCCTGGACCCGGAGATGGTAGGCGAGGTGCTCGCGGTGATGCGGGAACTCGCCAGCGACGGGATGACCATGGTCGTCGCCTCCCATGAGATGGGCTTCGCCCGTGGCGTGGCCGACCGCGTGGTCATGATGGACGCCGGGCAAATCATCGAGGCCGGCCCGCCCGCCCAGGTACTTGACTCCCCAGCCCACGAGCGCACCCAGGCGTTCCTCTCGAAAGTGCTGCACTGAAGTGACGATCACGCGCTACGCGCCGACCGGGGCCGTCGCCGCGGCCAACCATCTCGCGGCGACGGCCGGGCTGAACATGCTGCGCCAGGGCGGCAACGCTGCCGACGCGGCCATAGCGGCGGCCGCGGCCATGGCCGTCACCGGGTCGCACATGTGCGGGCTCGGCGGCGACCTGCTCGCCGTGGTCGCCGGCGAGGGGCAGCAGCCGCCAGCCGCGCTGAACGCCTCCGGCCGGGCCGGCTCGGGCGCGGACCCCTGGCGGCTGGCGGCGAGCGCGACGGCGATGCCCTTCCAGCACGACATCCGCTCGGTCACCGTCCCCGGCTGTGTGGACGGCCTGGTCGCGCTGCACGAACGGTACGGGACACTGCCGCTGCACGACCTGCTTGCCCCGGCCAGGCGGCTAGCAGCCGACGGCTTCCCCGTCTCCCCGACGCTGGCAGCGGCCTCGGCCGAACTGACCCCGGCCGAGCGCGAGGCCGCGTTCGGCGCCGCCGACCCGCTGGTCGAGGGGCGCCGCCTGGCCCTGCCCGGGCACGCGAGGGCGCTGGCCGCGGTGGCCGAACGAGGCCGGGAAGGCTTCTACCTCGGCCCGGCGGGCGAGGACCTGCTCGCCGTCGGCGGCGGCGAGTTCACCGAGGACGACCTGCGCGCCAGCCAGGCCGACTGGGTGACGCCGCTGCGGCTGGCCGTGTTCGGCCGCGACCTGTGGACGGTCCCGCCGAACTCCCAGGGCTACCTGGCGCTGTCCGGGGCGTGGATCGCCGAGCGGATCGGGCTGCCCGCGGCTGCTGACTCCGAGCTGTGGGCGTTCCTGCTGGTGGAGGCGGCCAGACAGGCGGCCTTCGACCGGCCGCGGGTGCTGCACGAGCACGCCGACGGTGCCGCGCTGCTGAGCAAGTCGCGGCTGGGTCCGCGGGTCGCTGCCGTGGCGGAAAGCGCCGCCCGTGGCCTGGCCGACGTGTACGGCGGCGGAGGCACCACCTACCTGTGCGCAGTCGATGCCCAGCGGATGGGCGTCTCGCTGATCATGTCCAATGCCTCCGATTTCGGCTCCCGGCTGACGCTGCCGCGGCACGGGATCTTCCTGCACAACCGGGGCGCCGGTTTCTCGCCGCGGCCTGGCGACCCGGCCGGGTACGGTCCCGGCCGCCGCCCGCCGCACACGCTCAGCCCGCTGGCGGCCACCCGGCCGGGTGGGGAGCTCGACGCGGTGCTCGGCACCATGGGCGGTGACGCCCAACCGCAGGTGCTGTTGCAGCTGCTGGTGCGGATGCTCGCCCTCGGCCAGGAAGCCGGCCCGGCCGTATCCGCGCCCCGCTGGATCCTCAGCCGCGAGCCCACCAACGCCTTCGACACCTGGCTCGGCGACGACCCGCCGCTGGTCCGGGTGGAGCACGGCGCCCCGGCGGCATGGGCACCCGGGCTGCGGGCCCGCGGCTACCAGACCATCGAGAGCCCGCCCGGTGACGACTCGTTCGGCCACGCCCAGGCGATCGGCGTCACCAGCGACGGCCTGCTCGCCGCGGCCGCCGACCCGCGCGCAGGCGACGGGGGGGTGGCCGGCTACTAAGCCGCATGCCGGAGCATCAGGGTTTCCTGGCAACGCCGCCCCACTGCGGGCATGCAGCGCCCGCACCCGAAGGCCGAGCTGGAGCGGCTGACCGGGGAGCCAGTCCGCTGGGAGTACCGGATGCCCGGCACCGGCGGGCGCACTCCCCCGGCTGACGCTGTCCTGGCAGCCCACACCGATGCCCGGAGCCGTAGGAGGAGCACCTTTTCAGGGCAGCGGCAGCCCCCGGATCCCGGCGTCGAAGGCCACGATGTCCGGCATCCCGTTGTACAGCGCGCCGTTGGTGATGTACAGCGTGGTCCGGGTCGCGGGCGTGGTGCCGAACGCCGGCATGGTCGGGTACACCAACCCGTCATTCTTGGCGGCGAGTTGGGTGAGCACGCCATCGGGAGCCAGCCGCACCAGCCGGTTGTCGTTCACCGTTACGTACAGGTTGCCTCGCACGTCAAACGCGATGCCGTCCGCAGTCCGCAGCAGCGGCGCCTGGGCGGTGACTACCGGGGTGCCGGCGTTTCCGCCCGCGGTGAGCGGGACCCGCACGATCGTCCCTGAGTCCGCCACGGCGACATACAAGCTGCCCCGCCAGAACGCCAGGCCGTTGGCTCCGATGCCCGTGCTGACCTTCGGTGCGAGCAGCGGGTCCTGCAGCCAGATGGCCGCCTTCCCTCCCGGTGACAGCCGCCAGACCGCGCCCCGGCTGCTGTCGGAGATGTACAGGTACCCGCCGTGGAAGGCCAGTCCGTTCGGGAAGCTGTCTGCGGGCAGCGTAGCCACCCGTGTCACCGCATCACCGGCGCCGATCCGGAACACCCCCGGAGGCGTCGGCGATGCCTCGAATGTCGCGTCGGCGACATACAGGTTCCCGTCCGGATCAAAGGCCAGACCGGTCAGGAGCCCAGCACCGACGGGAAGGCTGGCGATCGGCTGCTGCCCGCTCGGGGTCACCTTCACGACTTCGCCGATGAAGCCGAGCGATGCATACAGGTTGCCTTGGCCATCGACCGCGAGCGATTCCGGGAAGTCCCCCGGAGCGAACGTCGTGATGACCGGAAGCTTGGCTGGGGCGGCCTGGGCGCTCACCGCCGGGGCGGCCGAAACAGCCACCGGCACCGCCAGAGCCACCGCGATCAGAAGCCTGAAGCGGACGTGTTTCATGATGTCCTCCCCCCGCGTGCCGCGCGGTGACCAGTACACGCGCAAGACGGCCCGCCCGTCGCATGCTAGGCAAAACGTGTTCTGGGGGTTAGAGCCAAAGGTCCCGCACGCGCCCGCCGGACGCCCACGCACCGCCGCACAAGACGAGACAAGCCCCTGACCGCATACGCGCTGGTCAGGGGCTTGTTCTCGCAGTACATCGAAACGCGCTACGTCGCCCGGCTGCTTAAGTCCGGTGCCGGAGGAGTCGGCTACCTGCTCAAGGACCGAGTCGGCAGCGTGGCCGACTTCGTCTCCGCGCTGGAACGGGTCGCGGCCGGCGGTACCGCGCTCGACCGGGAGGTGATCAGCCAGCTACTCCGCAAGCCAGAGGCCGCCGACAACCGCCGCGTCCTCGCCGTGCTCCGCTACGTCAGGGCATGATCACCCCGTCACCTGAGCGATCACCTCGCCTTGGCGGACTGTCTGATCCTCGCTGACCAGCAGCCGGATCTGGCCGGAGGCGGGCGCGGTCACCTCGCCGGACACCTTCTCGACCATGACCTCGGCGAGCAGCTGGCCGCTCGCCACCTGGTCGCCATCGGCGACAAACCAGGTGGCGAGGACCCCCTCGGCGGCGGGCTCGTCTTCCGACAACTGCGGGAAGAGCACGTCAGCCACGGATCACACCCCGGCTAGCGCCCGGGCCGCGGCCGCTATGCGGTCTGGACCGGGCAGCACCGCCCGCTCCAGCGATCGGGCGTACGGGATGGGGACGTCGGGCACCGCGACCCGGCGGACGGGGGCGCGCAGCAGGCCGGGGTCAGTCTCGGCCACGATCGCCGCGATCTCGCCGGACATGCCGAACGACTGGTAGTCCTCGTCCACGATGAGCAGCCGCCCGGTCTTGGCAACGGAAGTCAAGATGGCCTCGCGGTCTAGCGGGACGAGGCTGCGCAGGTCGATGACCTCAAGGTCCACGCCGTGCTCGGCCAGCATCTGATCGGCGACGTCCAGCGCGTGGTGCACCGACAGGGAGACGGTGGCGACCGTGATGTCTCTGCCCTCCCTGGCGACGGCGGCCTTGCCGATCGGGACCTCGTACGGCTCCTGCGGCACCGGGCCGACCGCCCGCTGGTTCTTCGCCATCCAGGGCAGGCCCATGACGCCCTTGTGGAAGGTATAGATCACCGGGTTGTCGTCGCGGATCGCCGAGATCATCAGGCCCTTGGCGTCCGCGGGATTGCTCGGGATGACCACTTTCATCCCGGGCAGGTGGGCGAAGGTGCCCCACAGGCACTGCGAGTGCTGCTCGGCGTCGGAGTACCCGCCGCCGGCGGCCATCATCAGCACCATCGGGACCCGGACGTTCCCGCCGGACTCGTAGTGGATTTTCGCCATGTGGTTGTAGATCTGGTCCATGGCGACACCGAAGAAGTCGGCGAACATCAGCTCGACGACCGGCCGCATGCCCTCGACCGCGGCACCGATGCCCAAGCCGATGAAGGCGGTTTCAGAGATCGGGGTGTCCAGCACCCGTTGCGGGCCGAACTGCTCGAGCAGCCCGCCGGTGGCGCCGAAGATACCGCCGTACTTGCCGATGTCCTCGCCAAGCACCACCACGCCGGGGTCGCGTTCCATCTCTTGGGCGATGCCCTCGGCGATGGCGCGGGCGGTGCTCAGCCGGCGCGCGGCCGGCGCGCTGGCGGCCGTGGCCGCGGAATCAGTCATGCTCATGTCGGGGCTCCCTTCAGGCGAAGAGGTAGTCGCGCGCCGTCTCCGGCGCGGGGACGGGACTGGACTT
>DASWAE010000076.1:0-18975 GCA_036391275.1 Trebonia sp.
GCGTTCTGCCGGTGCCGCCTGCCCTCCTTGCTGCCGGAGTGGTAGGCGGGGACGATCGGGTTGGCGGCGAGGCCGCTGGCGAGCATCTCGAACACCAGCGACATGCTGGCGCCCTTGGCGCCGCCGACCGGGGTGGGGACCTTGGCCAGGGCCGGGTCGGTGGTCGGCTCGCCGTCCGCGGTGAGCGCCACGCCGGGCGGCAGTTCCTTGCCCGCGGCCTTGAGCTGCGCGATCCGGCCGAGCGCCATGACGGCAGTGGCCATGTCGAGCAGCACGAGCTCGTGCCGGCCCGCGGGCACCGCGACGGCGAGCGGGCTGGTGGCCACGGCCGCGCCCTTGGCGCCGGCGTAGGCCATGTTCGGCACGCCGGCCACGACGCCCACGGCCGCCATGCCCGCGTCCGCGATCCGGCTGGCGTAATAGCCGATCGCGCCGGTATGCACGGTGCCGCGCACCGACGCCCAGCCGATCCCGCACTCGCGGGCGCCGGCGATCGCCTCGTCGGCGGCGCGGTTCATCGCGACCGGCCCGGGCGCGGCGTGCCCGTCCACGATGGCGATGGCGGCGCGGGGCCGCTCAACGGTGACCACGGCGCCGGCGACCGACTCGCCCTTGTCGAACAGCTCGGTGTACCTGGGCACCCGGGACACGCCGTGCGAGTCGATGCCGCGCAGGTTAGCCCAGACCAGCGCGTCCGCCACGGTCGCGGCGTCGGCGCCGCTCGCGCCGCGTGCCTTGAAGATCCCGGCGACGAGCGCCTTCAGGTCATCGGCGGCGACGAGCACCTTGCCTGGCTTGGCTGGTACCTGGACTTGATCAGACATGGAACTGCGCTCCTAGCGGGTGAGGTGGACGTTGACGACGGCGGTCTGGCCGGCCCGGACGGTGGCGATCGCCTTCTCCAGGGTGGGTGCGAGCTCCGGGGTGGTCGTCACGGTGAAGCCCGCCGCGCCCGCCGCCGCGGCGACCGCCGCCGCGTCGGGCTGCGCCGACAGGTCGACGCCGTAGCCGGCCTTGCTCGCGACGTAGCTCCCTTCCGGGTAGGCCCGGGTCAGGTTGAACCGCATCGACAGGTACTTCTTGTTGTTGAAGATCACCACGAGCAGCGGCAGGCCGTACTGGGCGGACGCCATGATCCCCTGCGGGACCGGGTTGTACAGCCAGGTCCCGTCGCCGACGGTCTGCACGACCAGCCGGTCCCCGGCGGCGAGCTTGGCGCCGAGCGCGACGCCGAGGCCCTGCCCCAGGCCGCCCTGGACGTAGCTGTACCGGCCGGGCGCGTCCGCCATCAGGTGCTTGGTGATGACCCGGCTGTGCGTGATGGTCTCGTCCACCACCAGCGCGTCGGCGCCGGCCAGCTCGCGCAGCGTGGCCGCGACGGCCACCGGGTCGACCGGCCCCTCGGCCGAGGCGAGCGCCTTCTGCTCCGCCGCGGCCCGCCCCGCCTCGCTCTTGGCGAAGGCGGCCGCGAGCCCGGCCCGCCTGTCCTCGATGGCCGCCGGGTCGAGTCCGGCGGCCCGCAGCCCGGCGGTGATCGCCCGCAGCGTCGGTGCCGCCGCGCCCCCGACGTAGTGGTCGGCGGTGAGCACCTGGTAGGCCATGTGCGGCCGGTGCGCCACCTCATCGATGACCAGCACCGTGGCGTTCCCCGGCTTGCCGCTCGGCGGGTACCACGGTGACCGGCACCCGACGAGCACCACCAGGTCCGCCTCGCCCGCCAGCGGGGCGAGCTCGCCGCCCGCGTGCAGCGGGTTGCTGCGCGGGAAGCTCGAGCTGACCGCGGACTGCGGCTCGACGACCGGGATGGCGAGGAGTTCGGCCAGCTCCACCAGCGCCGCGAACGCCTCCGGGCCGCGGCCCGCGGTCTCGACCGCGAGCACCGGCCGCCGTGCCGCGGCGAGCAGCCGCACCGCCACCGCCACGTCCTCTGTCACCGCCACCGTGGCGTTGGCGCGGGCGGCCGGCGCGGGAGAAACCCCCGCCGGCCGCCACGCCGCCAGCAGCACCTCGACCGGCGTGTTCACGTACACCGGCCCGGCCGGCGGCTGCGCGGCCAGTTCCCCCGCGCGCTTGAGCATCCCGTAGAGAACGGAGACATCAGCGGCCGCGTTAGCCCACTTGGTAAACGGGGCCGCGACGGCTTGCGGTCCCCCCACCACCGACAGGTTCCGGTACCACTGCGACCCGGGATCCGCCCCGGCGGCATCCCCGTACCCCGTCGACTCCCCGGAGCAGACCACCATCGGCGCCCCGGTCAGCAGCGCCCCGTGGATAGCGTTAGCCCCCTGCAAGAGCCCGGCCGCGGCATGCAGCAGCACCATCTGCCCCCGCCCGGTCACGTTCGCGTACCCGGTCGCCATCGCCACGGCCAGCGTCTCGTGAGTCAGGTCAAGGTACCGAGGCCCCCCGGAAGGCTCTCCCCCGGCCGCGACGGCAGCGGCATCCGCCGCGTCCCGCCGGGCCAGCGCCTCCCACACCGGCGCCCACTCCGACCCCGCCGACGAGAAGATGTAATCAGCCCCCAGGTCGCGAGCAGCCTGCAGGACCGCGTCCCCGCCATCCAGCTCACTCATAGCGTCCAACTCCTAGCTTTCTCGTCTAGCCCGCGCCGGTAGGCGAGGTAGTGAAGATGACGGTCGCGCCGCCCGCTCAACTCACCTGCTCAGCCCGCTCGCTCAGCCCAGCCGCAACCGCTAGCCAAGCGCCGATGCCTATGCCTCGACCGGAATCGCCCACCCGAGGCACTCCGAGATCCCGCGCCCCATGATCCACTCAAGCTCCTCCGCCGAGAACGGGAAGTGCTTAGTGAACTGCTCGATGGCGTCGGTGTAGCTGATCCCGTGCTCGAGCAGCCGGGTGAGGTCAGTCCCCCAGAAGCACCGCTCCGGCCCCATCTTGTCCACCATCTCGCGGACGTACTTGGCGATGTTCAGGTTCGGGAACGGCTGGGTGGAGTAGCCGGGGATGGCCGACACCTTCACGTAGATGTTCGGGTGCGGGTACAGGTCGGCGGTCTCCTGCACCCAGTAGCCGATCGCGTCGTCGACGCAGCGGGCCATGATGCCCATGTGGTCGATGACGATCTTCAGCCCAGGGTGACGGTCGGCGATCTGACCGAGCTCGGCCTTCCAGATCGGGGCGTGCACCATGGTGACCAGGCCGAGTTCCTCGGCGAGCGGCCAGTACCAGTCGTTGGTGCCGTCAATCATCCAGTTGCGGTCCTGCGGCCGGTGGAAGGTCAGCCGGGTGCCCTTGACGTGCGGGTTCTGGGCGAACTCGCGCATCAGCGCCTCGCCTTCGACCGGCTTGTTCTGCGGGACGCGAGCCATGATGCCGAAGCGGCCCGGGTGCGCCTCGCACGCCTCGAGGGCGTAGTCGATCCGGTCACCCTCCCAGGACGGCGGGACGATGAGCACCCGGTCGACCCCGGCCTCGTCCATCAGGTCAACGCACTCCTGGTAGGTGAAGGCCGCCTCGCGGTGCCCGTTGAGCCGCATGCGCTCGCGGGCACCGGGGATCCAGGGACGGTCCGGGGCCTCTTCTTTCCAGATGTGCACCTGAGTATCGACAATGAACACGGAGGATTACCTTTCTTCGTTGCTGAGCGGAAGCCTGAGCCCCTCGATGATGTGCTCGGCAATCGCCATCGAGGCCGTGGCCGCGGGCGATGGCGCGTTGCGGATCGAGGTGACGGGGCCGACCCGGCTGATCCTGAAGTCGTCGACCAGCCCCCCGTCGGCGTCGACGGCCTGGGCGCGCACCCCGGCGGGGGCGCTCGTCACGTCGGCGCTGGTGATCCAGGGCAGGTAGGTCCTGGCCTCGGCGAGGTAAGCGCGCCGCCACAGCGAGCCGCGCATCTCCCGGACCCCGGTCATCCAGTGCTGCCTGGCCAGCCGCCAGAAGGCGCCGGACCGGGCCAGGCGGCCGAGTTCGTCAAGGGAAACGTCCCTGCGCCGGTATCCCTCGCGGGCCAGCGCGAGCACGGCGTTCGGGCCAAGGTCGGCGGTGCCGTCGACGCGCGGTGTCAGGTGCACGCCGAGGAACGGGTACCGGGGGTCGGGCACCGGGTAGATGAGCCGCCGCACCCGGTCCGCGGCGTGCGGCCGCAGCCTTAGGTACTCGCCGCGGAACGGGATGATCTCCGGTGACGGCTTGTCGCCGGCCGCCGCCGCGAGCAGGTCGGCCTGCAGGCCCGCGCAGATCACCAGCCGGGACAGCGTGTGCGCGCCGCCCGGGGTGTCGACCTCGACCGGTCCGTCGCCGCGCACGCGCAGCGCGGTGACGGGGGTTCCGGTGAGCACGCTGCCGCCGGACGCCGCGACGTCGGCGGCGAAGGAGCGGGCGATGGCCGGGTAGTCGACGATCGCCGTGCTCGGGGAGAGCAGCGCGGCCACGCCGGCCACGTCCGGCTCTAGCTCGCGCAGCTCGGGGCCGGACAGCCACTGGATGCCGGGCACGCCGTTGGCCTGCGAGCGCCGCTCGAGCTCGCGGAGCTTGACCGTCTCCACCTCGTTCCGCGCGACGACCAGTTTGCCGCGCTCGTCGTAGGCGAGCCCCCGGTCGGTGCAGTAGGCGCGCAGCAGCGTGACGCCGCGCCTGGTCATCCGGGCCTTCGCCGAGCCGGGCGCGTAGTAGATCCCAGCGTGCACGACCCCCGAGTTGTGGCCGGTCTGGTGGGTTGCGACCGCGGTTTCCTTCTCGAAGACCACGACGGGTATGCCGGCCGCGGTGAGCTGCCTGGCGACCGCCAGCCCGACGATCCCCGCTCCGACGATGCCGACTGGTGCGGGCGAGCCGCCCGCGCCGGGTGCCGGGTTCCCTGCTTTGTCTGCTGTCATGGCACCGGTAGTACCACCTGGGCCGGCGGCTACCACGCGAACCTCACGGCGGGGGTCTTGATCCTGGTGTAGAAGCGGAGCCCCGGGGCGCCCTGCTCCTTGAAGGCGGAGCCGGACTCGCGGAACCCGCCGAACGGGTGGTGCGCGTCCCAGCCGGCGGCCCGCGCGAGCACCGCGGCCCGGTCGAGCGGGTTGACCCGCCGCCACGCCTCGAACGCGACCCGGGCACGGGCATAGGCCGTGGCCACCTCGGCCGCGGTCATCGCGGGCACCTCCGCGACCACGGAACACACGTCGGCCGGATCCCTGACTTCCAGCATCGAGCCTCAGCTTCCCCATCGAGCACATTGAGTACGTAACTGCACAGAGCCGCGTACCGCGGTCGCCGGCGACCGCCGGATGCCGGCCCCGCGGGCAGGGGCTACCTCGCCCGTTCAGACGCGGCGCTGGTCATCCTAGGAATTGCCGCGGGCGAGGTCAGCAGCCTGCGGCGCAACCTTAGATGTACGCCGTGACGATTCCCCGGGCCGGACGAGCGCTACGCCGGCGCGGACGCCTTCGAGGCGCACCGCGAGAGCCCGCATTTCGGCACCTGGCTCGCCGGAGCCGTACTGCCCGCGCTGGCCGGCCGCGTGCGGCTCGACCTGGTTCCGATGGAGCACTACCAGCGCTGACCGGACCTCGCCGGGGGCGTCAGCTCCCGGATGGCGAAGCCTTAGCGTTCGCCAAGCGACACGGGTAACCGCGTAGAAAACAAGCGTTTACGCGCCGACGTGATCGGTGGGATGGAGGACTCCGCGGCACCTCCTGATGGCTCTGAATACCTTCTGGAAGGCTCCGGAGATGCGCAGACGCGAACGCTAAGGCTTCCGCACGCGTATTTCGCCCGGACGTATAACACATACATTCGCGATAATCGCGTGGACATCAGTCGATGGAGGCCTTAAGCGATGAAGCTGAGAAACAACCGGTGGCTGGCGGCTTGCACGGTCGCCGCCACCGCCTCTATAGCGGTCGCCGGATGCAGTTCAGGGACTTCCGCCAGCGGGACCGCGTCCGGCGGGTCAACCGCTACCTCAACCGCCGCGTCGAGCGCCAGCGCGACCGGGAGCGGCAACGCCAGCGGCGGCACGTTCACCGTGACCGTGGGCGTGCTGCACGCCTTCACCGGGCAGAACGCGTTCTTCGGCCTGAACGCGCAGAACTCCTGCAAGGCGGCGGCGCTCAATATCAACGCGGCCGGCGGGATCCTGGGGCACCCGGTGACCTGCACCGACTTCGACACCAAGGGCGACCCGGCGGACGCCGTACCGGTCACCAACCGGATGCTTGTCTCCGCCTCCCACCTGGTCATGGTCCTCGGCCCGGACGGCGGCGACATCCCCTCCGTCCTCCCCGTGCTCGAGCAGGCCAAGGTGCCTGAGATGAACACCGTCGGCGATCCCCGATACGACACCCAGACGTCGCAGGACTTCTGGCGGCTGACGCCGAGCGACTCCACTCAGGCGCCGGCGCTCGCCTACTACACGCACCAGCGCGGCTTCACCAAGATCGCCGAGGTGTTCACCAGCGACCTCTCCGCGTCCACCACCACCCAGCCGTTCCAGGCCAGCTACGCGAAGCTGGGCGGCACGATCGTCAAGGCGGTGACGATCACCCCGGACGCCTCCTCGTACCAGACCGAGGTGGCCGCTGTGCTGGCCGCGCACCCGCAGGCGATCGTGGGCGAGATGGACGCGCAGACCGCCGCCACGTTCCTGTCCGAGATGCGCCAGCAGAACGGCTCGATGCTCCCGGTCATCATGACCCAGCGTGCCATCCAGGGCGACTGGGAGCCCGCGGTCGGCCCGGCCGTCGGACTACCAAGCCTGGCCCGGTACGTGACCGCGATCGCCCCGGCGCTGCAGTCCTCCGGCACCGCGTTCACGGCCTTCACGAACGCGCTGACCGCGATCAAGGCCAACCCGTTCCAGGCGAAGAACCCCTTCGTGGCCGCCAGCTATGACGGTGTCACCGCCTTCGCGCTGGCCATGGAGGCCGCCAAGTCGATCGACCCCTCAGTCTTCACCGCTTATATACCGAAGGTCACCACGCCCGGCGCCGGCGCCGTCGTCGTCTCCACCTACGCGGAAGGCGTCGCGGCGCTGAAGGCGGGCAAGACCATCGACTACGTCGGTGCCGCGGGCGCCATGGTCTTCAACGAGAACAACACCGCGAACCGCCCGTACGCCCCGTGGACCTACAACGCCGACAAGCACAACTGGATCATGGGTACCAGCCTCCCGGCGAATGCGGGCATGTAGTGAGCCAAATCGTCCTCAGCCTCGGCTTCGGACTGGTGACCGCGTCCATCCTCGCGTTGGGCGCGGTCGGCTTCACGCTCCAGTTCGGTGTCACCAACCTGTTCAACCTCGCCTTCGGCGAGAACATGACGGTCGCCATGTTCGTCGCCTACCTCGCCATGGTCACCCTGCACTGGAACATGTGGTGGGCGATGCTGGCAGGCGGGGTCGCGGGCTCCGTACTGTCCCTCGGCCTCAGCCGCCTGATCTACCTGCCGTTCCTGCGGCGTGGCACGTCGCAGTTCGCGATGGTGATGGTGACCGTCGCGGTCTCCTTCATCATCAAGAACGTCCTGCAGATGTTCAGCAACGGCACCTACTACAGCTACCAGCTGCCGCCTGAGCCGTCGATCCACGTCCTCGGCATGGTCTTCGACCAGCGCCAGCTGGTCATCATCGGGCTTGCCGTCGCCGCGCTGCTCGGGCTGCACCTGATGTTCAAGTACACCCGGCTCGGCAAGGCGATGCGGGCCACCTCGGACAACGGCCCGCTGGCCCGCTCGGTCGGCATACCGACCGAGCGGATCATCAGCGCGGTGTGGCTCATTTCCGGCCTGCTCGCCGGGCTCGCCGGGGTGGGGCTCGCCATCGACCTCGGCTCGTTCCAGTCCGTCACGGGCGGCAGCTACCTGATGCTGATCGTCGCGGCGGCGGTCTTCGGCAGCGTCGGCGAGCCGTACGGCGCGATGGCCGGCGCCCTGGTCATCGGCATCGTCAGCGAAGTGGCGGCCATCTACAACCCGCAGCTCAAGGACGTGGTCGCGTTCGCGATCCTGGTCCTGGTGCTGCTGCTGCGCCCGGAGGGCCTGCGGGCAGGCCGGGTCCAGATGCGCGCGGAGGTAGCCGTATGAGCTCGGCTGTCAGCAGTTACGTCGCGACGCTCATGGCCTACCTCGCCATCAACGGGATCGCCTGCTGGGCGCTGAACCTGCAGTTCGGTGTCGGCGGCGTGATGAACTTCGCGTTCATCATCTACCAGGCGCTGGGCGCCTACATCACCGCGGTACTGACCCTCCCGCCGGCCAAGACCCTGGCGGACGAGACCTATATCCTCGGCTGGCACCTGCCCTGGCCGCTGCCGCTGGCCGGTGCGGCCGTCGCGGGCGCGCTGCTCGCGCTCGCGGTCGGCTCGTTCGCGCTGCGGCCACGGCGCAGGGACTTCCAGGCGACGGTGATGCTTGTCGTCTCGATCATCGCGGCCACCCTGGTCTCCACCGAGCAGGGCTGGTTCAACGGGAACCAGGGCCTGTTCGGTATCCCGCAGCCGTTCGCCTCCTCCCTCGGGCTGAGCATCGCCGGTTACGACTGGTTCTTCGTCGGTATCGCGGCGGCGTTCGCGGCCGTGGCCTGGTTCCTCACCGCCCGCCTGGTTGGTGCGCCCTGGGGCAGGCGGCTGCGGGCGATGCGGGAGAACGCCGACGCGATCGAGTCGCTCGGCACCAACACGCGCAGGGAATCGCTGAAGGTTTACGTCATCGGCGGTGCGATCGGCGCGGTCAGCGGCGGCCTGCTCGTGGAGATGATCGCCGCCTGGTCGCCGGCGGCCTGGGGCACCGGCGAGACGTTCATCTACTTCGTCGCGATCATCGTCGGCGGGCTCGGGAACGGCTTCGGCGCCCTGTTCGGCGCCTTCCTCGTGCTCGGGGTGTTCCTCGAGCTGCCGACGTTCCTGCCGCAGATGTCCAACGCCAACATCGAGGAATCGCTCCAGTCGGCGTTCATCGGCGTGCTGATCCTGGTGTTCCTCTGGTGGCGGCCGCAGGGTATCTTCCCCGAGCGCAGGCGCAGGCTCTCGCGGCTGCTGTCGACGGCCGACCGTGAGGCGGCGGTGGTGTCGGCGGCGGAGGCCGCCAGGGACAGGGCGGTGGACACGGGCGTGGCGGCGGTGCTCGCCGAGGAGCGCGCGCCGGCCCCGGTCCAGGCGCGTGCCTCCGCCACGCTGTCCGTGCGGGACCTGCGGGTCGGCTTCGGCGGCGTGCAGGCGGTCGACGGGCTCTCCTTCGACCTGCTTCCCGGCCAGGCCACCGGCCTGATCGGACCGAACGGAGCGGGCAAGTCCACCGCGCTCAGGCTCATCGCGGGCGCGGTGCGGCCGCAAGGCGGGCAGGTCCTCGTGGACGGCACGGACGTGGCGGGCTGGCCCGCATACAAGGTCGCCGGGCTCGGCGTGATCCGGACCTTCCAGCACACCAGCGAGTTCGGCAAGCTCACCGTCCTGGAGAACCTGCTCGCCGCCGCCCCGCGGCAGAAGGGCGACTCCGCGGCCGGGGCGCTGCTCGGGCCGAGGCACGCGCGGCGGCGGCAGCAGGAGCTGCTCGCGCAGGCGTGGGCGCTGCTGGTGGACTTCGGGCTCACCGCCCACGCCGACACCTACGCCGGGCAGCTGTCCGGCGGCCAGCGGCGGCTCGTGGAGATCATGCGGTCCCTGATGGCGGAGCCGCGGCTGCTGCTGCTCGACGAGCCGATGGCCGGCGTCAACCCGACGCTCAGGCTCACCATCGAGGAGCACCTCAAGCGGCTGCGCGACAGCGGCCTGACCATGCTCATGATCGAGCACGAGCTGAGCTCGGTCGAGCGCGTCTGCGACTCGGTGATCGTGATGGCCCAGGGCAAGCTGCTCGCCACCGGCACCATGGCCGAGCTCCGGGCTAACCAGGAGGTTGTCAGTGCGTATCTCGCTGGGTGACAGCCATCGCCGCGAGCACCATGGCGGCAGCGGCGCCCGGCCGGAGCACCGGGACGGCCCGGCGGCCGCGCTCACCGTGTCCGGCCTGTCCGCCGGCTACAACGACACGCCGACGATCATCGATGTCGACCTGCACGTCGGCGCCGGGGAGATCGTCACCGTGCTAGGCCCGAACGGAGCGGGCAAGTCCACTCTGCTCAAGGCGGTCCTCGGGCACCTGCGCCCGATGTCGGGCACGGTCCGCCTGGGCGACAGGGAGCTGACCGGACTGCGCAGCGACCAGGTGTGCCGGCTCTCCGTCGGCTACGTGCCGCAGGTCAACGACACGTTCCCGCGTCTCACCGTGCACGAGAACATCGAAATGGGCGGTTACACGCTGCCCAGGGGAAAGGTCAAGGCCAGGATGGCGGAAGTCATCGACCTGTACCCGGTGCTCGGGAAGCTCGCGTCGCGGCAGGGCGGCCACCTGTCGGGCGGCGAGCGGAAGATGGTCGCCATCGCGCGCGCGCTGATGATCAGCCCGGCGCTGCTCGTGCTCGACGAGCCGACGGCGGGACTCGCCCCGCGGCCGGCCGACGAGCTGCTCAGCAAGCACATCGCGGCGCTGACCACCACGGGGGTGTCGCTGCTCATGGTGGAGCAGCGAGCCCGCGAGGCGATGTCGATCTCGCACCGGGCTTACGTCATGGCAGCCGGCCGGGTGGTGCTCACCGACCGGGCCGAGGCGCTGCTCGCCCGGCCCGACCTCGGGGACGTGTTCCTCGGCCGCACCGAACAGGAGAAGCAGTGACCGGCGCCCGTGCTGAGGTCAGCGCCCTCGACCGGGCGCTGCTTGAGCAGCTCGCCGGCCTCGCCGCGGACGGCCGCCTGCGAACCGAGATCACCGGGCGTTACACCCTTGACCAGGCACCGGCCGCGCTGGCGGCCGCACGGGACGAGCACACCCGGGGCAAGCTGGTCATCGAGATGCCGCGCTGATCCGGTTAAGAGGCAGTTCCTGTTTACTTAAAGAGTCCCGCGCTGAATGCGGTCCAAGCTGCCGCGTTCAGCGCGGACTCCCCGTTTTCGTTCCTTTCTAATTAGGTCGGCTTCTATTAATGCGCCCGGAATTCTAAGCATTCATCCATTGGCCGTGAAAAGCGGCTAGAAGAAAGGAAAGTCGGAATTCAAGGGCCTGAGGTGATCTCTGCGATGAGCGTCGAGCGGCGTCTCAAACGAATCCATCCCTACCTCCCGTCGTTCCGGGTGACCGGTGTCCGCGCGGCGCCAGGATGGCGGAAGGGCATTCTCGCCGCGCTTCTGCTACTCACCGGATTCCTCGGCGCCGGATGCGCCGGCAGCGCGGCCGGCGGTGCCGGCGCGCCCCCCGTACTGCCCCGGGTGAGCGGCCTCGAGAAGACCACGATCACCGCCGCGATCTCGCCGGTGCTCGACTCCGCGGGTTTCTTCGTCGCCCTGCGGGACGGGCTGTTCGCGCAGGAGGGCCTTACCGTCAATTACACGCCGGCCCACGGTGACACGGTCATTTCCGGCGCCGTCCAGGGAAAGTACGACGTCATCGCCACCAACTACGTCTCCTACATCCAGGCGCAGGCCAGCCACGCGGCGAAGCTGCGGCTCATCGCGGAGGCATCGCTGCTGCAACCGGGCGGACGGGTGATCATGACGATGCCGGGTTCCCGGATCAAGACCCTGAAAGAACTCGCGGGGCACGTGCTCGGGGTCAACGCCGATGCCAACGTCGGTTACCTGCTCGCCGCGTCGGTGCTTGTCGAGAACGGCATCAGGACGAGCGCCCACGGCGGCGGGGACGCGGTCGGCTTCCCCGCTTTCTCCATGCCCTTTCCGGATGCCTCGCCTGCCCTCGTGTCGGGCAAGGTGGCGGCCGCGGTCCTCTCCGAGCCGTTCGTGAGCCAGGCGGAGGAGCATTACGGAGCGGAAACGCTCGCGGACCTTGACTCGGGGGCCACGGAGCAGTTTCCCATGGAGGGTTATGCCACCACCGCGTCCTGGGCGCAGGCGAACCCGCAGACGATGAAGGCATTCCTCCTCGCCCTCGAGGCCGGGCAGCGGATCGCCGACACCGACCGCTCGGCCGTCGAGTCCGCCTTCGTCGGCCTGCCGCGGGGAGCAGGGCACATCGACCGGACGACGGCGGCGGTCATGGCACTGAACGTCTACCCGGTCGGCATCGACGCCGTTCGGATTCAGCGGGTCGCGGATGTCATGCGGCAGTTCGGCTTCCTCAAGCACCGCTTCGACGTGCGCGCGCTGCTTGGCTGACGGTCGCCGGGACACGGCCGGGCAAGAGAAAACCGGCGGGGAGGCTGCCCGAATAGCCTCCCCGCCGGTACCTGTCTGCCCGGTAGCGCCGCGGCCGCGTTCCGCTATGCCCCGCCGCGCGCGCCGGGTTCGACCTCCACGAAGGTCTTCGCGTAGCCGAAGTGCATGTCGTGGGTGCGGGCCGAGAGCACCTTCGCGCACAACTCGGTCCTGTCCACCGTCTTCGGCACCGGAGCGAGCGGGCGTCCGTGCGACAGCGCGGTGATGAGCTGCTGGGCGTGCTCCTCGGCGAGGATCGCGCGCATCAGCGCCTCCTGCAGTGTCTGGCCGACGATGACCGCTCCGTGCCAGCGCAGCAGCGCGATCGCCTCGTCGCCGAGGATGCCGATCAGCCGCTGGGCGGCCGCCCGGTCCCGGACCAGGTCCGGCTCCTCCCAGACCGGCATCGACTCGGGCCAGAAGCTGGCGTGCATCATCAGCAGGTCCGTCGGCACCTCGGCCATGGCGGCCAGGGCCACCAGGCCGGGAGAGTGCACGTGGATAAGCGACCTGATATGCGGCTTGAGCCGGTGCACCTCGGAGTGCATGTACAGCTCGAGCGGCAGGCCCGGCTCGAACTCGTGGTCAAGCTCGAGCTCGATCACGTCCGAGGCACGGCACCGGTCCTTGCGTGCTCCCGCACCGGGACAGACAAGGTATGTCGACGGGTCGTCGGTAAGCACGCTGACGTGGCCGAACATCCCGACCAGCCGGTGCCCGGCGAGGATCCGCGTCGCCGCGGCGAGCTCGCTGCGCAGGGTGAGGTAGTCGTCAAGCATGGCAGTCAGATCTCATTTCCCCAGTAGTAGCGCGCCGCCATCTCGATGAGCTGGAGCTTGGCCTGCTGTTGTGGCGCGGTCATCAGCGGCTGGCTGGCGACCTGGGCGAACCCGCCGTTGGTGGCGACCGCCACGTCCGCGTCGCCGCGTGCGTCGAGGATTGGGTCGAGGCGGTCAAGCAGGTCCTCGACGACCTCGGCGGCCGGATTGGCGACGTCGATCACGCCGAGGCTGACCACGATGCCCGGCTTGACCAGCGAGACCGGGAACCGGGCGGCGGGGTCGGCCGGGTAGTCGACGCTGATCCGCGGGAACGGGGTCTCGTCAAGCAGCGCGGCGACCGCGGCGGTGTCGTAGCCGCCGCCGGTACCCGGCAGCGGCCCGGAGTCGGTCAGGTCGAGCCCGACCCGGAAGTCCGCGTGCACCGCGAGGCCGTCGAACACCGCCCGGTCGGCCTCGATCAGCGCCCCGAGCGCGGCGGGCACGTCGATCCCCGCGGCCGCCGCCGCGGCCCGCCCCTCGACCGTCAGCAGCGGCACGTACAGCGGGTTCTCCAGCGGCACGAACAGCACGCCGTCCGCGGCGAGCGCGGCGATCTCGTCACGCAGGATAGCCGCGAGCGCCTGGCCGGCCGCCCGCACCGCGTCGATGTCCGCCGCGCAGCCGAGCGCGGACCCGGCCGCGGCCAGGTAGCCGGGTGACGGCAGGGTGACGAACACGTTGCGGTCAACGGTGGCGAGCACCGGCGCCGCCTCGGCCTGCGCGAGCCGCCCGGAAACCGTGAGTGCGGCCGGGTCGGGGACCGCGCGCAGCCGCGCGGCGGGGATGCCCGCGAGTCCGGCGAGCGGGGCCGGCCCGGTAACGGGCGCGAACCCGGTCACCTGGTCGTGCACCACGGACTCGAAATAACTCCGCCGGTACTGTCCGTCGCAGCAGGCGGACAGGGTCAGCCGGCGCAGCGCGTGGGCGAGTGCGACGACGGCCTCGTCGGTCGCGGCGGCGAGCGCCTCGCCGGCCAGCGACGCCTGGGCGGCCAGCAGCGACGCCGGCCTGACCAGGGACCCGTGATGGTCGATGTGATATCCGAAGTCGTCAGCCATGAGAGCCTCCGTCGTAAGCGTCTGGTCAGGCGTCAGTGGGGCTTTGTGGCCCCGGCCCACTCGGGGAAGTCAAGGTCGAACCCGGCCGCCCGGAGCACGTCCTCGCAGACCTTCTGGTCTTCGTCCGGGCTGCCGCCGGAGACGCCGAGGCCGCCTACGATGACGCCGTCCCGCTTCAGCGTGAAACCGCCCTTGGTGGCGACGATCGGGTGCTGGCCCATCCGGCCGACCTGGGTGAAGAAGACCGGGTCAGAGTTACGCCAGCCTTCGAGCATGTAGGTGGGCCGCTGCATGACGGCCGCCGAGTAAGCCTTGGAGATCGCGATCTGCGGGGTCATCGGCCTGGCCCCGTCCATCCGCTCGACAAGCACCACGAAACCGCCGTAATCGACCACGGCGACGGACAGCGCCTTGCCGAGTTCTCGCCCGCGCGCCCGTGCGTCATCGACGAGTTTCCTGGCCTCGGCGTACGGCAGTGTCATGGCGGGTTCTCCCGGGTAGTTAGGTCAGACGGTCGGGCGCGGCCAGCCTACGTGGCCGGCACGGAACTTCTCTGTCATCGCGGGCTCCTCCTCATCGACGCCCACGCTAGCCAGCCGCGCCCGCCCAGCCCAGCACGCACCGGGAAAGGTAAGCATGCAGCTTTCGTCCGGGGCGGCCCAGGACGGTTTCCGGCGGGGGCCTGTTCGCGGGCTAGGGTTGAGGTATGAAACTGGGTCTGCACATATCGGACTTCACCTGGGACGGCGGGGCGCCCGAGCTGCGCGGCAAGCTCGGCGAGATCGCGCGGCGCGCCGAGGAAGCCGGGGTCGACCGGATCAGCGTCATGGACCACGTCTGGCAGATCGGCCCGCTCGGCCCGCCCGAGCACGAGATGCTCGAGGCGTACACCGCGCTCGGCTGGCTGGCGGCCAAGACCGAGCGCGTCAAGCTGCTGGCGATGGTGACCGCCGTCGTCTACCGCGAGCCCGGCCTGCTCGCGAAGGCCGTGACCACGCTGGACGTGCTGTCCGGCGGGCGCGCGATCCTCGGCATCGGCGCGGCATGGAACGAGGACGAGTCCAAGGGCCTCGGCCTGCTCTTCCCGCCGGTTTCCGAGCGGTTCGAGCGCCTCGAGGAAGCGATCCTCATCATCAAGCAGATGTGGGGCGGCGACGACGGGCCGTTCGAGGGCAAGCACTATCACCTGGCCCGCACGCTCAACTCGCCGCAGGTACTGTCCCGGCCGCACCCGCCGATCCTGATCGGCGGCAGCGGCGAGAAGAAGACGCTCAAGCTGGTCGCCAGGTACGCCGACGCGTGCAACATCGCGGCCTACTCCCTTGACGAGACCGCGCGCAAGCTCGACGTGCTCCGCCAGCACTGCGCCAGCGAGGGCCGCGACTACGACGAGATCGAGAAGACCGCGCAGACCAGGTACGACCTGGGCGAGAACGGCGAGAACGTCAGCAAGGTCATCGAGCACCTGCACCGGGTCGCGGAGCTCGGCTTCAGCCAGGTGCACGGCTCGCTGCTGCGCGTGAGCAAGCCGGGCCAGCTCGACCTGCTCGCCGAGCGGGTCATCCCGGCCGTCGAGAAGTTCTAGCCGGCACCGGTTCAACGAGAGGATTTTGCGTGACCACTCCAGCAGCACCCGCGGCTCCCGGCGGACCGCGGCGGCGCAAGCCGCCAAGGCGCGCCGAGGTGGTATCGGTGTCCAGGATCTCGCCCCGGCTGGTGTCGGTGCTCGTCACCGGCGATGACCTCGACGGTTTCGCCGAAGCAGCCCCGACCTCGCATCTCAAGGTGTTCCTGCCCGCCGGCGGCCAGCAGGAGCCGTACCTGCCGGAGTTCATTCCGGAGGGAACCGTGCCCGACGAGGACGCGCCGCGGCCCACGGTCCGCACCTACACGCCGCGCCGCTACGACCCGGCGAGCAAGACACTGGAGATCCAGTTCCTGCTGCACGGGGAGGGCCCGGCGTCGGCGTGGGCGGAACGGGCCAAGCCCGGTGACAAGATCGCGGTCGCCGGCCCCGGCGGCCGGTTCTCCCTTGAGCCGGCCGCGGACCACTGGTGGCTCGCCGCCGACGAGTCCGCGATCCCGGCCGTCGGCACCCTGCTGGACGCCCTGCCGGAGGGCGTGACCGTCGAGGCGCACATCGAGGTCGAGGGCCCGGATGACGAGGTCGACTTCGGCGGGCCCGCGAAGGCCAGCATCACCTGGCACCGCCGGCGCGACCCCGGCGCGTTCGGTGCCGAGCTGGCCGCGGCGGCCCGCGCGGCGGACATCCCCGACGGCGCCCGCATCTGGGTGGCCTGCGAGGCAGGCGCGATGCGCGATATCCGCCGCTACTTTACCCGCGAGCGCGGCATCCCGGCCGCGCAGCTGGTCACCCGCGGCTACTGGCGCACTGGCGAGCAGAACCACCCCGACCACGACTACGGCGAAGACTAGCGGAGTGTCCGGCGATGGCAGCGCGAGCGCGATCCGCGCGTGCCCGCGGGAGGCCAGGTACCCGGCCTGCGCGGCCCCGGGGCCGGCACCGCCACCGATGCCGACCTCGGCTTCCCGCTGATCCGGGCGACGGTCGCGCCCGCACCCTACGACGCGTACGCAGCGACGCGATACCGGCGCCACTAACGGGTGCGGTGACGCTTGTGGTGCGGCCCAGTCAACGTTCCGCGGGATTAAGTTTCCGCACGTGAACTCATACCATGAAGGCACAAGGGCATATCCGGATTCGGGAATGGGCATCACGTGAGCACTGTGCTAGACGACTTCTCCATGGAGATGACCGGCAAGGACGTGGCCAAGGTGGAGGCCGCCGCGAGCGTGATCCCGCCCGGAACGCGGATCAACGTCACGTTCCTGGAGAACGAGGACCTGGCCATGCGGGTCGGTGCGGCGGCGGCCGTCAAGCGGCTCGGCTTCACCCCGGTCCCGCACATTTCCTCCCGGCGGATCAAGTCGCAGGAGATGCTCGAGGAGTACCTGGAGGCGCTGCGCGACGTCGGGGCATCGGAGAACGTCCTGGTCATCGGCGGCGACCCGACCGTGGCGATGGGGCCGTACGAGGAGTCCCTCGCCGTGATCGAGTCGGGGGTGCTCCAGGAGTACGGCGTCCGGCACATCTCCACGGGCGGTCACCCGTCCGGCGACCCGAACATCCCTGGCGACGTCCTGTGGTCGGCGATGCAGAAGAAGGCCGCGGCCCTGTCCAGGCTGGACATCCCCGGCACGATCATCACCCAGGTCGACTTCGACGTCGACCGGGTGCTCGCCTGGATCGGCGAGGTGCGCGAGCACGGCGTCGAGCTGCCGATCCGCGTCGGCGTCCCCGGCCCGGCCAGCGTGAAGCTGCTGCTCGGCTTCGCCTCCCGGCTGGGCCTGTCCACGTCCACCACGATCGCCAGGAAGTACGGCCTGTCGGTCACCAACTTGCTCGGCAAGGCGGGTCCCGACCGGTTCATCCGCGACCTGCAGGCCGGCCTCGACCCGGCCAGGCACGGCGACGTGAAGCTGCACTTCTACACCTTCGGCGGCTTCAAGACGACGGCGGAGTGGATCGCGAGCTTCCAGCAGGAGTTCTGACCGTCCACCGGGACGTTCGTCCCGGCCGGCGGGGCCGTCGTCCCTGGTGAGGTGTCCGTCGCCGGGTCATCGTGTGAAGAGAAGGGATCACGGAACCCCTGGCGGACGGCGATCGCCCGCGCGGGAGCGACGAGGCGCGGAGGACGACGATGACCGGGAACAGCGGACGGCAGGGCGGGCGGATCGTGGTGGGCGTCGACGGGTCGCCCTCGTCCAAGGCCGCGCTGGCCTGGGCGGTGCGGCAGGCGGCACTGACCGGGGCGAAAGTCGACGCGGTGCACGCGTGGCACAACCCGGTCTCGTACAGCTACGGCTACGGTTACGCGATGGTCCTGCCGGTACCGGACCTGGAGAAGTTCGCGCGGCAGGCCCTTGACGAGGCCATCGCCGCGGTGGCGGACCTGGCGCCGGGCGTCGAGATCCGGCCGGTGGTCGTGGAGGACAACCCGGCGCAGGCGCTGCTCGACGCCGCCAAGGGCGCCGACCTGCTGGTAGTCGGCAGCCGCGGGCACGGCGGGTTCACCGAGGCGCTGCTCGGCTCGGTCGGCCAGCACTGCGTGCACCACGCGGACTGCCCGGTCGTCGTCATCCGCGGCACCGGGCACGAGGGCGCCTAGCGCCCTGGCCGATACCCGTGGCCGAGCGGCAGACGCTTGGTCCGGGCGCCGCTGCCGGGCGGGTGCGCGGAACATTCCCCGCCCGGCAACGGCGCCTGGGGCGCGCGGCGGCGACGCCGGCCACGACGCTCAGGAGGACTTAGGCATCAGCACCGAGCTGATGATGTAGACCGTCGCATTGGCGGTCTGGACATTGCCGCACACCACGTCGGCACCGTTGACGGTGTAGGTGCCGCCGCTCATGGCGGTGGTGACCGTGCCGCCTTCCAGCGTCTTCAGCGTCTTGCCGGCCGCCAGCTGAGCGGGCGTGTAGCGGCCGGACACGACATGATACGTGAGGACCTTGGTGAGCTCGGGCTTGTCGGCGAGCACGCTGTCCAGGGTCGCGGCCGGGATCTTGGCGAACGCGGAGTTGTCCGGCGCGAACACGGTGATGCCGCTCGCCGCGTTCAGCGTGTCGACCAGGCCGGCCTTTTTGACCGCCGTGACGAGCGTGGACAGCACCGGGTTGGCGGACGCGGCGGTGGCGACCGGGGCGGTGGCCATGCCGTTGAAGCTGCCCGCGCCGGCCTTGGGCACCGACGCGCACCCAGGGCCGAAGTCGGTCATGCTCGCGGCCGATCCGGCGGCGCCCGAGGCTATCGCCGACGATGACGACGCCATGGGCGAAGACGAGGCCGGCGTCGCTGCCGTTGTGCCCGGCGAGGAGGAGCTGCAC
>DASWAE010000077.1:0-19086 GCA_036391275.1 Trebonia sp.
CGACGCCGACCGGGACGCCGAGGAGCTGATCCGCACCCAGCTCAAGCGCACCCGCCCGCGGGACGCCATCCTGGGCGAGGAGTTCGAGCCGACCGGGCACGGCGCCCGGCAGTGGGTGGTCGACCCGATCGACGGCACGAAGAACTTCGTCCGCGGGGTACCGGTGTGGGCGACGCTGATCTCGCTGCTGGACGAGGGGCGCCCGGTGCTCGGGGTGGTGTCCGCCCCGGCGATCAACCGGCGCTGGTGGGCCGCCACGGGTACCGGCGCCTGGACCGGCCGCAGCCTGTCCTCCGCCCGCCGGCTGTCGGTGTCGGCGGTGTCCTCGCTGGCCGACGCGTCGCTGTCCTACTCCTCGCTCGGCGACTGGGAGCGGATCCACCGCCGGCAGGCGTTCCTCGACCTGGAGCGCCGGGTCTGGCGCAGCCGGGCGTACGGCGACTTCTGGTCGTACATGCTGGTCGCCGAGGGCGCGGTGGACATCTCCGCCGAGCCCGACGTCTCGATCTGGGACCTGGCTGCCCTCCAGGTGATCGTGGAGGAGGCGGGCGGCCGGTTCACCAGCCTCTCCGGCGTCGCCGCGCCGGACGCGGGCAGCGTCGTGTGCACCAACGGCCGCCTGCACGACGAGGTGCTCGCCCGCCTCGCGGCCGGCACTTAAGGCCGGCGGAACGCGACCTTGTGATTACGTCGGGTACTGTTGAGTAACTTGTAGCGCGGCGGCCCTGATCGCGGCAAAATCGGTCTCGCGGGGCACCGCACCCCGCGGCAGGCCGCCAGGCGGCGAGTTCCCGCTCCAGCCGCCCGGCGCGTCCGGCTGGTTTCCCCGGCCACCCGGACGCTGCGGCGCCTGGTCCGGCGTATCCCCCGCCCTGACCGGGCCAGGCGCCCGCTTACCGGCCGGCGGCGGGCCGGCCGGAGCCGGTGACTGGTGCCGCCCGGATCGAACAGGCGCGCGATAATAGGGGCATGGGCGACCTGGTGGCGACGCTGCGCTCGGCCGGCGTGCGACAAGGCGACCACGTCGGGCTCCTGGTGACCGCGGGCGGCGCGCTGGCGGCCACGGCGAGCGGCGCCGAGTGGGCAGGCCCGGTCGCGGATGTGGCGGTCGCCGATGAAGAGGTCAGGCCCCGTTGGACGGTGTGGTCGCAGGAAACGGCGCGGACACTGATCGGGCAGGGAATCCGGCTGGCGACGTGCTGGGACGTCGCGACGGTGCACCGGCTGCTGTTCGGAGGGTGGCGAGCCGACCCGGAATACGCGTGGGCGTGCCTGCACGGGCAGCCACCCGACCGGGTGCCGGCGGCGGCCGGCGCGCCTGACCTGTTCAGCGCGGCCGATGATGCTCCTGACGCGCCGGCGCTCGGGGCGGCCGCCGCGCTCGAGGCAGCCGGGCTGCAGCTGGCGAGCCTGACGGAGCAAGGGGGCGGGAGCAGGATCAGCACCGCCCGTTGTGAGTCCACCGCGGAACTCCTGTGCGCGGAGCTGTCGGCCGACGGGCTGCCGGTGGACAGGGCCGCGGCGGAGCGGCTGCTCGCGGAGATCACCGGACCGCGACCGCACGGGCCGGCCGACGCGGCGGCGATCCGGGCGGCGCGGGACGCGCGGGTGCTGCGGCACGCGCCCGCCGGGGCGGCGGGCGACCTGCGCAGCCCCGTTCAGGTCAAGGCGCTGCTCGCGGCGGCGGGGATCGACGTGCCGGACACCCGGGCGGGGCGGCTTGAGCGATTCAGGGAGAGCTCGCCGCTCGTCGCGGCGCTGCTTGAGTGGCGCAAGGCCGAGCGGATCGCTACCACCTACGGTTATTCCTGGCTGGACGAGCACTTGGGCGCCGACGGGCGGCTGCGCGGCACGTGGACCGGGTGCGACGGCGCGGCGGGGCGGATGACCGCGTCGAGCGGGCTGCACAACATGCCCGCCGTGCTGCGCCAGGCGGTGCTGGCCGAGGACGGTCACGTGTTCGTGCGGGCCGATCTCGGCCAGATCGAGCCCCGGGTGCTCGCCGCGGTGTCCGGTGACGGCGCGCTGGCCGCGGCGACGGCCGCGGATGACATGTACCTGCCGGTCGCGGCGGAGCTCGGGGTGGACCGGCCGACGGCTAAGGTCGCGATGATCGCCGCGATGTACGGGCAGACGACGGGGCACGGCGGGGTGGCGGCCCGTCGGATGCGTACCGCGTATCCCGTGGCGATGGGTTACCTGGACGGGGCTGACCGGTCCGCCCGGGCAGGCCGGGACCTGCGTACCTTCGGCGGCCGGCTGCTGCGGATGTCCGGTGGCGGCAACGAGGCGGCCCGCGGCAGGTACGGGCGGAACGCGGTGGTGCAGGGCGCGGCGGCCGAGCTGTTCAAGATGTGGGCGGTGACGGTGCGGGCGAGGTCCGCGCCGTCTGGCGCGCGGATCGTGCTCTGCCTGCATGACGAGCTGCTGCTGCACGTGCCGGCCGGGCGGGCGGAGGAGGTAGCGGAGCTGGTCGGCGGCTGCCTCGCGGAAGCGTCCCGGCGATGGGCGCCTGCTGGCCGGGTGCGCTTCATCGCCGACATCTCGGTCGCGCGCAGCTGGGCGGAGGCCAAGGGCTGAGATCACGGGCACGGCGTGCCGCGGCGTCGTTACCGCGAGCTTGCCGCGGTCACGTGCCGATGAGCATGCGAGTTCCGCGGGCTGATACCGTGGCGACCAGAAAACCCGACGGGAGGGGGCCTGGCGTTGCCGCGGTATCGCAGAGTGGTGGTCAAGCTCAGCGGGGAGGCCCTTTCCGGATCCGCGGGAACCGGCGTTGACCCCGCGAGCCTCGCCCGGGTCGCCGACGAGGTGCTGTCGGTGCATAACCTCGGCGTCCAGGTGGCCGTCGTGGTGGGCGGCGGAAACTACTTCCGCGGCCGGATGGCCGAAGGCTGGGGGATCAGCCGGGCGGAGGCCGACAACATCGGCATGCTCGGCACCGTGATGAACGCGCTCATGCTGCGGGGGGCGCTTACCGCGCGGACCGACGCGGAGATCCGGGTGATGACCGCGGTGCCGATCCACAGCGTCGCGGAGCCGTTCATCCGGCTGAAGGCCCTCTATCACCTGGAGCGGCACTTCATCGTGGTGCTTGCGGGCGGCATCGGCCAGCCCTACGTGACCACCGACTACCCGGCGGTACAGCGGGCACTTGAGCTGGAGGCCGACGCGCTGCTCGTCGCCAAGCACGGCGTGGACGGCGTGTACGACTCGGACCCCAGGCTCAACCCGGACGCCAGGCGGTACACCAGCCTGACCTACGAGGAGGCCATCGCGGCCGACATCAAGGTCATGGACACGAGCGCCTTCGTCCTTGCCAACGAGCAGGCGCTGACCATGCACGTCTTCGACGTCGGCGCCGTCGGCGTGATGAAGTCGATCTGCGAGGGCGGCGACTTCGGCACGCGGATCACCGCGAAGTAGGAGCCTGCTGAATTTGCCACGCTCGGGCGTATCAGTAGGCGTCTGACCAGGAGAAACCCGGCAGCTTTGGTCCCAGAAGCGGTCTAATTCAGCGGGCTCCCAGTCAGTCCTCCAGCTTGCGCCAGACCGGCCGGGGGACGAGCTTCATCACCGCGGCCAGTCCGGCCAGCGGTGCGGGCACCCAGACGACCGCCTTGCCGCCGCCGCGCAGCGCGGCCGCGACCGCGGCGCCGACCCGCTCGGGGGTGGTGGCCAGCGGGGCGGGCTTCATTCCCTCGGTCATCCGGCCGGTGACGAAGCCGGGCCGCACGAGCAGCACGCGCACGCCGGCGTCGTGCAGCGAGTCGGCGTAACCGCGGGCGAACGCGTCGAGGCCGGCCTTGGTAGCACCGTAGACCGAGTTGAACTTGCGCGGCCGGACCGCGGCGACCGAGGAGAGAACCACGATGGTGCCGCTGCCCCGCCGGCGCATCGCCTCGCCGAAGGCGAGCAGCGCCGTGACGTGGCCGGTGAAATTGGTCTCGATCATGGTGGCGGCGAGCCGCACGTCCTGCTCGAGCCGGGGCTGCGGGGTGAGCACGCCGGTCGCGGCGATCAGCAGGTCGGGCACTCCCCCGGCGCAGATCTCGTCGGCGAACGCCTGGTGGCGGCCGGCCTCCGTCGCGTCGTAGCGGGCCACGGTCACCGGCCGGCCCAGCGCCTTGCCGGCCGCCTCGAGCCGCTGCGGGTCGCGGCCCGCCAGGATGACCTCGTCGTCGGGCCCGGGACGCAGCGCGGCCAGGATCGCCAGGCCGATCTCGCTGGTACCGCCGAGTAGCAGAATCCGCATTGTCACCCCACGTAAAGGCCGAAGCAGAACAGGACAAGCCACGCCGCCTCGCAGCACAACATGACGGCGTCCCTGGTGATCAGGTCTTCCACCGGGCGTACGGTCCGGCGCGCGGCGAGCAGGCCGAACCGGACGAGCGCGGCGGCGAGCGGCACCGCCGAGGCCAGGTGCCACGGCCGCACGCTCAGGTTCTCACCCAGCGCCCACATCAGGTAGGTGGCGAGCATGCCTACCCCGATGATCACCTGGGTGGCTCGCAGCAGGCCGGGCCGGTACCAGCGCATCACCGGACGGTGCCGCACCGCGTCCGCGCCGAGGCTGGTCAGCTCGGTGTACCGCTTGGCGACGGCCACGCCCAGCGCCCCCAGGCTGCACACCATCAGGAACCAGACCGACGGCCGCACGTGCGTCGCCGCGGCGCCGCCGAGCACCCGCAGCAAGAACCCCGACGCCACGATCAGCATCTCGACGTACGGCACGTGCTTGAGCCGGAACGAGTACAGGAATGACAGGCACAGGTAGGCCGAGGCGCTGGCGACCAGCAGCGGCTCCCCGATCACCAGCCCGGCGCCGACGGCAAACCCCGCGGCGAGCACCGCGAGCACCACCGCGTGCTGTGCGGGCAGCGCGCCGGAGGCGATCGGCCGGTTCCGCTTCACCGGGTGCCGCCGGTCCCGCTCGGCGTCAACGACGTCGTTAACCACGTACACCGCCGCGGACGCGCAGCCGAAGGCCAGCATGGCGACCAGCGCGTAGCCCAGGCCGTCGGCCCGCCCCAGCGAGGCGCCCGCCAGCGGGGCCGCGAACACCAGCAGGTTCTTGGGCCACTGCCTGGGCCGGGTGGTCATCAGCGCCGCAACCAGCCAGCGCGCGGGCGATACCGGGGCGACGGCCGCGACGGTCAGCGCTGCCTGCGGCCCCGTGTCCCGGTCGGGGGCCACTGTCTTGTCCACGGTCACCGCGCGTACACCACGGTGAAGTCACGGGTGGACGGGGTGTAGTAGGAGTACGGGCTCGGCTGCTGGTTTGGCAGCAGCGGCACCGGGGTGGGGTCGCTCGGATGGCTTCCAGCCTGGTAGTAGTCGAACTTCATCCAGGCCGGGTTGATGTCCATCTGCATGCCCTCCACCGCGCCGGCCCGCTGCAGCAGCTTGCCGAGGTCGTCTGCGTTGAGCGCCGGCCCGTAGACGTAGACGATCCGCCCGTCCTTGGTGATGCCGAGACCGGAGCGCCAGACGTAGTAGCCGCCGCCGAGGGTCGCGCCCCAGTTGCTCATCACGTCGGAGTTGGCGTTCGCCGACACCTTGCCGCGGTCGACGAGCAGCTTGAGGTTCTGCCGGACGCCCGCGACCGACGAGCTCATCGCGAAGTCGCGGCCCCACTGGCCGATCTTGATCGTGCCGTCCTTGTAGTAGACGATCGACGCCGCGCCGCTGACCAGCGAGCCGTGGTAGACGCCGTTCAGGTAGAAGCCGCCGCCGGCCGAGTTGAGCTTGAACCCGCCGTTGAACGTGGCGAGCAGGCCCTTACGCTGGCCGGCCGGGACGTAATCGGGCACGCTGGGCCAGTTGGCCGCGCCCGGGTCTTCCGTGCCGGGGCGCAGCGAGAACCTGACCAGCCGCTGGTCGATCGACGCGATCCCGTTGACCTGGCCGGTGTAGGTGGCGTCGCGCAGGAACGTGGCCAGGATCGCGGGCTCGCCCTTGACCTTCTCCACCACGCGCCACTCGCCCTCGCCGGAAATCGGGCTGCCCGCCAGGGAGGTGAGCGTGGCGGGGATGTCGGGCACGAACGCCTTGGACTTGCCGGCGGTGCCCTTGGCGGGGGTAACCGCCTCGCCGCTCGGCACGCTGAGCGAGAAGGACGGCTTACCGCCCTTGGGCGGCGGGTTATAGGACAGCCACTCGCCGAACGTCACGACCGAGCCCAGGTAGTGGTCCCTGGCCCATTCCGCGACGTTCGCGGTCACGCCCTGGCCGTTGTTCTTGAAGGCCGCCTGCCCGACGGAGAACGTCACCCAGACGAGGAAGAGCGCGACGACCGCGCTGACCACGCGGACGGAGGTGTGGCGGAAGAACCGCCTGGTCCGGCGGAAGCGGGTCTTGCGCAGCGGCGGAAGCCCGTACGCCGGGTCACCGGGCCCGGGGCGCCGGACCTCATAGGGCCGGTCCTCGTAGCGCCGGTCCGGGTAGAGCAGTGGCTCCTCGTTCGGGTCTAGCTGACCGTGAGGTACCCTCCGCGCCATCTTCCGCATACCTCCGCATAGTTCGGCCCCGCAGGGAAATCACTCGTTCTGGGCCGGGAGTCTGTTACGACCCAGTACCCGCGTTGTACCCGCACTACCTCTGCAGTGGCTCTGACTCACTCTTCCGGAGCTATGCATACGAACCTGGAGCACCCCCGGAGCTAGGTGTCAGAATATGCGGTCCGTCATCCGGTGCGGGCTGATCTTGACCGGGACACCCCAATTCGCGGCTCTGATTTCCCTCATAGCCTGCTTCCTGGTGGCCGCATCCATCCGGTCGATGAACAGCACGCCGTCCAGGTGGTCGGTCTCGTGCTGCAGGCAGCGGGCAAGGACCTGCGTTCCCACGACCTGGACCGGGTCGCCGCGGTCGGTGAACCCCCGGGCCACCGTGTTGAGCCGGCGCTTCACGTCGTAGTAGATACCCGGGAAGGACAGGCAACCCTCCTCGCCGTCCTGCTCCTCCTCGTCGGGGAAGTCAAGGACCGGATTGACCAGGTGGCCGCGCTCCTCGCCGACGGCGTAGGCGAAGACCCGCAGTCCGACGCCGATCTGCGGCGCGGCGAGTCCCGCTCCCTGCGCGTCATCGAGTGTCTGAGTCAGGTCCTTCACCAGGTTGCGCAGCTGCTTGTCGAAGTCGGTGACCGGGTCGGCGGCGGTGGCGAGGATGGGGTCGCCGAACAGCCTTATGTCGCGGATTGCCATGTCACGAGGGTAGCCGCCGCGCATCCCTTGCTGCTCCAGACCTAACTAACTTGACAGGGAGACTGAAGGGAATTTATAACTTGAGTTGTAAGTTCTTTCTAAGTGAAGGGCGAGACCACACGGGGTGGCAGCCCTCCCGGGAGGTAGCGATGTACCTGACGACTCTCGACCCGATCAGCCGGGACTTCGACCGGATCATCCGGCGCGCGTTCGGCGCCGGTGCCCTTAACTACGGTGCTTTTAACCACGGGGCCCTGAGCTATGCGCCCGCCCTGCCGATGGACACCGTGCGCCGTGACGGCGAGGTGGTGCTTCGCTTCGACGTCCCCGGTGTCGACCAGGACAAGATCGACGTCACCGTCGAGAAGGGCGTGCTGACGGTCAGCGCGACGCGTGAGGAGACCAAGGCCGAGGGCGAGAACCCGGTCGTTCGCGAGCGGCTGTTCGGCAGCTTCACCCGCCGCGTCCGCCTCGCGGACAACCTCGACACCGAGGCGATCGAGGCCAGCCACCGCGACGGCGTGCTCGAGATCCGCATCCCGGTCCGCGAGGAGGCCAAGCCGCGCAAGATCACGGTTGGCACTCCGGGCGAGGCCAAGGAACTGGCCAGCTGAGAACGGCCGGGCAAGGCAGGCGGCCGGCGGGGCGCGGCTTCCGCTGGCCGCTTACCATTTCGCGTGGGAGGTGAGGCAGGTGGAGCCGTTTGACGATGAGAACGTCCCGCTTTACACCGTGGGCCAGGTCGCGGACATGCTCTCACTCAAGCAGGCGTTCCTGCGCCGTATCGACGAGCTCCAGGTCGTCTCACCGCAGCGCTCGCCCGGCCGCCAGCGCCGCTACACCCGCGTGGAGATCCGCGTCATCCAGCAGGTCGCGACGATGGCGGACGAGGGCATGACGATGCCCGCCATCCGCCGGATCATCGAGCTCGAGCAGCGGCTGGCTGAGGTCGTCCGCCAGCGCGACGACCTGGCGGCCCGGCTCTCCGTGGTGTCCGCCGAACGAGCGCGGCTTGCTCGTCAGCTTGCCGCCTTGCTGCAGCGGGCCGGCGAGGACGGCGATCCGGCCGCCCGGTAAGGCGCGCGCTCCCCTCCTCGGCGGCGCGCGCCGGACGGCTACACCCGCCGCCACCGGGCCTCGCAGCAGGAGAAAAGGCCGAACATGACGAGCCCGACCGCCACCAGCACGAGCAGCCACGGCCCGCCCGGCGCGGCCGCGAGCGCGCGCAGGGACGAGTCGATCCCCTTAGCCCGGCCGGGCTGCGCGGTGACCGCGGCGACGATGAGGAACACGCCCGCGGTGACGAATACGATTCCGCGGGCGATGCCGCCGACCCGGCCGAGCCACTCGATGACCCGCCTGGCGCGCTGCCCGAGCTGGCCGAGCATCAGGTTCTTCTTGAACCGCTCCCGCCACGCTTGCCAGGCCAGGAACAGGCCGGCACCGATGAGCACCAGGCCGATCACGCCTACCAGGATGCGGCCGCCCGGGTGCGGCATCAGTGTCGCCGTCAGGTCCACCGACTGCCGGTCGGAGGACTGCGAGCCGCCCGCTCCGATCGCGTAGTCGGTCACCGTGTAGCCGAGCACCCCGTAGGCCACCGCCTTCGCCAAGGCAGTCAATCGCGTCCACACGGCCTTTTTCTTGTCCGTCTCTGGCGTGCCGAACGCCGCCTCCGACAGGCGCCAGATGGCCATGCCGAAGAATCCGATCGCTAGCACCCAGAGCGCGACCTCGCCGCCCGGGCTGCGGCCGAACGTTTGCAGCGCCCCGCTCTTGTCGGCCCGCTGGCTGGTCTTGCCGAACGCGATCTCCACGGCGATCCAGCCGATGACGACGTACAGCAGCCCGCGAGCCAGGAAGCCCGCGCGGCCGAGGAGCCGCACCGGCGTGCTCCGCGCCTCCCGCCGGCCCGGGGGACGCGCCGACGCGAGCCGCTGGGCCAGGCGCCCCGTCCTCGTTGCCATGGCCATCCAGCTTCCCCGGAAGCGCCCGCGCATGCCGAACCCAGGTCGCGTCCGTGGCGCCCGTGTCCCGTTGGGCCGCCTATAGGCGCCTATATAGCCGGCCAAACGGGACACGGGGACAGCACGAGCAGCGCGTGGCCCGTTAAAGACGGGTCAGGCGCTATCGCTGTGCAGGACGGGACGCAAGTTGTCGAGCACCGACAGGTCGTCGATGGTGGACGGAACCGGCTCGTCCTTGCCGTTGGCGATGCCGCGCATCGTCTTGCGCAGGATCTTCCCTGAGCGGGTCTTGGGCAGGCCGGGAACGATATCGAGCTTGCCCAGCGTGGCGATGGGGCCGATGCGGTCGCGGATCATCTGCGCGAGTTCCACCGCTAGCTGCCCGGGTTCCGCGCTGACGCCGGCCTTGAGCACGACCAGGCCGCGCGGGACCTCGCCCTTGAGGTCGTCGCTGACCCCGAACACCGCGCACTCGGCGACCGCCGGGTGGCTGGCCAGGACCTCCTCCATCTCCCCGGTGGACAGCCGGTGGCCGGCCACGTTGATGACGTCGTCGACGCGGCCCATGACGTACAGGTAGCCGTCCTCGTCCCTGAAGCCGCCGTCGCCGGTGAGGTAGTAGCCGGGGTACTTGGCCAGGTAGGACCGGAGGAAGCCCTCGTCGTTGTGCCACAGGGTGGGCAGGCAGGACGGCGGGAGCGGCAGCCTGATCGCGATGTTCCCGGCTTCGCCCGGCTTGGCCTGGTTGCCCTCCTCGTCAAGGATCTGGACGTCGTAGCCGGGGACGGGCAGGCTCGGTGAGCCGGGCTTGGTCGGCTTCGGGTCGAGGCCCATCGGGTCGGCGACGATCGCCCAGCCGGTCTCCGTCTGCCACCAGTGATCGATGACCGGAACGTTCAGCAGGTCGCCTGCCCAGCGGTACGTTTCCGGGTCGAGGCGCTCGCCCGCAAGGAACAGGTACTTGAAGCCGCTGAGGTCACGGCCCTGCATGAGGCGGCCCTGCGGGTCTTCCTTGCGGATGGCGCGGAAGCCCGTCGGCGCGGTGAACAGCGTCTTGACCTTGTGCTCAGCGATGACGCGCCAGAAGGCGCCCGCGTCCGGGGTGCCGACCGGCTTGCCCTCGTAGAGGATCGTGGTGCAGCCCGCGAGCAGCGGCGCGTAGACGATGTAGGAGTGGCCGACGACCCAGCCGATGTCCGACGCGGCCCAGAACACCTCGCCCTGGTGCGTGTCGTAGATGTTGCGCATCGACCAGGTGAGCGCCACCGCGTGGCCGCCGTTGTCCCTGACGACGCCCTTGGGCTTCCCGGTGGTGCCGGAGGTGTAGAGGATGTAAAGCGGGTCGGTGGCGTCGACGGGGACGCAGGCGGCGGGTGCCGGGTTCGCCGACATCAGGTCGTGCCAGTCCAGGTCCGTCTCGCGCATGGCCGCGGTCGCCTGCGGGCGCTGCACGATGATCGTGTGCTCGGGCTTGTGCGCCGCCTCGTCGATGGCCGCGTCGAGGATCGGCTTGTACGCGATGACCCGGGCGACCTCGATGCCGCACGACGCGGAGACGATGAGCCTTGGCTTCGCGTCGTCGATCCGGACGGCGAGCTCGTGCGCGGCGAACCCGCCGAACACGACGCTGTGAATGGCGCCGAGCCGCGCGCAGGCCAGCATCGCGATGACGGCCTCGGGGATCATCGGCATGTAGATGACCACCCGGTCGCCCTTGGTGATGCCGAGGCCGGCCAGCACCCCGGCGAACCTGGCGGTCTCGTCTCGCAGCCCGGCGAACGTGAGCGTGCGCGTGGCGCCGGTGACCGGTGAGTCGTAGATCAGCGCGGGCTGTTCGCCATGGCCGTTATCCACGTGACGGTCGACGGCGTTGTGGCAAGTGTTCAGGGTGCCGCCCTTGTACCAGCGGTAAAAGGGCGGGTTGCTGTCGTCAAGGATCGTCTGCGGCTCGGTGTACCAGTCGATGGCGGCGGCCGCCTCGGCCCAGAACCCCGCCGGGTCATCGAGGCTCCGGCGGAAAGCGTCCTCATATCTGCCCATGACCAGACCGTAGGCCTGCCCCGCCCTGTTGCCTAGCATCGCGCGAGCCAAATGGGCGGCGCGCCCCTTTGGCGCGCCGCCCAGCGACCGGCGTTCTGGCCCGGTGGAACATCGGGACAGTTCCGTTGCGGGCCGGTGGAACACCGGACCAGTAGAGCTGCGCCGGTGGAACATCGGGCCATAACGACCCGGCAGCCCCGCCGGCTGACCGGGCTAGCGGACGCGGCAGAGGATCTCGCCGTTGGGGATGAGGATCCAGCCGTCCGGGTCGGCGGCCCAGGCGCGCCAGCCGTCGGCGATCCGCTCCAGGTCCGCCTCGGTGGCGTGCCCGCCGTCCAGCGCGCTGGCCGCGAACGCGGACTTGACCAGGCGGTCCGCCCACAGGCCGCCCCACCAGGCCCGTTCCGCCTCCGTGGCGTAGGTCCAGTTGGACGACGAGCAGGTGACGTCGGTGAAGCCCGCCGCCCTTGCCCAGGCGTGCAGATGGCGCCCGCCGTTCGGCTCGCCGCCGTTGGCCCGCGCGACCGTCATGTAGAGCCGGCGCCACTCGTCGAGCACCGGAGATTCCGGGTACCAGGTAAAGGCGCCGTAGTCCCCGTCGCGAACCGCGACGAGGCCGCCGGGCCTGGTTACCCGGCGCATCTCGGTTAGCGCCAGGACCGGGTCGCTGAGGTGCTGCAGCACCTGGTGGGCGTGCACTACGTCGAAGCTGGCGGCCGGGTAGCCGAGGGCGTAGACGTCCCCGGCCGCGAAGTCCAGGTTCTCCCGGCCGCCGGCCGCCTCGCGCGCCTGCCCGAGGATCCCCTGCGCGGCGTCAATGCCGGTTACCTGCCCCCGCGGCACCCGGTCGGCGAGCCCCGCCGTGATCGTGCCCGGACCGCAGCCGACGTCGAGCACCTTCGCGTCCCGGGCGAGGTGAGGCAGCAGGAACGCCGCCGAGTTCTCGGCGGTGCGCCACTTGTGCGAGCGCAGCACTGACTCGTGATGACCGTGCGTGTAGACCTCAGGCATGCCGCCACCATATGGGGAGTCTTAAATTCTGAGCAAACTAGTCTCATTATTTGGACAGGAACCGTTCGGCGAGGTGCGCGGGCGCCAGCGCCAGCCATCCGTCGAGCAGTGCTTCCCTGAGGTCTGCCTCCGTCACCTCATCCAGCTGGACCAGGTAGGCGTTGAAGCCGTTGAAGTGCTGGATGGTGAAGACGCCGTCCTTGCCCGCCGCGAGGATGGCCTCCTTTTCCGCCTCGTCGGCGGTGCGGATGGCGAGGATCGGGCCCTGGGGCGGCGGCTGGTCGCCGGACCGCTTGAGGTCGGCCTTGCTGAACGGCCGCTCCCAGGCGAACATCTTGCCCGCGACCAGCCAGGCACGGTGACCGCGGTGCTTCTCCTCGCCCTCGGTCACCTCGGGCAGCACCGCCGTGAGGCGGGCCACATCATCGAAGGCCTGCATGAATAAACGGTACTGTCCGGCCCCTCCCGCCCGGGCATTCCCGTCATCGCTGCTTCCTCGGGTAAGGAGCTACCTCGGCGCGGAAGCGGCCGCATCCGTTCTGCATAAATTAAGAACTTATGCAGAACGAATGCGCATTTCCACAACTTAATGCGTATTTCCGCAACTTGCGGTTAGCGCTCCCGTTAGCGGGGTGCGCGGTCAGAGGCCCATGTCCTTGGCGATGATGGTCTTCATCACCTCGGAGGTGCCGCCGTAGATGCGGTTCACCCGGTTGTCGGCGTATAGCCGGGCGATCGGGTACTCGTTGATGTAACCGTAGCCGCCGTGCAGCTGCAGGCAGCGGTCGATCACCCGGCTGGCGACCTCCGTGCAGAACAGCTTGGCCGAGGCGGCCTCGGCGGCGGTCAGCTCGCCCGCGTCGTGCGCCTCGAGCGCCCGGTCGACGACCGCCTGCGCCGCGTCGACTTCGGCCTTGCAGGCGGCGAGCTCGAACTTGGTGTTCTGGAACGAGGCGACGGGCTTGCCGAAGATGTTCCGCTCCTGCGTGTACTTCTTCGCGAACTCCACCGCCGCGGCGGCCTGCGAGTAGGCGCCGTAGGCGATGCTGAGCCGTTCCTGCGGCAGGTTCTGGCCCAGGTAGGAGAAGCCCTTGTTCTCCTCGCCGAGCAGGTCCTCGGCCGGGACCTTGACGTCCTGGAAGGACAGCTCCGCGGTGTCCGACACCTTGAGGCCGATCTTGTCGAGCTTGCGGCCGACCGTGTAGCCCTCGGACTTGGTATCGACCACCAGCAGGGAGATGCCGAAGCGGCGGTCGTCCTCCTTCGCCGGGGCGGTGCGGGCGCAGACGATCACCCGGTCGGCGTGCACCCCGCCGGTGATGAACGTCTTGGCGCCGTTGAGCACGTAGTGGCTGCCGTCAGCGGACAGCTTCGCGGTCGTCTTCATGCCCGCCAGGTCAGAGCCGGTGCCCGGCTCGGTCATGGCGATGGCGAACATCATCTCGCCGCTGATGAACTTGGGCAGCCAGCGCTTCTTCTGCTCCTCCGTGCCTAGCTTCATGATGTAAGGCAGGCACAGCGCCACGTGGACGCCGGAGCCGCCGAAGCTCACGGCGGCGCGGGCGACCTCCTCGGTCTCGATCGCGCTGTACTTGAACGACGTGAGCCCCGCGCCGCCGTACTCCTCGGGAACCTCGATGCCGAACAGGCCAAGCTCGGCGAGCTTGTAGTAGAAGTCGCGGGGTACGATGCCCGCCTCGTACCACTCCTGGTAGTGCGGGGTGACCTCGGCCTCGATGAAGTCACGCAGGACTTGGCGGAAGGCCTCGTGGTCCTCGTTGAACACGGTACGACGCATATCTACTCCTCAGTGGGGCACTTGCTCTTCTGATTGTCCCCGAGCCGGCCGCTCCCTCTGTAGGGGGTCCACATGAAGCTCTCCAGGCTGGCCGCGGCCGCCACGGCGGCGCCGCTGACGGCACTGCCCGCGTCGCGGTAACGGCGGTGGCGCGCCAGAGCCCGGGACGCTACGGGACGATCGCGGTCGCCGAAGGAGCGGGGTAGGAATTCACGGTCTGGGAGAAGGGCAGCCACGCCTGCTGCCCGAGGGTCGTCAGGTCGGTGGCCAGCACCCCGCCGGGAGAGACAGTCCAGAGCGTCTGCCCGATGACCAGTGAGCGCTCGACCGGCGATCCGGCATAGCCGCCCGGCTGCGGCGGGCTGATGAACCCGGCCCTGGTCAGGCTCGTGCCGCTGATACGCAGAACGAGCGCGCCCGACTGCGGCACCTGCGTGGCTCCGGCGGACGAGACGGACCCGCCGTATTCCTGGATCGGGACCACGACGAGCTGGTCCGCCGGCCAGTAGAGGAACGCGTGCGGGTCCATACCCGCCGCCGACACCGACGAGGCGAGCGCGTAGGTGGCCAGCCGGGACGGCTTCGCCAGGTCGGAGACATCGAACAGCGAGACCTGGGCTCCCAGCACGTGCCCCACCGAGTCGGCGTCCTGGCCGACACCGATCAGCCGGCTGGCCGACACGGGGTGCAGGTAAGCCGAGTACCCGGTGAGCGCGAGTGCCCCGACGACCCGCGGGTGCGCCGGGTCGCTCAGGTCCAGGGTGTAGAGCGGGTCGGTCTGCCGGAAGGTGACCACGTACCCCACCGGGCCCATGAACCTGACGGCGTAGATCCGCTCCATCGAGCCGAGCCCGGTGACGCTGCCGACAATGCGCATCACGGGCGCTGCGGTTGTCAGCTCGTACACCGCCGACGAGCTGGGCGGCGCTCCGGACGCCCCTGGCGCTCCGGACGGCGCGGACGGCGCGCCGTCCGCGATCGCCCACGAAGTGCCGGTGGTGGTGGCGACGCGCAGGTAGCCGTTCCATTCGGACATCGCGTACTGGTTCAGCAGGTAGCCGGGCACCGAGCCGCTGGCGACGTACCTCGGCGGTCCCGGCTGGCTGACGTCGAACCGGTAGATCTGCGTGCCCTGGACCGACCCGGACCCGCGCACGTACGTGCCCCCGGCTCCCCAGGGCGTCACCATCGCGCCGCTCGCCACGTACAGGCTGGAGGTCGTGCCGTAGACGGTGTCGCCGTCGGCGGCGACGGAGACAGGGTCACCGGTCCCGAGCGCGCCGGCGGACATGTCGAACGTCAGCACCGTGAGCAGGTTCGCCCCCGAGAACTTCGCGGGACGGCTGACGGACGTGCACGGGACACTGCCCGAGATCGAGCCGCTCGCACTGGTCGACTGGTACCGCGGCAGCCATGCGTCCAGGCCGGCCTGGCCGGCGGCGGCCCGGTACGCTGCCACGCGCTCGGCGCCGCTGGTGCCGCTGGGCACGCCGGGGAAGACGATGTCCGGGGCGGAGTCGGTGACGACGCGCACGACCGATCCGGTCAGGCGGGCGTCGACGAGGTTGCCGGTGATCGTGTACGACGCCAGGACCCGCGGCTCGCCTGCCAGGTCGACGAGGATGAACTTCGGGCCGTACTGGGGCACCGTGGAGCTCGCCGGTCCTGCCTCGCTGGCGGACGTGGCGATGACCAGCACGTGGTCACGGCTGAGCAGCAGGTTCAGCTGGCCGTACTGGACGCCCGCGGAGGAGAGGTCCAGGGTGCCGGAGACCTGTCGCGTCGCCGCGTCGATGACCTCGAGGGTGCTTCCGCTGACCGTGACGATCCGCTGGCCGTCGGTCTTTACCAGGTCGGGCTCGTCGACGCCGGCGGTGTAGTCGTTCGTGCCGGAGTAGGCGGGGGCCGCCACCGGACTGCCGGCGGCTCCGGCGGCGGCGTCGGCCGGCGCCGCGGCTGCCGCGGCTTGTGGTGCCGTCGCGGCGCCTGCGGCCGCGTAGCCGGCCCCGGTGCGGGGCGAAGCGCCCGCCACCTGCGGCATGCCGTAAGGAGTGACGCTCGCCTCCGCCGCACCGCGCAGCGCTGTGAGCGCATCGGAGCAACTGCGGAAGGCGGTCAGCGAGGCCTTCATGACGGCCTGCGGCGCCGGCTTCCCGTGCGAGGTTGCCGTGGGGGCCGGGTGCGGCGAAATCCCGGCCGTGCAGCCGGTTGCCGCGATCGTCAAACACGCTAGGACCGCCGCTCCCGCGCGGCTGCACCGTCGAGTCATGCCCCTGTGACGGACGGAACGCCTCTCGCGGTTCCATGACTCGCGCCGAAAGCCGGGCGCCTAAGCCGGTGGCGTTACGAGCTGTGCAGGAGCGCCTCCAGGGCTCGGGTGGTAGCCGGGTAGCGGCCGAGCAGGGCCACGCCCGGAGGCGCCGCTGCCGCCCACGGGTCGTCGCAGCCCAGCAGACCCGCCACCGCGTCGCGTGTCGCGGGGTGGGCGGTGAGCAACGCCACGCCCCGGGTGACGCCTCGTGCTGCGCGGGGCGAGGCCGGGGCCGGCTGGTCCCGCCACGGCGGGACCCAGGCGTCCAGTGCGGGCAGCTGGGCGGGGAAGATCCGTCCGGCTTCCCTGATCAGCAGCGGTGCCAGTTCAGCTCCTCCCGAACGGAGCGTGGTGATAAGTACCGGCAACCACGGAAGCAGCACCGGGTCGGGCAGGCGCCCGAACGCGTTGGACACCGCCTCCACCACGAAGCCGGCCAGGGCCGGGACGGGTTCCAGGGCGTAAACGAGGCCGCTCAGGTAGCGCGGGTAGGCGGGCACCACCAGGGGGTTGCCGAGCAGTTCGTCGCACCGTGCCCGCAGGTCGGCGCGGGACAGCGTGCCGAGCTGGGTCTTGGCGGCCCACAGCAGCGCCGTCTTGGCCGGCTCCTCCGGGTGCGACTGGGCCACCGCCAGCTCCAGCTGGGTCCGGTCGCAGCCAAGCGACAGCGCCAGGCTCTCCATGCTGAACAGGAAGCCGAGCATCGCCGCCACGTGCCGCACGGTTGCGTCATCGTCGTTGAACGCCATGGGCAGCAGCGTGCAGTAGTGCGCGTAGCCGGCCTTCACGAAGGACTCAAGCCACGACGGCAGCGCCGGCTCGCCCGTGTCCGGGCGGCGAGTGCGGTAGTACGCCAGCAGCCGGCGGGCCCGGCGCAGCACCTCGGGTGCGCCGTCAACGCTGCGCTCGGTCGACAGCACCTCCAGGGCGCGGGTGCCCAGTTCGTCGGCGAGGCGGCGGCTGCGCAGGTACAAGATCGCGTCCTCGACGGCCGCCAGGACGCCTCCCGTGGTCGCCCGCGCCCCGTAGGCCGCGCGGCGCAGCCGCCGCTCCAGGACCTGTTCGATGGTGACGCCCTCGTAGCCCAGCTCGATGAGCGCGCGCTGGTGGGTGCCGAGCGCCAGGTCCCACGATTCCTGGATCGGCTGCTCGCCGAGAGCGCGCTCGCCCATGATCGGGCGCGCGGCCCCCTGCGGCATGAGGTAGCGCAGCATCCACAGCACGTCGGAGCACGCCGCCAGTTCCGGCTGGGCGGCGATGTTCAGCAGTGCCCGGTGCACGCCGCGCTGCCCGAGCTTCAGGCCCAGCGGCGCGAGCCGGTCGTGCACGTCGCGGGCCAGCGGCGGCAGCGCCGCGTAGCCGACACGGCCGATACGGTCGCCGCCCATCATGATCTCCACGAGGCGGCGCACGTCGCGCCGGCCGGGCACGGCGTCCTTCTCGATGCAGGTGACCGCCGCGTCCTGGAAGTCATAAGGGGTGGGCTTGGCCCGGTCCCGCATTCCGGCCAGCAGGATCGACGTCTCGAACACCGCGATGGCGTCGGCGGTGGAGGCGAGGTAGCCGTTGCGCCGGGCCGCGCGCACGATGTCCACCGACCAGCCGAGCAGCTCAGCCTCGTCGAGACTGTCAAGGACCGGCGGCCGCTGGAGGACGCCGGTCAGCTTGTCCGAGGCCGGTACCGGGGGTACGGGCACCGGTGCCCCCGCGGTCTTCCCGGCCGCGGTTTTCTTGGCCGGGGCTTTCCTCGCGCCCGCCTGGCCGTCCAGCCGGTACGGCTTGACGCCAGTGCGCTTGACGTTCTTCGCCCAGGTCGTCGCGGCGATCGACACGCTGCCCCCGGCGAGGCCGAACTGCGCCTCGATCGCCGCGTGGCTGGAGGGGATCAGCCCGTGCTGCCACTGCGTGGCGCTACGGGGGCTGATCTCGAAGGTGCCGCTGCCCGCCACGCCGAACTCCGCGACGCGGCTGGCGGCGTGGAAGGCGCCGCAGACGTAGAGGCAGTCCGCCGGGGCGGTACCGGTCGCGGCCAGGTGCTCGCGCATCCTGGTCCACATGTAGCGCTCCCGGTCTTCGTCCACGCGCACCCGGTCCGCCTCACCTGGGGCAAGCCGCCGGAAGAGGCTCCCGATCAGGAACATGGCCTGGCGGTAGGTGTCGTGGTCGGCGTCGCCGAGCGGCAGCTCGGCGTACTGGTGCCACCCTTCCGACCAGTGCCGGACCCTGCCGTGGCGCAGCAGGTGCTCTTCCAGTTCGGCGAAGCGCGGCCGCAGGTCGCCGATCTCCACGCCGACCGCGTCGCCGTGCAGGCCCGCCTCTTCCTCGGGAGGCTCGGGACTAGGGGTGTCCGGGTCCGCGCCGGCACCGGCGGCTTCCGGCCGCTCGTGCCACTGGAAGACGTGGTCCGAGGAGCGGTCGACGAGGACCAGGTCCACGTCCGGGGTGTCAAGCGCGTAGGAGATCGCCTGGTACTCGGCCGAGGCCTCGGTGATCGGCGCGACCACCGACAGCGGGGCCCACTCGCGGGGGAAGCCGTCGACCTCGCTCGCGAACGCCTGGAGGGCGACAGGGAGCGTGCAGTTGCGCAGCTCGGTCAGCAGCGGCGCCATGTCCTCGCACAGCTCCAGGTACACGACCTTCGGCTGCTTCTCGCGCAGGCGGCGGGCCATCGCCGTCGCCGAGGCGGGCGAGTGGTGGCAGACGGGGAAGATCTCCAGCGGCTCGCGCAGCGCGCGGTCGACGTCGTCGACCATG